>JAJQFO010000150.1 GCA_021201095.1 Lachnospiraceae bacterium
CAGCCGTATATAATCTTTTCTGTAAAATATACCTGAAAAAATAAATAAGTTCTTTTTAGAATCTCCTTTACAAACGCACTCGAATGTTCTTTGTTTTCCAAAAATGCAATTTAAAAATCGTTTTAATATGCCGATTTTGTGTTTAAATGTTTGTTTCAAATAACATTCGTTTAACATTGGTATTACTACAGCATCGCCTATTTCGACATCCTCAAATCCGTCGAAAGATAAAAGATTAAGTTCCTCAATAAAACGTTTTATATCCATAGTTTTCTCCTCAATTTAAACCTGATCCTCTATTGGTAAGATTTCTTTCTTCTGTTCCAAGTTCAAATCTCTATCATAAATTGCTGTAACAAGAAATAACAATGAAAAATTATATACAATTGAACTCATAAAAGATTCGACAAAGCCTTGAATTAAAAAAGTGATTACAATGCTCAATGCCACAGGTTCTTTTTTGATTATCAATTTTTTTATAACTCTAACATAACCATATAGAATTAAAAGTAGTGGCAGAATCCCATTAACAGTTCCTATTCTAATATATGAATTGTCAAATGGGACATCCAGTTCAACATTTTGACCAAGGAGTGAAAAACCATATTCCGATAAATATGATCCTACGAGATTCAATCTACCTGTCAATGTTGCATTCAAAAACTGAGAAAAGGAGTTTCCAATTGAAAAGAGCACAACAAGCAGTAAAGACAGGAAAAATAATACAAATGGAAAATATTCAAATTTATACTTTGATAATTTTTCAATAAGATTAGTTTTTCTTAAGAGGAGATCAACAATAAACCAACCTATCAACAATAGTACAGGGGAAAACGAGTCAATCGATAAACAAATGGTCGAACAAAAAATAACTATAATAAGCCGTTCCATAAATTTTACGGACTGATTACGCAAATAAAACCATTGCATAGCTAATGCAAAAATTAGTGCCCCAAGGCGATTTTTCTGTCCAAATCCCAGTGTATAATTATAATTTATGATCGGTACATTAATCATTCCACGAGAGGCACAAATTATGGTCAAGAGTGTCGTAATTAGCGTGCATAAAAAAATTAGTTTTATAATTTTCCTCATATCTAAATCTCTTGCGGCAATTACAAAAATTGATATATATAAAAAACCGTTGTCTTTAGAAAAATAATACGAAATACCCGAAACTAAAATAATCCCAACTATTATAATAGCCTCTCTGTTTGTGAATTTACTCATCGAAATTAGCGATAAACAACTCATAACTATCAAAACAGCTGGAACAAACTTTGAAACAACTTCATATGATAGTGAAAAGGCGGTATATAAATACGATAATGCAAATGCAATCGTGTAACATATGTACATTGCAATCATTAAATAATGTATTATACTTTTATTTATGCGTATCATGCAAAAACCTCACTAAAAATTTAAGTAGACTCAATTTCTCGAAGAATGTCCTTGTTCGTTCTATTAAGTTCTCTTTTAAAATTAAGAGATGACCTTAGTTTTCTCTTAAAATTCATTGGATAATATGACAACTGCCAATACCCAGTAAAACAAAGATCTCAATTTACAATCCCTTCTCCAACTACAATATTATTAAATCTTTCTTCAAATTGTGATTGCTTGTAAACTTCAAATCCCATTTTTTTCATCAAACGATAAAAGGTTTTTTTTGATCAAAAGATAGATTTTTTATCTCTTCATCGGATGCTTCATCAAACGTCAATTCAAATCCTTTATCCAATTCAAAGCCATTATGATACTTATGTACTCTAAAATCCGAAATATCCAGTTTAGCGTCTTTATCTCATTGTTTAATGTATCCACAAAAAGTATATTGGAATATTGGTAATGTACCGGCTCTGAAGCCGCTTAATTACTGGCTTTGCGGGCATTTTTTAGTCATTTTAGCACTCATCTAAGTGAAGAGCCATAATTTCTTGTTTTTACAACTTGTCCGCCAATATCTTTCACTCCGTAATTAAAGAAACCGATTAGCCCTATTTTTAACATTGATATCCCCCTACATAGTTTGCCATCTATCCCATACTAGTTTATTATATGCGCACTCAGCATCCCACACTTCCGGCATAATCACAATTTTATTCTCATTTGGGTTTAGCCATGCTCCCCACCAACTAAATGAACTGTTAGCAATAATATTATGCTTGCATAGGGACATTAACTGCATATCTTTATAGCTATCTGTTCCAGTGTTCCAATCAACGAATACAGCTTTTAAATTTTTTAATGTATGTCTGCACCACTCAATTTCGTCTGAAAATACAATATACACTGGATTCTGTACTCTCTTTTCGATATAATCAATAGCTTTCTTATAATAATCCTCTCCGATTACGCCACCTAAATTTGAAGTTTGTAAATAATCACCTCTTCTAATATGTATGCTAACACTGTTGGAGTCCATTATTTTCTTCGCTGTCTCAGCATTCTTTTTATCATTCAACTCATGAAATGTGAATACTGATCGGATTTTTTTCTCAATTGGAATCAAATAATTAATATCCTGCCAATTTCCACGCAAAACTGTGTCCGACTGAAAACATCTGAAAGGCACAAATGTGTACTCTTTATTTTCAAAAATTTCATCCGTCTTGCAAAGTCTAGCTCCAAAATATTTTCTAAGCAGTCTTACAATGATACTTTCTTGTTGTATTGAGATTTTCTTTATAGCGTCTTGAGGCACATCATCCGTCTGAACTCCAAAAATATTTGTAAGTTCGAAGCCACAATGATATTCATGAATATCATAATCCTTGATATCAAAATAGGTATCTGGGTTATTCTCCTTTAAGTACAGGTAAAATGCGTACTGAAACATCTGATTGCCCAGTCCGCCAAAAGCTTTTACAATTTTCATATCCTTATTTACACGCCCTATTTTTATAAAATCTATATTACCAGTAGCTTCCTCCCTCTACTTTTGCCGATTCGGGAGGCTTTTCACTTTCTGATGGTCTTATCCAAGCATCATTATAAAATTGAGATATTACAGGATGCTCATCCCATCTCTTTCCCTTTATACCAAACAGAATCTGGGTCGCGCCGGACATCTGAATTGCATCCTTTCCACTCTGCTTGATATAAGCACACAATGGAAATCCATAGGCTCCGGCTCCGACTATGGCCACATCAAAATCTCTAACATCCACTTGTTTCCTCATCGAATCTAACGCTTCAAACCAATCGCCGAACTCGGTCTTTCCTCCGCCGTTTGATTGCACAGCTTTTATATATTCGACGGACTTGAATTCTGGAAGAACCTCTTTATCCTGCCAGATGTCGTTCCGTCTGACTAATTGCTTTGAAATGCTCTCCACGAAAGGATGTATCACGAGGACTTTCTTTCCCACAAGTGACCGTGACCAAGGGGGTGAATAATAATACGGTTCAATAGCTTTGCTCGGAACGAGCTGAGCAATCTTACAGTATTCCTTAATTGCCTGCTTCTCTCCTGACACTTCCCATACACCAAGAACGTCACAGTCCTTCATGGCTTCCATGTACACTTCACAAAACTTATTTAGAGTATCTATGTCATTCGGAAAGATTCCAGCTGCGTACAGAGCCTGCTCTCTTTCTTTATCGCTATACGGAGCCTGTTGCATGTACTTAGAAACGAGATGCATCTCAACGGCTCCAAATCTTCCAACCATAAACGGCTGATCCTGATTTAGTAAAGAAGCTATCTTTTCGTTTCCGGCTTCTTCAGACAGTAGGCTCATGCTTGCATAGTCCAATTTGAGTCTTAACGCACGATATGTCTGAACCAGTTTCTTTTTGATGATGTTGTCGTTATCCACTTTAATTCCTCCGAACGGAGACAATTAAAGCAGTCTATATGCGCTTACCAGTAGCTACCACCCTCCACCTTTTGCTTTAGTGGCGGCGTTTCGCTTTCATTAGGTCGAACCCAGTATTCGTTATATAGGCTTGAAATGAATGGGTGATCGTCCCACCTCTTACCTTTTATCCCGAATAGAATCTGCGTGGCTCCTGACATTTGTATTGCCTGTGCGCCTCTCTCTTTACAGTATGCTGCCAAAGGCAATCCATAAGCTCCGGCCCCTATTATGGCTACATCAAAGTCCATCTGGTCAATCTGCTCTTTCATACTGTCCAGAGCATCGAACCAGGACGCAAATTCAGGTTCTACACCTGCGCTTGTCTGTACTGCCTTAATTGTCAATAAATCTAACTTATCAGGCAGTACCCCCCCCCGGCAAAAATCCGAGTTCGGTTATTGAATTGTTGTTTTATAGTTTCCACAAACGGGTGTATTACTAGCAGTCTCTTTCCTTCAAGATGGCTTGACCAGGGCTTATCAAAATAATATGGCTCAATAGAGTGGAGTTCAGTGAATTCAGCGTTCTTACAGTATTTATGTACAACCTGGCTTTCCGCACCAACTCCCCACAAAGCAATCAAATCAGCCTGCCCCATGCACTCTATATAGAGTTCACAAAATTTTTTCAAATTCTCATCATCATTCGAGAAAACCCCAGACAGAGTCTCGATTTCGTCCTTGATTTTTTCAGAATATGTGCCAGTCTTCAAATACTCTCCTATGCAGCGCATTTCTGTAGCTCCACCTCTAGCAACAAGGAACGGCGTGTTCGCATCTAATTGGTCAGAAATCCACCGATTTCCGTCTTTGTCGCTCATTATCGAGAGGTCCTTGTAATCGCTGCGGAACTTTATGTCCTTGATTTTCTGTTTTATCTTTTTTACTATTGCCTTATCATTATCCATATTACGTAGCTCCCATTGCTTTACTCATAGCCACAGCTGTGCTTTTCCATGTGAACTTCTGCACAATCCTCTTGTGCGCATTTTCGGAAACAGCTACTTGTGCGCAGCACTTTTCAATTACCGCACTATCATTATTCACCAAACACCCTGACACGTTGTTTTCAATAATAAAGTCAGGTCCAGGCGCATGCCATGCAACAACCCTGCAGCCATAATACATTGCCTCGAGAATTGCCATACCGAAGATTTCCTGCTGATTCAGGTTTACAAAGCAATCGGCGAAGCGGTACAGTTCCCAGATGTCACTGTTTGGAATTTTCTCAATTCGCATCACAACATCTGTTAAATCTGCATTCATTATCTTTTCATCCACAACCTCATTCAGCAACCCGCTTCCAACCATTAGAAGCCTATAGTTCGAATCTTGTTTATATAGCTGTGAGAAAATTTCGACCATTCTGAGCGGCTGTTTTTCTTCTATCAGGCGACCGATGAAAAGGATTACTTTATCGTCCGGCTTAAAGCCATATTTGAGCTTCAGTTCATTTACATCGGCTTCTTCAAAGTCTTGGTGAAGGAGGCTTATATCCAGACCAACCGGTGTAACTGTGATGTCGTTCACCCCCATGTTACGAAGGTTCTGCTCCACCGTCGGGGTCTTCACAAAACAGTGACATTTTTTGTACACATTGAGATTTCTCTGGAAGAGAAAATCCATGATGACCTTTTTCAGTTTGCTGGTGCTGTGACTTTCAAGCACTCCTATGTACGGGAACAGCTTGACGTTATTTTTCCGTGACCACTTGTATACCCTCGGAACGCAAATCTGAGTATCAGAGAAGAAAACTATCGCATCGAGTGTCTTGTCCAACACTTCAACATCAATCAAACCGTTGATGCCATAGCTCTTTGACGGAATCATCTTCAAGATTGTGTGGCTACAACCACCGACTTTTTCTTCTGTATACTTTTGATCCTCTGCTATCAGTTTATATATGATTATCTCGTCAACAAGCTTGTCCAGCTCTTTCGCCAGTCCGATTTCCTGTGCGTTATAAAATCCTTTTTGTCCGAAGTTGCCAATACTGGCAACAAGCAAACCAACTCGCATTTTCTCACCCTTCCCAGCGGATATTCTTTCTTATCACTTTGGCAGGATACCCGCCGATGATTGTGTTCTCTTCTTCAAACTTCTTATATACACAGCTGTTTGCCGCAATTACACAGCCATCTGGAATTTTTGCTCCCTTTGTGACTGTGCATTTAGCACCAAACCAGACATGGTTGCCAACAACGATGGGACGGTTGGTATTGACCTGTACCCCCACTTCATCTGAATACACCTTATGTGCATCTCCATCCATGAACATGCAGTCCCAGGCAATTAGAACATAATCGCCAAAAGTGGTCTCATGCCTGCAAATAATCGATGAATTGCCACTGACCTGAAAGTTGTTTCCGAGTGTTAGTGTTCCTGTATTTGCAACCCTTGTTCCATTCCCGAGATACGCAGTGCCTTTGAAAACCACCGTGCCTTCGTTATTCCAGACCGCTCGTTCTCTTTTTCTGATCAAATAAACGGTTCTCGTGGAAGCCGATTCTCACCATGTTTGTCCTCACAGGAGCGTCAAATCTTATATTTCCTCCCATACGTTGGAGCGCAACTCTGTGGGATACAACCACCGGAAACTTAATAGCTTGCTTGAATGGCAGATAGCGAAAGTTGAACAGCACTGTTTTTGGAATTGCTCTTATTAATAAATAAGCCTTATGTAGTCTGTTCATATCTCGCTGTTCCCTTTCTCATTTCGGATTGTATAGTCTTTCGTGTTCTTTTATTTGCTCTGGTGTGAACCTCATCTTCACAGCTCTCACTGGATTTTCTGCAACGATAGAATATGGTTCAACATCCTTCAAAACGATGCTGCCCGCTGCAACTATCGCTCCACGTCCAATCTTCACACCGCTGACAATAATTGAACCGTAGCCAATCCACACATCGTTCTCGATTTCAATCTTCAGCCCTTTTCCCTTGAAGTTGTAATCAGCATCTCGTATCTGTGGGCTATTCTTAATGCTCGTACCGACCTGTGTATAATCATGGTCATACTTTCCGATAAGACCGATATTATTGCCGAGGAGAACGTCATCCTTAATTATGATGTCAGCCTCTAAGGTGCAGTACTTGCCTATGTAGACGTTGTTGCCAATGGTCATCTCAGTCGGGGCGTAGAACACAGTGCCTCGACCGAATGTTGTGTTATTTCCTATATGTATATTCTTCTTCCTCATAAGCAGTGCCTTGCATAGCAGGCTTTTTACTTTCCTGCTCATGCGGTCACGCTTTCTGGAATATAAATTCTATGTGACTGTTTAAGAGCGATTACCCCCCACAGATACACGGGGTTGAGCCACATCTTGATAAATAGTCTCCAACATTACTATGTTTCTTTCAGGAGAATACATTTCCTCATACTCCTTTATCACATTTTGATTCCACTGCTGTCGGCTACTCTCAAATTCATCGACAGCTGCAATCAACTCTTCTATAGAATCATATTTAAACTTTATTCCTGTTATATTATGAGTAACGAGACTTGAAATGTTTTCGATGTCACCAGCAATCACCGGAACACCAGAAGCATAAGCTTCAATAACAATCATCCCAAAAGGCTCATACCATTGAGAGTCAATAATAAGTGCTTTTGTTTGCGCGACTAGTTCAATCAAATCTTCGTGCTCTACATACCCTAGAAATTCTACATTCTCCAAGCTTTGATACTCATCTTTTAATTCATCCAGTATTGTGCCTGTTCCTGCAAGCTTTAACTGCTTATCTGGCATTTTACTAAAAGCAGAGAGAATTTTATCTACTCCCTTTATTGCTTCGATTCTTCCAATATAAAGGTAGAAGAGACCATTCTGATGCTTGACATCCGCTCTGAACGTAAAATTCGGCTTAACAAAGACTTTCTCTGGTTTAATTTGCTTCAACTGCAACAGTTTCTGCTTATTGAATTCCGTTAGGCAGATATAATTCAGCTTTTTGTAAGTTCCCAGCATCCTATGAATCTTTGTAGTAATCACACACATCAAAGTTTGCAGCTTACTTCCCCTATAACAGTTATGCTTCACTGCGCATCCAAGACCATGTTCGACGCAATCTTCACAGATGTGACCATCCCTATAGAAAGTAGCTCCTGGACAGAGCATCCGGAAATTATGTATGGTCTGCACCACAGGAACTTTACAGGAGAACGCAGCATAGTAAACGGAGGGACTAATAAGGTTCAGAGTATTATGTATATGGACGATGCCTATATGCTGCTCTTTGATAATCTGCTTAACTTCCCTATATGTTCTTAAACTGAACACAGTAGTGAATGGTAGCAACAATTTCTGAATCGTTGACATAGTTTTCAGTTCTGAATTATTCCTGCTATAGAGAATCACCTTATGCCCATTATCTTCGAGAAGCTTCTTTTCGTTGACAACCACAGTATCCTCTCCACCAGGGATTTGGTAGTAGTTGTGGACTATTAAAATTTTTTCTTTCATGTACAACCGCACCCTGTTCGAATAATTAATAACCTTCTGTTGCATTTTCTTTATGATGGATGACGCCTGGATTGCCGATAACCACCGAATGATCCGGTACATCAAAGTTCACAAATGAATTTGCTGCAATCATCACATCATTGCCTATTTTGACATTTCCAACTATGGTTGAATTCAAACCAACCATTACATGATCTCCGAGCGTAGGTGCTCCAGCATTACTTCCAGTTCTTATTGATCCAAGTGTACATCCCTTCATCAATCTACAATAATTTCCTATGGTCACACCAGGATTAAGCGTTATATTATAGCCATGACCGAGCTTCAAACCATAACCAATCCTGCTGAAATCATGAATTTCGTTGCCACGTTTATTTCCGTGGTGCTTTAACAAGACCAGCCAGAACCGTTTTGAAATCTTCCACTTGCTACATTGCAATTTTCGTCCAAAGTAAATCAGCTTCATGTTATACGAAGTGAGTAACCTGTACCCCCCCCCACGTACAGAGAAGTTCTCTTCGTAATAGCTCTTGTAGTCTTCTAAAAAATATTGATTCATAAAATACATGTTGTCTCCTTAATCTAATCTCTCCTAAACAAATCCGGTTCTCCAGTCTACCGTGGGGATTCTGTAAGATAATCTGGGGAGTCCCCACAAT
>JAJQFO010000187.1 GCA_021201095.1 Lachnospiraceae bacterium
ATCACAGCGCTGCAGACAGACTACAGCCCGGACCTCGTGCGGGGGTTGCTGATCTCGTATGCGCTTGCCGTTCTCACCCATCTGATCATGATCCCGGTGTCCACGCTGCTGATCCGGAAGCCTGCCAGGAAGGCAGGTGCCGGACGGGTATTGTCTTCTGGCAACGCCCGGGAATGCAGTACTTCTGTTCCGGGAAGTCCCGATGCTTCCTCCTGTAAAAAGGCGGACGACAACTGCGCAGTGGAACGGTTCGCTGTCATTTATTCCAACTGCGGCTTCATCGGGATTCCTCTTGTGCAGAGCATCCTCGGCAGCGAGGGCGTCCTGTATCTGACTGCCTATATGACTGTTTTTAACATTTTTTCCTGGACACATGGGCTGGGGCTGATGACGAAGGATACTGCTGCTTCTGACAGGCGCACAGATTCCCGCGCAGATTACGCGCGGAAGGATTCTGTGTCCGAAAATTCTATGTCCAACACGCAGGAGAGCTCTGCTCAGGCAACGAATTCAAAGCGAGAATCCGCACACGGAGCGACCCCAATGCAAAAATCCGCGCACGGAGCCGGCAGCTTCTCAGCTTCCGCCAGGACTCTGCTTCGCCATCTCTGCACACCGATGATTATCGCCAGCACGCTGGGTCTGGTGCTCTTTTTCCTGCAAATCAAGTTTCCGCCCATTCTCTCGGATACCCTGGCGTATATCGGAAACATGAATACGCCGCTGGCCATGATCATTGCCGGAGTCTCGGTTTCACAGGTCAACATCCCGGCGATGCTGCGGGATCCCCGCGTTTATCTGGTGTCCTTCGGAAAGCTGATCCTCATGCCGGCGATTGTATTTGTGATCCTTCTGCAGGTGCATGTGGATTCGACCGTGGCCTATACGATCCTGGTCGCTTCCGCCTGCCCGTGTGCCGCGACCGGCACGGCATTCGCCCTGAAATATCACAAAAACTACGCCTATTCGTCGGAACTGTATGCATTCTCCACGCTCTGCTCGCTGATCACGATCCCGGCCTTTTTGTATGCGGCCGAGCGGCTGCTGTAATGCCTGCCAAACCTCCTGATACGATTGCCGGAATGCCTGCCGGACGGCGAACGTAAATGCCTGCTGTAAATGCCGGTCATACGACTGTTGCGGAGGTTTGCGTCTGCAGCGGCAATTTGAAAGCAGAATCAATCGGTTCCGCATTCATCCCATCGTTGGTCACAGCCTTTATAGCACCGGGATCGCGGAGAAACGAGACTCCCTGCAGCAGCCAGAGCTGCCTTTCTCCAACAAATAAAATCACTGCCGGATATAAATCCCCTGAGACTCGATAAACTCATCCAGATCCGCGATCGTATCCTCCGCCCAGGTCTCGCTGATCGTCTGCTCCGTTGCTGCGGAGGCTGCGCCGGAAGATTCCTTTTTCTCTGTTGAAACGGTACTTTCCATTTCCTGTGAGTTCTTTTTCTGTTCGTCTGCCATTCGAAATTCCTCCTTTACAGATCTGTACTTGCAGGGCAAGTGTGTACAATTGCAGCCCGTTCCCGTGAGGCTGTCAGTGAAAAACGCGCGCTGGAAATTCACGCAATGGAAAATTGCTGCGCGAGTACAGACATATCCTGCACCGCGAAATGCTTCCGTCAGAGGCGAATATGTCCTCTTGCGATGCTGAAACATCCGGCTGTACTTATTATATATAGATTATATATAGGAAGCCATATCGGTCGGATCTTCCCCATTATCTGGAGCCATATCCGCTTTGTTTTTCCAGAAGCCTTCCTGCCCCAGCTCAGTCATGCTCACGCGGCCCTTGAACTGCAGCTCCGGGTTTTTGATGCTGACCCTGGTCCTCGGCGGCACGGAGGATGTGATAAAAGCGTTCGAACCGATGATCGCCCCCGTCCCGATCACGGTCTCGCCGCCCAGGATGGAAGCTCCTGAGTAAACGGTCACATCATCGCCCAGCGACGGATGACGTTTTTTATTGCGGAGGCTCTGCCCTCCTCTGGTGGAAAGCGCGCCCAGCGTCACGCCCTGGTAAATCTTTACGCGGTCTCCAATCACGGTGGTCTCACCGACTACGACGCCCGTACCGTGATCAATGAAGAAATATTTTCCGATCGTGGCACCAGGATGAATGTCGATACCGGTCAGGTTGTGCGCATACTCTGTCATCATCCGCGGGATGAGCGGAACCTTTCTCTTATGCAGCTCGTGTGCGATACGGTTGACTGTGATCGCAAATACGCCCGGATAGGAAAGGATGACCTCATCCGTATTATAGGCGGCCGGGTCGCCGTCATAAGCCGCCTGCACATCCGTCTCCAGGATCGAACGCAGTGCCGGGATGGTCTTCAAAAAATCACTGACAATCTGCCCTGCCTGCTCATCTGCCTCCGCAGTATTCTGCGGCGCGTTCTCTGCATGAAACAGTGCCCTGGCCACCTGTTTTCTGAGACGGTACCGGATGTCCTCCAGAAGCTCTCCCACATGATAGCCAATCGCGTCGCGGTTCAGATTTTTCATTTCCAGAAAGCCGGGAAACAAAAGGCACCGGATTTCCTCCAATATATCAATAATCTCTGCCCGGTTCAGCCGGTTTCCCTTATCAATGCTGCAGGTCCCGGGGTATTTCTGGTAACTCTCCAGAATTTCCCCGACCAGATCATTCATTTCCTGTTGTTCAAAAACAGCGTCCATAATTAATTCCCTTCTCCGCACCGCATGGACGCGGAGCGTTTCCTTCGTTTTATTTTTATGCTTCCTCAGGGGTCTGCGTGTCTTCGGAGTCCTCAGAATCCGGCATTGCTTCTGCCGAATCCTCTGGTTTTGCCTCTGATTTTGCCGCCGTCTCCGTCGGTTCCTCGTTCTTCGCCGCAGATGCCGCCATCTCTTCGGATCCCATCAGTCCCGTCATGAGCTCCTCTGTACAGCAGCGTGATTCCTGCGCTGCGTCATTTTCCGCAATTTCCCCCGACTGTTTCTCGTCCTGTGCAGCGGTTGGTTTCAGCGCTGCGTCCGGCTCGGATTCCGCCACCGCTGCGGTTTCCTCTGGCTCACCCTGCTCTGCTTCTGCCTCCGTTGCGGCTCCTTCCGGTGCGGTTTCCTCCGGCTCACCCTGCCCGGTTTCCATCGCCGGTGCGGCTTTCTCCGGCTCGTCCTGCTCGGTTTTCGCCTCCGCTGCGGTTTCCTCCGGCACAGATTCTTCCTTCTGCCCCCCGGCCTGCGGCTGATCCACAAACGGAATTTCCTCCGGTTCTTCGCCCTCGATCGTAATCACCTCCGGCATCTTGCAGCCGCAATTCGAGCAAAAACGCTCGTACATGCCGACCTCCATCCGGCAATTCGGACAGAGAGCCACGCCTTTCGCCGTGCGGATATGCCCCTGCAGCTCCTCTATGGTATCAAATGCCACTTTCAATGAATGAAATTCCGCCTCAAATCCTTCCGGAGGGGTCTCCCTGTGTGCATCATACAGCTTCTTGCCAATCTCCGTATAGATTGCGTTGATCCGTTTTTTCTCAGCTGATATCTGCGAACGATACTGCCTGACTTCCGTCACCTTCTGTACCTCAGCCACCGTATCCTTTCCAATACTTTTTATTCTCAACGTAATATCCTCGAAATCCATTTTCATTTCTCCATTCCTCCATTTCTTCCTGTTGGCCGTATCCCATGCGGGGATCCAAAGCTTTTTCCTTGTCCATTATCCGTCCCCAGGATTAGAAGTCCGCCCGGCAAACATCTGACATAAAGATCCATCGTCAGCCCCTATGATCGAGCAGGAGACAGCTTGTGTGCTCCTACTTGCCCACGCGGGCCGGGTGCGGCTTTAGCCGCAAAACTCCTTGCACGGCCCTACGCATAAAAACAGCCCTTTTCTGTCACAAGGTTTTTACTAAACCAGTTATAACAGAAAAAGGCTGTTTAGACAAGTGGGTAAGCTTCAGATTTCACTGTGCTTTCGAAAACAGAATCCGGTCGTTATCCAGCTCTTTGCCGGCGCCTGCGCGGAATTTTTCAAGCAGTCCGTCCACTGTCAGCCCGGCACGCTCTTCTCCGCTGATATCCAGCACAATGCGTCCGTCGTCCATCATCAGGGTGCGGTTCCCCAGTTCAAGAGCGGAGTGCATATTATGGGTAATCATCAGACAGGCGAGGTGATTTTCCTCCACGACGCGCTTCGTAAGCGCGATGACCTTGTCTGCCGTGGCCGGGTCGAGTGCCGCCGTATGCTCGTCGAGAAGCAGGATTTTGGGCGGAACGAGGGTCGCCATCAGAAGCGTCAGTGCCTGCCGCTGTCCGCCGGAAAGAAGGCCGACCGGCTGCTTCATGCGGTCTTCGAGTCCCATGTCAAGCAGGGCGAGCCGCTCCCGGAACATTTTTCGCTCTGATGCGGTAATCCGGGAAAACATCGCTTTCTTTTTTGCCACACGCAGATAAGCAAGCGCCAGATTTTCTTCGATCGTCATGTGCGGCGCGGTTCCCTTCATCGGATCCTGAAACAGACGGCCGATGTCTACCGCGCGCTTATATTCTGCCACATAGGTGATATCCCGGTCGTCGAGATAAATATGCCCCTCGTCCGGCAGAAAGCTCCCGCCGATGCAGTTGAAAAGGGTCGTTTTTCCCGCACCGTTGCTGCCGATGATCGTGGCAAAATCTCCATCATTGACAGTCAGGTTTATCCCCGCGAGGGCGACCTTTTCATTGACCGTGCCCGGATTGAACACTTTTTTGACATTCGTGATTTTCAGCATGTCCGCTGCTCCTTTTCCTGACGATATTCCCATTTATTCCAAACAGTGCAAATCTGCTTCGGCTGGCCGCAGGCACATTCGCCATTTTTTCATCATTTGCCCGAGGCCGCGTTCGCCATTTTCTGCCGCTGCAGCGCCACGCGCTCTTTCAGATACGGTGCGGCGATAGCGACGGCAACGATGACCGCCGATACCAGCTTCATCGCCTCCGCGGGCACATGCATCCGCAGTGCGATGGCGATGACAAAGCGGTATACGCAGCTGCCAACGACAGCGCCGAGGATGCGGCGCGGAATCGAGCGTTTGCCAAGCAGCGTCTCGCCGATGATCAGGCTCGCAAGCGCGATAGTCACCATACCGGTGCCCATATTGATATCGCAGGACTTCTGATACTGTCCGATCAGGCACCCGGAAAGTGCCGTCATGGAGCCGGAAATACAGAGCCCAACCGTAACGGTAAATCCAGGGTTAATGCTGGATGCGCGGACCATATCCTCATTATCGCCGGTCGCGCGGATGGAGAGGCCGAGCCGCGTGCCCAGAAACCATACCAGAAGCAGACAGACAATGAGGACGATAATGGCCGCCAGGATCAGCTTGTACCAGGTCGATCCAAACAAGTCCTTGCAAAGGGTAAATACCGTATCTTTTTTGAAAATGGAAAGGTTCGAGGAGAATCCCATCACACCCAGGTTGACCGTGTAAAGTCCCGTATTTACAATGATTCCGGACAGGATGGGTTCCACGCCCAGCCGGGTCTGCAGCAACGCCATGATCAGTCCGGAGCAGACGCCCGCCGCCATCGCCGCAAACAGTGCCAGAATCGGATGTCCCATGATCGCCACCTGTGCGCCGACTGCGCATCCTAATGTAAAGCAGCCGTCCGTAGACAGGTCCGCAATGTTTAAAATAGAATAACTCAAAAAAAGAGCCAGCGCGATCAGCCCATAAATCAGCCCTAATTCCAGGGCATTTGTTACTACCGAAAGTGAAATAATGGAGGTCATGAAAAACCGGCTCCTTTCCATTTGTGAATGTTCTTCATCAGCCAGACTGTTTTCGCTCCGGCTGTCTGCACACGGACAAGTATGAGGCATTTTTCGCCTCATACCCGCCGTATCAAAATGTTCAGCAGCACTTATGCGTACTTTAGATAATCGGTTCCCCGGTCTCCCGATTCATGCATCAGGAGATTCTGCCGCGCTTTATCCGCGCCGCAAATCAAAACCACGTTCTGATATATTACTCCATGCTCTCCGCCGTCACAACCTCTACGATCTGGGTAGCGACTTCCTCAAACACACTGTAGTCGATGCCGAGTGCTTCCGCTGTCTCCGTATTGACTGTAACAATACCATTATCGAACGTTACAACCGCTGTCTCAGCCGGATCCGCGCCCTGCAGAATCGCGACAGCCAGGTCTGCTGTCTCCTTGCCAAGCAGCTCATAATCTACGCCAAAACCTACGAATGCGCCGTTTACCGCAAAGGAATCCGCGCCCGTGTAATGCGGAACTCCTGCTTCGAGCAGTGTCTCATAAATGGAAAGCTCCGCTGACATAACCGTGTTGTCGGTCGGGGTAAAGATCGCCTGTACGCCGTCGCTGATCAGAGACTCCACCGCCTGCATGATCTCAGAGTTGTTCGTACCGGTCGCTTCCACGTACTCGATCCCCTTCTCATCCAGATAAGCTTTTGCGTCCGCGATCGGCTGAGTAGAAGAATCCTCAGAAAGACTGTAGAGCAGTCCGACCTTCTCCAGATCCGGATTTGCCAGGAACATCAGATCCAGAATTGCTTCTGTATTCAAAGCATCGCTGGTACCTGTGATATATCCGCCAGGAGCATCCAGCGAATCCACCAGCTCAGAGCCGACCGGATCCGACACTGCCGCAAATACCACCGGGATCGGCTCATCCAGGTCTTCGATCTCATTGGTCAGCGGGGATACCGCCGGCGTCGCGATCGGAATCACGATGTCCACCTGGTCGTCGTCGATCAGCTGCGCTGCCTGCTGCTGCATGGTCGCCGTCTCCGCATTGCCGCTGTATACATACCCTTCATAGACATAGGTATCCTCGCCCTCCTCAGAAAGCGCGTCCAGCTCTGCCAGAATCGCATCCTCAATCTGATCCAGGGACGCATGATCCATGTACTTCAGAATTCCTACCTTGTACTCCTCAGCCATCGCCGTACCCGATACCATCATAGCTGCCATCGACGCCGCGATCACACAAACTGCCAACCTCTTTTTCATTTCCGCTTCTCCTTTCATGTGTCGGAAAACATTCACGGCAAATGCGAAGTTTTCCTGATTTGATAATGTAGTTTCTTCTCTATCGCAATCACCGAATAGTGCAATTGCGTGCCGACGCAGTACTACCGGCAAAAAACGCAAATGTCAATTCGGTGAAATTGATCTCGTCTGTATCCCCTATCCGCCTGCGCGAGCCGGGTGCGGCTTTAGCCGCAAAACTCCTTACCCGGCTCTGTGCATAAAAAACTGCCCTTACTTTACATAAGGACAGATTTTTCTGCGGTACCACCTTATTTGCCATCCTGCCTGTCTGTAAAAATCCCACGTCAGTATTTTCACAGAAAACAAAGACAACCTCTCAGCGAAATGTGTGCATTTCCAGTCCTTAACGCAGACAAACGTCTCAGCTACTGGCTGCATCCCGGCGACGATCCCGATCTGATGCTTTATCGATCGCAGCTACTGGCTGCTGCCGATCACATCACCTGATATTACTACTGTCTTTACCGTCTCCCGTCATGCGGCGTTCGCCTCGCCCTCGGTGACCCATTTGCAGGCTGCATACTGCGGGTATCCCAGCATCACCCGCTCTCTGTAAGCGCATCTCCTGTTTGACTCTCACTTCATCGGTTTGGCATCTGAAAATTATGTATATTTTGACACAGACAACTGGATTTGTCAACCGGTTTTTCAGTCAGTCAAAAAGAATATCAGGCAGGCTTCGCCTCCCTTTACAGGCTGTATTGCAGGTGCATGCTATGCGCCAATGCCCGCCCCAGTGCCCATTGAAAATTCAGAATACATTGAATTTTCTGACAACAATATCATTTGCCCGATTTCTCATCTGTCAACCCTTTTTCGACTTTTTTTTGACATTTTTTTCTTTTTTATCAGAATCCACAAAACGCACGTTCTTTGAGAAAAAACTATGTAAACCAATCCTTTTTCCTCCAAAAAATGTGGATAATGTGGATAACTCAGTGTATAAGTCCATTTTCCCACGTTTTTTTATCCACCGAGATGTGGATAAAATGGGGAAAACATTTCTGCCCGATGTTCTTCTGCTTTCGGCAGAGACCATTTGTTTTGTGCAGGTTTACTTTTCAAAATTTCCTCTTTTCGCGTCACATGAGCATTTGTTGCTTTTTTATCGTCTGAATTTTTCTTTTGCTTTCTGAATTTTATAGCCAGTCAAACTCTTCAGCGGAGAAACCGCTAATATTCTTGCCCGGCTCTGTGCATATAAAAAAAGCTGCAAACCTGCACAGTCATTGCTGCACAGGTCTGCAGCCCTCCAAAAATGTGTATCAGATAGAGCATACAGGGGACAGATCGCGTCACGACAGATCCGTATTCAAATAAGAGATAAACCGGTTGCCTGCCGCCTCGAACAGCTCCAGGCTGTCGTTCGGCCCGTAATAGTAGGTCTCGGTCTCGCCCGGATTCAGCAGAATCAGGTTCCCATAGTCGTCATAGCCGGTGATGATGACGCTGCCGGTCTCCGTGGCCGCGATAACAGCCTTTCCTTCGCTGACGAAATAGAGCACCTGCTCCAGTGTACAGCCGGTCAGGTCGACCACGTCCTTCTGCAGGGCAGCCTCGAGTGTGTCCACATCCATCGTCCCGGTCTTTACTATATCCGGAATGTCATCCAGACTGATGCTCGCCTCGTCCTGCTGGTTGCCACGCTCCCAGACATATTCCTTGGCGCCATTGATGACCACGCCTACCATCTCATCCGCGCGCAGGATCGCTTCCGCTGCGGTCGGCCAGCTGCTGTCCAGGCTTCCGCCCGCATATACATAGTAAAGCTGCTCTTTCTCCTCATTTACCGGAATCTCCACAGCGGCTGCCCCGCTGTCGGATGCGAATTTGCCCGTCACAACCTGCGGATTCGTATCTGTGATCGTTGCACCCACGCGCAGCAGAATCACGGTCTGTTTGACATCATCCGTCTCCGTTGACAGGCCATACTCCACGCTGTCCTCCGTGTCTGTGCTGACAATCGTATCCGCAGTCGTCTCCACGTATTCCCCGTCCGTCTTTGTCACCCGGGAAAGGGTCAGCATGTTGTTTGACAGCTCGGCCCCGACCACATAAGAGCCAGACGGCGTGTATTCTTTGATGTTTTCCCCGTCCTCCCCGACAATCACCAGTTCATGCATCGGAAATACTTCGGAACCTTCGGCAGAGCTGTCTATGTCAGTAAGAAGCGCCAGCCCGTAGACGAGGTTTTCTCCCATGTAGCAGACCTGCCGGATGCGCTCCCCCGTGCCGCACACCACATCCCGCGTCTCGCCGGTCTCCAGATCCATCGTGCGCAGCGTCTGCGAATCGTAGCGCTCTCCTTCCACGAGCCAGCTGAAATAGCGGTTCGAATCCGAGCTGGTGTAGCAGCCGCTGTTGACGCCGGTAATCACGCTCTCGTAATCACCGGTCGCCAGATCGATCCGGTATACTGTATTTTCCAGCAAAATGTAGCAGTCTTCTCCATCGTCGGTAAGATAGGCAAGCGCATCAATGTCCAGCTTCAGGCTGTCATACGCCTCCATCGTACGCACAAAAAGCAGTTCTTCAGAAGTGGCGGAAGAATTTTCATAGTGGTAAAAAGCGATGCCGTTTTCCCCTTCATGATCGCCGCGGTTCATATATCCGGAGACGACGTACCAGACGTCGCCATTCTCGCCCACGCTCAGAATCTTGACATTATGCTGATCATAGAAATCGCGGTAATCCATCTCCTCTTCCTGCAAAAATCCAAATACCTTCGAAAGCTTCCCGCCGTCAATGTCGTAAGTCCAGAGCTCATTTTCCTGCACAAAGGCCACATAGTTTTTATCGTCATCGAACAGATATTCCACATCTCCGTCCGTAATGCCAAGGTTAATCCCCTCCGACTGGAGTACCTCGCGGTCCGTATTAAAAATTTCATCCGTGGTCCGCGTAAAATCCAGCAGATAAACACGCGTATCCGTATAGCGCAGCCGGTAAAATTCCTTGACACGGTAGAGGGTGGTAACGCCGTCCTCATCCACCGCGGAAATGCAGTAGTTCAGGACAAAGGAAGCCGTCGTGCCATTGATATCAACCAGGCTCGGCGTCGGCTTATAATAAATGGAAGGATTCAGCGATCCCCACATCAGCTGCGCAACCGTATCATGGATGTCCATGCTCGACAGGGTCTGGCTGGTGCCGGTCGTATCATCTGGCTCCACCACGACGCCAAGGGAATCCTGATCTGTCTTATTGACGCATTTTGCGTAAAAACCAGTCACAAAATCCAGATAATCATCCAGATGCAGACCATCCTCCAGCAGCAGTCTCGTATAAAAATAAATATTCCGCGCCCCGGCTGAAACCTGAATCTTGAGGATATATTCCTGGTTCAGCAGCACCTGGTTCTGAATTGTCAGAGTTGCATTCAGATAACCGTCATCATCCTCCGTCAGATTGATCACGCTCGTGTTTTCCAGCGATTCACTGCCGTCCAGCGTCAGCACCTCATAGGAAACACTCTCGACGTTCGTGTTAAAAGGCTGTATTTTAATATCCAGCTCATGGCTGGCATCCAGGATTGTCACGGTATCGCGGATATAATTCACATCCATCTCATAGGCATAGCCATGCAGACAGTTGTAGCTGACATCATCGTCCTGCATATAGACCAGCGGGAAGGTCGCGTCCGCCATTGTCTCCGAGGTGTTCGGGGTCTCCTGGTTGAGCAGTCTCGCAAATACATAAACCGCCGCCACAAACACTACGAGCAGCACCAGAACCCGTATAATCATATTCCGCACCGTCTTAAGTAAATTTCCCATAAAAATATTCTCCCCTGATATATGTCCGTACCTGCGCAGAATATTCCGATTTTCAATTACGCAGCATCAGTATTCGCCCAAATTCGCGCATTTTGTGCTCCGCTCCGCGCAGTTTCCTGCTTTCCATTTATAAATCGCCCCTAACCATGGTGCAAAAATTTTCGTACGAAACTCGTACGCTTTCCAGTATACTATCTCCCTGAGAAAAATGCCACAGGTTTTTTTCTTACGATTCCCGGCTTCACAAATGCCTATCCCCAGGCGCATTCCCAGACGGGAGCAATATTCCTCATTTCTGCGGGACAAACTCAGGACATATGGAACACGGAACCAGTGCCAGGCAAATCACATACACTTTTCGCCTTCGTTCAGCGCATCTCTCCATCCGCGCAGGATCTGTAACGGCTCCTGCGGCGGTGCATCTCCTGCAGCAGCATGACCCGGATCAGGTCGCTGCGCAATACAGTATCCTCCATTTGCCCCGGCTCCCGTGTTCCCACTCGTACTGCCATTTCCGTATCCGACTCCCGCACCATATCCCGCGCGGAGACTTCCATATCTATACTGCCATCCGCCTCCGCCGCCTTTTGCGCTGCCTCGCTGATCCGTCTCTGAAGTGTGTAGATGGTCGTATAATCCGGATATTCATCAAACATGGCGCTCCCCTCGTACTCCATCCGGTCGCACTCCTCCTCTATCAGAGGAAGCAATTCCTTCGCGGCAGCCGGGTACATCCCCTGG
Organism: Lachnospiraceae bacterium; assembly: GCA_021201095.1. GTDB lineage: Bacteria > Bacillota > Clostridia > Lachnospirales > Lachnospiraceae > Choladousia. Next base: position 11,567 of record JAJQFO010000187.1, read on the forward strand.
AGCATACGGAAGTCCTTTTCCGTCTGCATCTCGTCACCTGGCTTCAGGAAATCAATCATACAGCTGCTATTTCCCACGCAATTACCGCAGCCAGCTGTTTTTTCTCTTGATTTGCGCCTCACATCCTGGGATTCCGTCTCGCTCACCTTCTTTTCATACAGGCATTCCGGCTCGATCTTCTTCTTTTCATCCAGGCATTTCGTCTCGATCCTCTTCTTTTCATTCATGGAATCCGATTCCGTCCACTTTTGCACATCCAGATGATCTCCGCTGTTTCCCGAAATAATAGATTCATCCCGCCCGTGAGCATCCGAAACCACGGCCTTCTCTTCCTGCAGGTTCCTTTTATTAGCAAAATACCCCATACGTCCACCCGATTTTTTCCGTCTGTCTATTCTATGCGGGAGCCGACAAGACGTGCAAGGCGAAATATGCTTTTTACCCGTGCTCGCGCAGAATGTTCCGATTTGCGCAGCAAATCGAGAAAGGTACCGCGCCCCTCGCCGGGTTTTGCCCCCAATCTATGATTGTGGGGCGTGGGCATCCCGCACTTCGTACGGGATATACAATCGCGAAGCGATTCTTTAATGCGCGACTTTCATTGTGTCATACAATGGGCGCATCTGCTCATAAATCCGCGCAAAATCTACCTTGCACTCCCCATTATAAATCCCAACAGGTACCACGCTTTCAATTCCATAAATTTCTGCCGAATCGCTCTTTTCAAACTCATAAACAAATACGTGTTTCCGTTTCGGAACGACGATCCAGTATTCACGCACGCCTGCAATTTTATATTTTGCTAACTTTAAATGCAAATCCCGGTTTGCGGTAGAAGGAGAGAGCACCTCCACCACTAAATCAGGTGCTCCATATATACGGCCATTTTGAAATTTTGATGGATCACAGACAATCAGTACGTCCGGCTCCAGGACCGTCTTGTCATCCCTGTCCAGCTGTACTGACAAAGGTGCTGCAAACGCCCGGCAGCGTCCATGTTTTTTATCTATATAATCTGCAAAGCTTCGCCAGATTCTTAACGCAAAATCCTGATGAATGTAATTCGGTGTCGCCATATCATATAGGACACCGTCTATCAGCTCCGCGCGCCGATCCTCCGGCAATGCCAGATAATCCTCCAATGTATACCTGCCTGGTATTTTCACCCGTGCATATTCTGCCAGTGCTTCGGATACGAGGCCCGGCTCCAGTTCTCCTTCTTTCTCCCGGTACTTTAAAAGAACATACTCTTCCGCCGCCTCTGCCACCAAAAATGCTTCCTTCTCTTCAAAAGAATATTTCCCCGGCATATCCAGTTTCTGATTTTTCGTTGTTTCTGCTGTGTTTGTCTTATTGTCTTTCACGCACTCACTCCTCCAATCATTACAATATTTCACGGCCATGCCATGGGGCAGCCTGTGTGAATCACCCATTGTATGTCCGTACTTGCTGTGCGAGTATGGACGAAAGCCGCGCCCCCTCGCCAGGGTGGCATCCCGTACTTCGTACGGGATATACCTCGCCGGGTTATGTCCCCAATCTTTGATTGCAGGGCGCGGCATCCCGCACTTCGTACAGGATATACAATCGCGAAGCGATTTTTCATTGCGCAGCTTACATTGTCTTAAGCCAATGAAATTGCCAACGAACAATTTTAACGATATCCGTTTTTTCGCCCTGTTTATAATTCCGCGCTCAATTATATATGCAATTGCATTTTTAAAATTTAAATATACTATACTACACATCGCACAAAATTGCAAGCTGTTTTCTCTTATTATTTGAAATTCATATGTGATATTTCGTCGTAATTTTTCAGACGCCCAAATCCTGGTATTTTTTTACTGTACAAACAAAAAAATCCACGCTATACTCTTCTCTGGGATGATTCGCTCCCGAGAAAGGAAGGACAAAGATGGCAAAATCAAAAGAAGTGAAAACAAATGCCATGCGGATTCTTGACCGCATGAAGATTCCATATACCTTTCAGACCTATGAATGTGAAGAGTTCATTGACGGACAGCATGCTGCGGATCTGCTCAGCCTGCCGCACGAAATCGTGTTTAAGACACTCGTGACCGAGGACGGAACACGCAATTATTTCGTGTTCGCGATCCCGATCGACGCGGAGCTGGATCTGAAAAAAGCCGCAAAGGCGGCCGGATGCAAATCTCTGTCTATGATCCACGTGAAGGATATCCAGAGTGTGACCGGCTATATCCGGGGCGGCTGCACCGCGATCGGCATGAAGAAAAACTACCCGGTCTTTATGGATGCATCTGCGCTCCAGTATGAAAAAATCGCTGTCAGCGGCGGAAAAATCGGGCTGCAGCTGATGCTTACGCCGCGCGATTATGAGAAAGCTGCCAGAGCCTCCTTCTGCACTCTGACACGCGCGGCAGCAGACCATGCCTGATAGAATGCGGCCGCAATCCCATTCGCTTTAGATGACAGGCAGTTCTCAAAGCTCTGAAAAAGCGGCTGAAAAAGGGCTGAAGTGAAAAAGATCTGAAGTGAAAAAAAAGGGCTGAAAAAGGTTCGAAAAAATGGTTGCTTTTCCCATAGAATTATGCTATGTTAGAGCGACATGAGGGAGTAGTTGGCACCTTTTAGATGTCCTGCATCGGATTTGAAAGCAGAACATAAGCTGCGCATGCGCGCATCAGCGCAATTTTGCATAAGCGGCTTTCCATTCGGATTATCCAGGTGTTGCAAGTCAACATACTGATTCCTGTGTCAGCCACTGTACGCAATCCTCCGGCAGCCGCGAAGTTCTATGGAAGCTTTATCTGTGCACCCTGTCCGGAAGCTGTACGGGCGGCCGTCTTCGGGATCTGGCTTGTATGAAATAACGAGACTCATGTATGGTACTTTTTTTCGCTGCCATACATGAGTTTTTTTGCAGGCAGCCAAATGCAGGGCTGCCTGTTTTTTTATGCGCAGAGCCGGGCAAAGTATTTTTGCGGCTAAAGCCGCACCCGGCCCGCGCAGGCGGACAGGGGAGAAGGACGTTCCCCTGTCCGATTGCAGAAAGCCCTGCCTCACGCAAAGGAGGCGTACTTATGCTATTGTTTTTCCAGATTCTTATCACCATGTTTATCGCCGAAATGGGCGATAAGACACAGCTTCTGATGATCGCCATGACCTCCCGCTACAAGCTTCGGGACATCCTGATCGGCTCCGCCGCCTCGGTACTGGTGCTCAACGCGATCGCGGTCGGCCTGGGCGCCCTGATCAGCCAGTTCATTCCCACATGGCTGATCAAGATCATCGCCGCCTGTGCTTTCTTCTATTTTGCCTGGACGACATTGCGCAAGGTAGAGGAAGGAGAAGAAGAAGAAACCGTCAAGGATTCGAAGTTTCCGATCCTGGCGGTGTTCTGTACGTTTTTTATCGCCGAGCTCGGCGACAAGACACAGCTGACAGCAATCACCTTTGCCGCAAATGAGGGCATGGGCAGCGCCATCCTGGTCTGGCTGGCCTGCTCCATCGGCCTCTTCGCCGCAGATCTGATTGGGATGATGGTCGGCCACCTGATTGAGAGCAAAATGCCGGCCGGCTTTCTGGATAAGCTCGCATTCGCGATTTTCGCGTTCTTCGGATTCACCACCATGCAAAATGGTGTCTGTCTGCTGACGGCCGGCTGGATCGCCTGGGCCGTCGCGGGAGCCGCAGCTGTGCTGTTCGCGGTGGTGTGTGTCTGTACATGGAGAGCCGCGCATACAAAATCGCGCTAAAGCATTTTACTCATGTATCCAGTCCAGATATTTTCGGATGGTCTGCTCATACCCGTTCTCGGAAGGCTCGTAAAATTTACGGTCTTTGAGCGCGTCCGGCAGGTACTGCTGGCGGGAAAAATGCTTCGGGCAATCATGGGCATACTCATATCCGGCTCCGTGGCCGAGCTTCGCCGCGCCTTTGTAGTGGGCATCCTGCAGATGAGGCGGGACAGCGGCGGAGGTCTCTTTGACCGCATTCATCGCGTCAAAGATGGCGTTGGTCGCGGAGTTGCTTTTTGGTGCACATGCAATGTAAAGAGCCGCCTGCGCCAGGATCAGCTGCGCTTCCGGCATTCCCACCCGTTCTACGGCCTGCGAAGCCGCCACCGCGACCTGCAGGGCCTGCGGGTCCGCGTTGCCGACGTCCTCGGAGGCACAGATCATGATCCTGCGCGCGATAAAGGTCACGCTCTCCCCCGCGTACAGCATCCGCGCCAGATAGTAAACAGCCGCGTCCGGATCGGAGCCGCGCATGCTCTTGATAAAGGCAGAGATGACGTCATAATGGTTGTCCCCTTCTTTATCATAACGCACGGCTCTTTTTTGTATACATTCCGAGGCCACAGCAAGCGTAATATGAATCTTTCCGTCCGCACCGGGAGCTGTCGTCAGCACACCCAGCTCCACCGCATTGAGTGCCTTCCGCGCGTCGCCGTCCGCCATATCTGCAAGGAATTCCTCGGCATCGGCGTCAATTTCGGCATGATAGGCACCCATCCCGCGCTCGGTATCATAGACCGCCCTGCGGATCAGGATGCGGATGTCCTCTTTTTCCAGCGGCTTCAGCTCAAAAATCACGGACCGGGAAAGCAGCGCGCCATTTACCTCAAAGTAAGGATTTTCCGTCGTCGCCCCGATCAGGATCAGCGTTCCATCCTCCACAAACGGCAGCAGATAGTCCTGCTGGCTCTTGTTAAAACGATGAATCTCATCCACAAAGAGGATCGTCCGTTTCCCATACATGCCCAGATGCTCTTTCGCACCTTTGACGACCTCTTCCATATCCTTTTTTCCGGCTACGGTCGCATTAATCTGCGTAAACTCCGCCTGCGTCGTGTTTGCAATCACCTTTGCGATCGTCGTCTTTCCCGTACCCGGCGGGCCGTAAAAAATCAGGGAGCTCAGCTTGTCCGCCTTGATCGCGCGGTACAGCATCTTATCCTTGCCGATGATGTGCTGCTGCCCGACCACCTCATCCAGTGTGCGCGGGCGAATCCGCGAAGCCAGCGGGGCCTCCTCCTGCATCGTCTTCTGTCTTGCGTATTCAAATAAATCCATTGCTTTTTTACTCCAATATCAGCTCATCCACCGTCACGAATTGATACCCCTGCTTCAGCAGCGCGTCCGCAATCTGCAAAGCCGCGTCCACAGAGGATTCGTAGCAGTCATGAAGAAGAATGATGTCGTCCGGCTCCACTGCTTCGAGCACCCGCCGCACGACATCACTTGTGTTTTTTGTCGTCCAGTCCAGAGGATCCACATCCCACAAAACCGGAAACATTTCAAAGGAACATTCCAGATCCCCGCGCCAGGAGCCAAACGGCGGGCGCACGTACTCCGTATCCTTTCCGGTGATCGCCTTCACCAGCGCACTGGTCCGCTCCACCTGTTCACAGGCCGCTTCCACACTCAGATCGCTGATTTTTACATGGTCATAGGTGTGGTTTCCAATCAGGTGTCCTTCCTGATCCATGCGGGCAATGATGTCCTCATTGCCCGGAATATTTTCCCCAATCACAAAAAAGGTAGCCCGCACGTCACGCTCCGCCAGGCCGTCGAGCAGCTTCACAGTCCAGGTAGGATGCGGGCCGTCATCGAAGGTCAGCGCCACCCGCATGGTGTCGTCCGGATCTGTTTCCGCAGCATCTCCGTCTGTCATTTCCCCGTCGGCTGCAGCATCTGTATCAAACGCCCCGGCTGCGGCAGATTTTTCCCCGGTCTCCGCTTCTGCAGCATCGTTCTCTTTCAGAATGCCACTATCCATCATTGCAGATCCTTCTGCTGTCTCCAAATCGCCGACAGATAAAATCTTATCGGTCAGTGCAACACTCTCTGCCGCAGTTCCGGTGGCATCAGCCTCCATCAGAAGATCATCATCCGTCAGTGCAGATCCTTCTGTCGTCAGTAAATCGCCGGCAGGCACCTCCGGCAGCAGGCTCCGGTAAACCGTAATCAGCAAAACCACCGCCGCCGCGCAGGAAAAGCCTGCTGTCAGAAACCATCCCATTCTTTTTTCGCTACGCACCACCAGAGGCTCCCGGTTTTTCTTTCCTATTACTATATGACGCCTGCGCACGAAAAATACGGTAGCCTTTATGACGCGCGTACGCAGATCGCTCAGCACACCAACAGATGTCATACTTTACCATCCGGCAGCGCCTGGAACAGTTTGGGCCATCCGCTCCTATTTTTTCAGCAGCACCTTGCGGAAGTTCTTCTTGCCGCGCTTCACGACCAGCCCGTCCGTGAATTTTTCTCCGGGGATGACCGCCTTAATATCCGTGATTTTCTCGCCATCCACGGTCACGCCGCCCTGCTCGATGGCACGGCGTCCCTCGGAGCGGGTCGGCACCAGCCCGGCTTTGTGAAGCAGCGCGATCAGGTCAATGCATCCATTCTCATCCAGATCCGCCTCCGTAATCTCGGCAGTCGGCATATCCGCAGCGTTTCCTCCGCCCGCAAACAGGGCGCGCGCGCCATCCTGAGCCTTCTTCGCTTCCTCCTCGCCGTGCACCAGAGCCGTCAGCTCGTACGCGAGAATCTCCTTCGCCTGGTTAAGCTGGCTGCCCTCCCATTTGTCCATCTCATCGATCTGCTCCAGCGGAAGGAAAGTCAGCATCCGCAGGCATTTGAGCACATCCGCGTCCGCCACGTTTCTCCAGTACTGGTAAAAATCGAACGGGGAGGTCTTGTTCGGATCCAGCCACACTGCGCCGCTCTGGGTCTTGCCCATCTTTTTCCCTTCGGAATTCAAAAGCAGTGTAATCGTCATCGCGTACGCATCCTTGCCGAGCTTGCGGCGGATCAGCTCCGTGCCGCCGAGCATGTTGCTCCACTGGTCGTCCCCGCCGAACTGCATGTTGCAGCCGTAATTCTGGAACAGCATGTAGAAATCATAGCTCTGCATGATCATGTAGTTAAACTCCAGAAAGCTTAAACCGCGCTCCATCCGCTGCTTATAGCACTCCGCCGTCAGCATCCGGTTCACAGAAAAATGCGCGCCGACCTCGCGCAGGAGCTCCACGTAATTCAGCTTCATCAGCCAGTCCGCGTTGTTGACCATCAGCGCCTTGCCATCAGAAAAATCAATAAAGCGGCTCATCTGTTTCTTAAAGCAATCCCCGTTGTGCTGGATGGTCTCCGGCGTCATCATCTGGCGCATATCCGTACGTCCGGATGGATCTCCAATCATGGCCGTCCCGCCTCCAATCAGCGCAATCGGCTTATTTCCGGCCATCTGCAGGCGTTTCATCAGGCACAGTGCCATGAAATGTCCGACATGAAGGCTGTCCGCCGTCGGGTCAAACCCGATGTAAAACGTTGCCTTTCCATTGTTCACCAGATCGCGGATTTTGTCCTCATCCGTCACCTGCGCGATCAGGCCTCTTGCCACCAGTTCATCATAAATCTGCATTTGTTTCATCCTCCTCTTTCCCGGTTCCTTATGACCGCATTGTCTGTGTCTTTTCTCTGACAGAGCGGAAAAAATGTGTGCATAAAAAGGCTCCCGCCCCATCATCGATTGATATAAGGACGAGAGCCATAAGCTCCGTGTTACCACCTTATTTCGCCGACAGCTCACACTGCCTGCCTCACCAGGTACGAAATCTTCAACGAACTGACTGTCACAGACTGCCGGATATCTTTAGAAACCGCCAGATTACTGACTTCTTCTAAAAACCATTTAGCATAGCCGCCGTTTTCTCTCATACCCTGACACCGGATAACGGATGTCACTCCGCCGCAGCCTACTTGAAAATCCCATTCCGTTCCTTTTCACGTCTGGTATCCGGAAACAGACTCCGCAGCATCATAAAGCCAAGTCCGGATCTGCCGGATACCGGAGACTATAAGAAGCAGATCTCTTCTCAATAATACCTTTATGATGCACCGTCATGATTTTCGTTCAATGCGAAGCTCCGGGATGTATTCAAAAACAGCTTCCGCGCGCACCTCTCATCATCGGGTACCTCAGCCGCTTTACTCAGAATGAAACTGCCGTGCCGCATGCCGGCCGCTTCCTCCTCGTTTCAGTGCAAAATTTCATACCCTGCCGGTAACTTTCTGTGCCTTCCTCTATTCTCTACTTGTTCCCTTCCACGCTTTGTGGGTCAGTATAGCCTTTTCGGGCGGATTTGTCAACCTGCAGCCAGGATTTTTTCAGCCCTATTTTCGTTGCTATTTTCGCTATTTTCGCTGAAAATATAAACGCCAGAAGCGGCAGATGCGATTGCACCGTTGCGAAACAGTGGCAGGAGTAAATGCATAGCTGTGAAAAAGCGGCCGAAACGAATGCATAGTTCCAAAACGCAGGCATGGTTATCGCTGGCCGGATACCGGAATCAAAGGCAGCGATACATTCAAAGCCCAAGTGTCTCCGCCCGCATAAAAGTTTTCAGAAGAACCCTTAGATTCCCTAAATTCTTCGGCACATTCTCTATTGTGTTGCCGCCTGAAAAATGCTAAACTGAGGCAAATCCTGACAGCCTGTTTTTTCTGAATTTTCGGGAGTTTTTAGAAATGACCAATACCTATATCCGTACAATTGAATTTGAATATGAAAAAATCAACCGGCACTGGCTGGATATTCATACTGCGATCAGCACAGGACTTGCCGCTGCATCCTTCCTTCTGGAAGTAATTCTGTTTTTTATTCTTGGCAGATTAAACCTGATATCAGCCACGATTCCTGTTTACATCCTCAAATACCTGGTCATTCCCACCGGAATGAACCTCCTGATCCTGCTTATCATCTTTCTGACAAGGAAAAATTTCCCAGGGAGAAGGACGCTGCAGGCCTACACGGTATCACTGGGGCTGGTAGCAATCTGCTTTGTCCTGTTTACCATACACAGCATCTTTCCATCTCTGTATCTGCTGTTTACGATACCGCTGATGTTTTCCTGCCTGTATGGAAATTATATGCTGACCACCGTGACTGCAGCAGCGGCCATTGCCGGCCGGGTCATCGGGGATCTGGTGATCGTCTGGGATGCTGACCGGGTTCTCTACACGATGGAGGAAGGATACAGCGAGGTCAATTTCGCCATTTCCGTCCTGATCCTGATCGGTTTCTACATTTCCTGCCTGACCCTGATCTATTTTGAAAAGAAAAAAAATCAGGCAGCGGTGAGAAAAGAGATCGAGCGGGCCCAGTACCGCCACGGCATGCTCGTCGACCAGCTGACCTCTCTCTACAACCGCACTGCGCTCGATGAAGTGCTGTCCAATCTAAGCGGCAACGACGAAGGCCTGATCTGCGCAATGCTGGACATTGACCACTTCAAAGAGGTCAATGACACGCTTGGCCATCTGGCCGGAGATGAATATCTGAAAAAATTTGCCGATATCCTGCGCAGCGTATGCGCACAGCATCTGATCTTCCGTTTTGGCGGCGATGAGTTTATGGTTCTGTTTACCGGAATCTCTCTGGATGAAGCTGAGCGGCTCTGCAGACATGTCTACAGGGATTCCGCCCGGATCCTGGAGCCCGGGCGTATCCGGCATACTGCGGCAGCCAGCTACGGACTCGCCGTTTATCAGGGTGGTCAGAGTGCGGACGAGCTTCTCAGAGCCGCGGACACGGCATTGTATAAGCACAAGAAAAAACGGGGGCAGGACGCCTGAGTTCCCTGACCGCAAATCAGTAGTGGTATATGATTCATTAACGCGGAAAATGATAAAACCCCGATGCTGGCTGTGCCGTGCCATCAGGCTTCCCCCCGGACGTTTCCTCTGCGCGAAGAGCCACGCCAAGCTCCTCCAGTCTGCTTTCCAGATCCATCAGGCAGTATTTCCCGAAATTCCGCACCCGCATCACGTCCTCCCGGCTTACCTGGAGCAGCTCTCCAACTGTCCGAAAACCAGCGCGGCGCAGACAGTTGCAAGAGCGAAGCTTCAGACCAAGCTCCTCGATCAGCATGTCTTCCCGGTAAAACAGCTTTCCATAGCGCACCGCGATCACTTCGCTTTTGTCTTTGGTATACAAAACACCCTCTTCGCAGATAAAGTGGGTATTTTTTTCATCAACAATGATATTTCCCAGATTTTTGCAATCCAGAAATGCGTACTTGCCAATCTCCCGGACATTCTCCGGGATTTGAATCCTGGTCAGATTTTCACATCCGCAAAATGCCCTTTCGCCAATCTGAACCAAAGCCTTCGGCAGCACAATTCCCCTTAAATATTTGCTGTTCAAAAATGCTTTTTCTTTTATTACAGTCACTGTCCCGGGCACCCGAAACTGTTCCTGCTCCGACGTACAGAAATATTGATACAAAACCGTCTTGTCCTTGTTATAAACCGCACGATTCTCCGAAGTGAAAAGAGGATTTCCGGGAGCAAACTCGACGTTCTTCAGATTCCGGCAGCCCTCCAGCCATCCCTCTCCGATCTGAACCAGACTCTCAGGCACCGAGAGTTCCTCCAGCCCCCTGCAGCCGGCGAACGCGCCCTCTCCCAGGCGGGTCACACCATCGGGGATCATCATTCGCTTCAGCGCAGCACAGCTGGCAAAAGCCCCGGCTCCAATTTCCGTCAGCTGCGCAGGCAAATTCACCTCCGCCAGAGCAAAGCAGTCAGCGAACGCCTCATCCTCAATACACGTCACTGTATCCGGCAGCACGATCTTTTGCAAGTCGCCGCACTCATAAAAGGTCCCCCTTTTAATCCTCGTAATCTGCCCATTCAGCACCACACGCTCCAGGTGACAAAAGCAAAAGGCCTCTTTTTCTATAGAAGTCACGGTGTCCGGAATCGAGCAGTCCCCGCCCTTCCCTTTCGGACACCGCAGCAGAGTTGTCAGCGCTTTATCATATAGGATCCCATCCCTTGACGCATAAACCGGGTTCTCATCATCCACAATAATCTCCCACAATTCACTGCAGGCCCCAAAAGCCTGGGGATCAATCACAGTGACTGTAGATGGTATCACAATCTCATAAATCTCTTTATAATAGGGCTCATCATAATCGTCGAAGCCGTCATAGTCATCAAAACCGTCAAGGCTGTCTAAGGCATCTGAGTCGTCTGGACTGTCAGCATCACCAGAAACAGCTGACCCGTCTGAACTGTCAGCGCCACCAGGACAGCCAGAGCTTTCAAAATCATCAGGTTCGTCACATGTCCGCCAGCCATCAATGGCGTAATCATAAATCCTGGTCACCGTATATCCGTCTATTGTTTCCGGTATTACCAGGCGCGACGAATTCCCACAGAATTTTGTGATTCCGATGGTCGTTTCTGTTATTTTCTGATATTCATAGCGCATATTTTCACACGTTCCTTTCCCAGATGGCTTTATTATAGACTTCCGGAAAGCGGCTGTAAGTCATTTTTCAGAATTGTTCAGTACCTTCACAGTTACCATTTTTCTATATCGGCTTCGCCGTTCCGGCGCTAAAAGTGCATAGCAACACCTATTATTTATTCCAGCTTTGTCTGAGCCGATATACCATCATTCCGGATTATCCGGAGGAAGACTACGCAGAGGCAATGGTGTTTGCAAACTTCTCTCCTGAGGTTATGCTGCTTTTAGATAAAGCAGTAAGTACAGGATTATCTGTGAGCATGACCGCAAGGATATCCTGGCACCATTTCGGAAGGCCGTGATTCGCGTCTTTCACAACGATGAACCCTGACAGATAGCCATATCACGTATGATGTATCACTAATACACCTCAATTTTACAGTGATGTATCTTATCCTTTTTATAATAACCGATTCCCACAAGGATAATACGTCCGGTAGTTTTCGGCATTTCACCAAGTTTTCCCTGAAACTTCAAAGCATACTTCTTATCTCTGATTTGTTTCAAAGCCGTTTCAGGAGAATCATCTACCTTCAATTCAATAATAATTCCATCGTCAGCGCGATTATAGGGATAAAAAATGTAATCTACATAGCCAATTCCAGCCTGATCTTCCCTTTGCATATCATATTTATTTCGCGCGGCAAGGTAAGCCAGCTTCACGCTGCCTGACAGTTCCGCCTCATCGCTGTAAGATTTTAATGGCGATTCTGAATTGTGCACAAATTCAAGGACATCCGCAATCGTATCCTCATCTCCATTGTAGGTAGCCTGAAGAATCCGTTTCGATTCTATTTCCAGTTTCTGCATATAATTGAACTTCGGCTCCGTTTTTACGATCTTATCAAACTCTGTCTGAAGCTCTCTGTTCGGTATTCTTACGCAGCCATCATAATAATTCAAGTATCCATATACTGTCATAACCGAAAGGATCTCGTCTCTCTTTTTCAACTTCTGAGCCGTAGTGGCATACTCTGATATGTCCGCCTGTACCGGCTCACCCGCCACAAGGAGCATCACAGCCTCTCTGACGCCATCAATATCATTCAGGACATAGTCTTTCAGTTCTTCATATTCACCTGCTTTCGACCAATAATTCCCCAGACGGTTCTGCGACAGCGCAAACACAACCGAATTGGGATTATAAATCCCTGAACCTCCCTCCATGTAATAACCATCATACCAATCTGTCAGTTTTTCTCGCGTGAAGGCAGGCTTCAAAACATTTCCCAGGTAACGCTGATACAGCTCATCCACTTCCTCATCTGTAAAGCCAAAATATTTATCAAATACGGAACAACCCGCCATATTATACTCCGCAAAATGATTCATTGTATCGCTGCCGAAATATTTCTTAATCGGGAGGATTCCCGTTATATAAGTCATTTCAATATAAGGCCGGTCCTTAGTCAGATCGCCCAGAAAAGCCGTAAATCTGCCTCGATCCATCTCTGTAAAGTAAGGCCTGTGAAAAATATAATCCCATTCGTCAAAAACCAAAATAAATTTTTCTCCACGATACTTTGCAGAAACATTGCGCAGCATCGCCCCCACCGTATCGCCCCGGCGGTGTACCGCGTCCGGATATGCCTCTCTGATATCACCAATAAGTCCATCCTTAATATATTCAATGTATTGATCATACGACTTACAGTCATCCGGCCCCTTGCTGAAATTGATATAAATTACATTATGCCGATTTAAATGCAGCGCAAATCCTTCTTCACTCATAATCTTCAGTTTTGAAAAAACCGTACTGCCGTCAATCCCGCGATTAAAAAAAGACGCAATCATCGCTGCTACTACAGATTTTCCAAATCTTCTTGGCCGCGTGACAGCGATATTACTGCCACCCTGCTCTACCAGTGGGAAAAGCTCTTTTAATAATTCCGTCTTATCTACAAAATAAGGTTTTTTTATTTCCCGCTCATAAAGTTCAAACGCATCTGGTGAATTCAGGTAATATCCCATTCTCTCTTTACCCCCTGATACATAACAAGCAATATAAATCATTATATTTTGTGCCGGCCCCAGGGATTCACTTAAATGTAGCTTATCCCGTAAGCAAAGCTTACCACGAACTGCCATAGTTCGCAAGGCATAATTTCCAGTCTGCCTTAGAATTTTTACGAAAAAACAATTTGACAGATGATTGATAGCATGTGGTTTTTGCAAATTTGAAGTTGACAACTTTTCCTCATGAGGTTATACTGCTTTTAGATGAAACGGTAAGCACCGTCACGCACCGAATATATCTGTGAGCATGACCGCAAAGACATCCTGGCACTATTTCGGAAGGCAATGATTCGTGTCTTTCACGAAGATGAGTATCAGCGAAAAGCCGTGACATGCAAAATCGCCTGTCGGCGATGGCTCGGCCTGCATCGTGAATCCGCTGCGCAAATTCACAACACGATTTGGAGGAGGTAAATTATATGACACCACCTGTTTTAGAACTGGAACGTGAAACTATCGTAAGACTGGAAAAGGAAATTGACTCTCTTAGATCGGAATGTGAAACGATAAAGTCAAAATATAATGTAGTGATGGCAAAATACACAGCACTGGAACAGGAAAACGAAACCTTAAGAGCAGAGAAAACCCAATATACAGATGGTAACGCCGTCTGAAGCGAAAACGTAAATAATGAGCTGGCAGACAGCCCGGGATGAAAATCCCGGGCATTTTTATGCTCATGGTCGGGCAAGCTGCTCTATAGCTAAAGTCACCTCATTTTACGCTTCGTTTCGATCCGGGCCAAGCAGATGTCCACTAGGTCTCCGCTTAACTCCGGTTCGCCCCTGCGTCTCCGATTTTTTGCAAAAACCGGAGCATGAAAAGTGTGCCACTAACACACGGAGGCCTCTCAAATTTACATGTTTTAGTTTACTCTGCATCCATCTTATTCCTTAAATCAAACGCTTAATTTTCCCCGGTATCCAGACCAGCGCTTTTCCGATTTTAAAAGACCAGGAAGACCGTGTTTCCTGAAGCTTCTTACTCATCGCCTCCTGCTTTTTGCTTTCCTCTTCCAGCTTTCGACTTACCTCCTGCAGCTGCCTATCAGTTTCCTTTAGCTTTTTATCTGTCTCTTCCTGCTTTTTATAAGCCATCTGCAGCTGTTTATCTGTTTCTTTCTGTTTTTGATAAGCGGTCTGTAATTCCCGGGTCAGCTGCTTGCATTCTTTCTTCTGTTTGGAAAGTTCATAGCTCATGCCTCTCCGTTCTGCCACAGCCACATCTTTTTGCATATACATAGAATTGGAGAGGAAAACTGCAAACTGTTCCGGCGTATCCTGGTAAAAATGCTGTACACAATTACCAGCCCAAGCGCTATAATAATACCCTTCCTCCTGTGGAAAAATATGCAATTTTTTAAGCCCATATTCTTTTAAAGCATCCAAGGCAATGCAAAAAGGTTCCCAGCTTTTAAAATGCTGAAACATGTAAATCATAATATCCAAAGCTCTATTTGCAAATGTTCGCTCACCAAAACCATCAAATTTTTCAAGATTTTCTGCCGCGCTTATCCAAGTCTGAATCGGAGCAAGAGGTGCCGCATCCTGTGAGCACACCAGGCCACTGTCTAAATTTACTCGATAATTAATCAATTTCTCATCAAGAATCGTTATCCTGTCAGCTAATCCAATTGCATTGACTGTAAAATAGACATCATTGCCATTTCTTACAGGCTGAAAATTCAGGCCTAGTCTTTCTATATAGGCTCTTTTAAACAGTTTATTCCATGCCGCCACATTCGTAAAATCAAGATAATGCTCTTGATTATTAAAGCGATTAAATGTTTCACCTGATGGTACCTTTTTAGGGTTCAAATATGGCGGCCATGGATATGATTTCTGTTTAGACTCGAAATATCGGTTTCCTCCGCAGACACACACATCTGCGTCTACGCTTTTCGCTTTTTGATAAAGCTTTTCCAGTGCCTGCGGATCGAAAAAGTCATCGCAGTCCCAGAATACCAGATACTCGCCGGTCGCATGAGATTTTCCCAGATTTCTGGCCACTCCGGCATATCGATTCTCCTGCGTGTAGATCTGAAATCGATCATCCTTAGACTGATACTCTCTTAAAATTTCCAGTGACGAATCCGTCGACCCGTCATCCACGCAAATAATTTCAATATCCAACAGCGTCTGGTTGCAAATGCTGTCCAGACACTCCCGCAAATATTTTTCTCCGTTATAGACTGGGACAATTACTGATACCTTCACCAAAATGCTATCCTCCCTACTATTTTCCTTATCAATCAAACCAGATTTTCTGACAAAAGTGTGCTATTTTAAACCCGATGGGCAACCGTCAAAGCATCAGGAAATGTGCCCTATATGGATTCGAGCATACAGCTATGCGCCTTCGCACCTTCTCCTTTCGCATCCTTCGACATCCCACCAGCGCAAAGCACACCTATGCCCCCAGATTACCACGAACTACCCTGGTTCGCAAGAACAATGTGAGTTGCAAAAATAAATTACGGTGAAATTTGTTTTTATTTCATACGTTTAGATGACTTTATATTAATTATCTTATATTTTATTTATATTAATTGACATATCTAATATTATGTGTTATCATTCCAAGTGTCCCGATCATTCGTAATTGTTTTCTCTTATAAGCAAAAACCACAGCAGAAACAGGAAGGAGGTCAAAGGAAACGCACAGCAGCGGCAATATTGATAATTATGACACAATTACAGAAGATAAAATGACCGAAAATCAGATGAACAACGGCCTTCCAAAAGGAATCCATACGGAGGCACAGCTATGGGATGAAATTCTAAAAAAAGAAGTTCTGGAAATGCCCTTCCTTCTCCTGCCAGTTATTGAGGAAATTCACGGAACAGCTTATCCGGCAGGCACAAAAATCACTCCCTTCGGAACAGAATATTCCGTAGAGAGAGTCGTCACGAAAGAGATTTCCTCTATTCGCTCAGACGCCGCAGTCTGGATAGAGTCGCAGATCTACCACTTTGAGTGTGAAAGCAGTACCGGCAAAATAATTGTAAAGCGTACCTTCGAATACGATGCCCAGGCCGCACTCTCCTGCGCCGAAAAAGGTCCTGAGGAGATTCCCTGGCAGCTGAATTTTCCATACTCCACGGTTTTCTTTCTGGAGCCCGGGACTGGTATCTCCGACCGACTTACATGCCGGCTGCGTCTGCCGGTCTACCGCGAAGATAAGCGTCGCACGGAAGTCAAAGACATAGATTACGCCGTCCCGGCTCTGAAAGTGCAGGATTATACCTTGCAGGAAATCCGCGAAAAAAAGCTCCTGATCCTGATTCCGTTTACACCGATCCGTTTTAGAAAACTGGCAGGCAATAGCAATGCCAGTGGAAAAGACCAGGTCAAAAGCGAAAATAATCAGGAACCGCAACAGCCTAATTATGATCCAGTTTTTGCAAAATTGGAATTGACAAATTTCTCTCATGAGGTTATACTGCTTTTAGATGAAGCAGTAAGTACAGGATTTATCTGTGAGCATGACCGCAAAGATATCCTGGCACTATTTCGGAAGGCTATGATTCGTGTATTTCACAAAGACGAGTATTTATTGGAGGTGGTAAATCATATGACAGCACCAGTTTTAGAACTAGAGCGTGAGACCATCGTAAGGCTACAAAAAGAAAACGAAAATCTAAGATTGGAAATCACAGCATTGGTACAAGAAGTTGAAACTTTAAAAGCAGCGAGAAACCCAATCTACAGATGGCAGCACCGTCTGAAACGCAAACGAAAATAAGGAACTGGCAAACAGCCCGGGATAAAAGTCCCGGGCATTTTTATGCCCAGAGCCTGGCAAGGCTTATCCCATGCGAAGCGTGGGACGCCACCCGGCGAGGCTTATTCCATGCGAAGCGTGGAATGCCACCCGGCGAGGGATGTACGGCTAAAGCCGCTTCAGTCTACACTTCTACATTGCGTTTTGATCAGAGCGAAGCGGATGTCCACCTGGTCTTCGCCTCGCTCCGATCCGTTCCTGCGTCCTCGATTTTCAGCAAAAATCAAGACATGAAATGTGTGCCACTGGCACACAGCAACCGCGCGTGCGAGCAGGAGTCGCCAAAGCCTCCTCATACCCGATCACAGGACTTCCCGCCAAAAAGTACCGAAAGCGTTAAAATTGCGTCAAAATTCACTTCCCTTTGATAATCTGCCCTTGCACAACAAGACATTTCCATATATAATGTATCAGCAAAACTTGCAGCCTGTAAAAAATACGCGTGCTCTGGCATCACGGTATTCCTGCTTTTTCCGAACACTATCTGCTGTCACTGATTGACAACTCATAAACATTTACCAAGGTCATCGTCTGCCAGGAACTGAGCAGCCGCTCAAATCATGAAAACAAGGAGAAGATTTATCATGTCCACTGAAAGGACTCAGCGTCAGGACCGAATCGAAAAATGGGATTTATTAAAAGCTCTCTTAATATTTCTGGTCGTTTTGGGGCATTTTACTGATTACTACACCCCTGATTCCTCCAAAATGCGGGCATTGTTTCTTTTCATCTATTCCTTTCACATGCCGTGTTTTTTATTTGCAGATGGATTGTTCAGCAAAAACACGATTAATAAAAATAATTATTCCCGCATCTTTTCTTATCTCTGTATATATATTGCTGCAAAGATGTTAAACACGTTCGTCCATGGGATTGTAAATCACACTTTCAGTTTTTCTCTGTTTAGTGAAGATGCGTTTCCCTGGTACGGCCTCACTTTGTTCTGGTGCTGCCTGATCACTATTTTTTTAAAACAGTTTTCCAGAAAATGGATCCTGTGCGCAGCCATTCTGTTTGCCTGCTTTGCTGGCTATGACAATGATATTTCGGATTTTCTGGTATTATCCCGGACGATTGTTTACTATCCGTTTTTCTTTCTGGGATATTGTACAGATTACCGCCATCTGGAAAAGGCGACGTCATCCTGGCGGGCGAAATTAACTGGGGTTCTCATATTAGTCGTTACGGCGGTATTCATTCTCCTTAAAATTGACGATATTTATTTCATCCGTCCTCTTTTAACGGGACGGAATCCATACAGTGCGCTTACAATCAGCGAAGATCTTAAGATGTGGGGAGGCTTGCTGCGGCTCGCTTATTACCCTGTTGTTCTTTTCCTTTGCATGGCGGTTATTGCAGTCATCCCATCAAATGTCTCTCCTGCCTGCACTGTAAAAACAGCTGAAAGCAATGCCCATACCCGCTCAGCACATTTTTCAGCACATTTTTCTTACACCGCTCTCGTAGAAATGCAAACCCGTACACTTCACTTTTTTGCAGGAGTCGGGCGGAGAAGCCTGCAAATATATTTGCTTCACCGCCCAGTCCTTTATATTCTGTACAACGGTTTTCACCTGAATGACTTTATGACACGCTGCGGGGTTCCTAATCTGGTTATTATTCCTTTGGCTTTCCTGTTGACACTGGTTCTTAGTCCGCCTGTTTTGGAAAAACCGGTTCGCGCGGTAATATATCCTGGAAAACGGAAGGAATCTTTTGACGGGTCGCCGTCTTCCTCTTTGGACAGTTCAATCTGATCCAGATAATACTCTGAAAAATACGGCATGGGATGAAAGTCCCAGGTCTTTTTATTCTGGCTAAAGCCGAACGCAGCTCGCGCAGGTTGATACGAGGAAGAATCGTCTCCTGCTGTAATATAATCTTGAGTGTGTCCTTAGCCACAAAACTCCCCGTCTCCATGCATACAAAAAGGAGGCTGCCCTTTGCCTGGTTCGCAGCCTCTTTTTCATTTTGTTTCTTTAATTGCTTATTACAACTTTCTTAACGGAAGACCAATCAGAATAATAATTCGTTCCGGAAATCGTTTTGTAAAGCCGGATTCTTACATAATAGGTTTTTCCTTTTGACAGACCTGAAATAGTCGTGCTGGAGGTAGATTCACCAGTTACTTTTTTTGCAGTATTGCTGCTGGAGAAATCGCTGGTCAGGGAATACTGGATCTGATAGCCTGTAATATTGGGTTTGCTTGTCCATTTAACGGTCATCGTCTGTGAAGACGAATTGATGACGCTTGACAGCGTTGGCGTATACAGGCGAACCTTCTTACTGGAAATATAGGATCCGGTGGTGCCGTCAGAAGCATAAGGTTTAACAGCATAATAATAAACCGTCCCTGTTTTCGCGGATTTGCTGTCAGTATAAGTTGTAGTTGAGCCACTGGTAATCGTGGCAATTTTGGTGTATGTACCTCCTGCCGCTTTCCTGTAAATGTAATAGCCGGATGCACCAGAAACCTTACTCCAGGCTATTTTCATCCCGGCAGTTGTGTTGCGCAGGCCTATAATCTCCCCAGGAGAAAGATGTAGAATGCTTTTTACAGATGAATAAATGCTTTTAGTAACATTTGAGCCCGAGCCGCAATATGCCTGTATTTTGTAATAATAAGTTTTGCCTCCGGTAGTAGCAGTGTCCGTATAGCTCAACGTCGAACCGCTGGTAATCTTACAAAGCCTGGTATAACTGCCTCCGGAAACCTTCCGATAAACGATATAGCCGGTTGCACCGACTACACGATCCCATTCAACCTTCACGCCGGAACTCGTATTAGAAAGCTCAGAAATGGTAGGATTGGCATACCTTGCTATAAGAGTAGAATTGAGAACGTTTACGGTCCTGGTGGTTGAAACTGTGCCTGTTTTGGTCAGCTCGGTCGGACTGGCATTGTCAAAATACTGAACCCAGTACATCTCACCGTCGCTGGCCCGGAAACAGCCAACGCCGATGCTGGTCATATAACTGCTGACAATGTTAGCATAATGCCCTGAAGAATTGAGCCATGAATACATGACGCTCTCAGGGGATGTCTGCCCACAGGCAATATTTTCAGCAGCAGTATAGCTACGCATCAAGACAGTAAAGCAGCTGGTGCCGTCAGGTCTGGTATGGTCGAAGTTAATAGAAAGTTCCGCCGCTCTCTGCATGGCTGCTTCTGTCAGTTCTGCGTCCAGAGTCAGGCTGGGAAGCCCCAATTCATTTCGAGTTTTGTTTACCAGATTGACAACTTCCTGGGCATAAGTGTAATTTTCCACACCACTTACCGTTATGGCTGACGTGTCATAGGATGATGCCGCCTCTGCAGAATACGAATCAGCAAATAGTAACGTCAAAGAGATCATACAAATAGTCATTAAAATGTACAGTTGCTTTTTCATAGAAATCCTCCCTTTATAATGTTAATATTTTCCCTGACTATTATAGCATGTTTTTTGTAAGCGTCAAATTAAAGTCTTCCTTTATGCACAAAGCTTCGATAGCTTATTCTGTCAATATCGCATTCAGCGAGTATAAGATTAAAGGTAGTTTATTTTAAAATTAATTTTTTACATTTACCTACAAATAAACAGAACATATTAGCAACTGTATTATTGCCAAATATCAATACACATAGTATGGAGAGACAAAAAGCAAAAACGTAATTCAGCATATAACTATTGAAGAAATACCCCTCTGATAATGCCATTTTAAAAAACAGATAAAGAAAAGCCTGTCCTATATATATTGTAATTGTATTTTTTCCGACAAAACTTACAAAATACTTCTTTTTGGGTACTAATCCAATAATACATATCCCCATCCATATTGAAATCACCAGAACATACACATACCACAAAAACCCCCAATTTCCATAACCAAGGCTTTCTATTGATTTTTCACGAAGGAACATCATCCGAAGAAAATTAGCTTTAAATGCTCCGCATTTTATAATAAGGCAAAATGAAGCTACGCCAGCAGTAAACATTAATAGATATATCCATTTGCTGAGGCTGCGTATTTTAGCAATCTGAAGATTTGTCGTATAATACCCAAGCACAAAATAGATCATATTCGCAGCCAATTTTACAACTGCCTTTTCCAGCGAGCCATCAGGGCTTGAAGTCATTGCCAGAATACTCAAAATCGCGCAGAAAACAATGGGGTGCTTCATCTTAACTAAGTCTGGAAATATTATTTTTATAATTCCAAGTACAAAAAGATACCACATGGAAAAACCAGAGGAAACCCATCTAAGCAAAGAAAAGCTTTGGCCTTCCATTGCGATATAATAAATCACAAATAAAATTTGAACAATAAGATATTCCAGCAAAATATTAGCACCCTTTGATCTGGATTTTTCTAAATCTTTTGAAAAAAAACCAGATATAAACATAAACAAAGGCATATGAAATGAGCATGCGGTAACCATAAACAAGTCAATAACTGTATTGCCCCCCCCTGTACTGTCTGACAGCCGCAAAAAGATGCACTATAACCACCAAAAAAATCAACAGTGATTTCATGTTATCAAAGTGATAGTTTCGCTCAGTGCTACCCATTCATAATCTCCTTGTCTCTTATTTCAGTGGCTGGATCGCTTACATTATTTTATTCTTAACTGCCCTTACCTTTTTCACTAATCTTCTCGGAGAAAAAGAATGATTCAGCTCGTCTTCCAGCATAGCCTTTTCCTTTTTCAGACGTTCGCTTTCTTTTTTTATGCGTTCATTTTCTTTTCTCAGATTTTCGCTTTCCCTTTTTAAGCATTCATATTCTTTTTTCCTGCGATCATTTTCCTCTTTTTTGCGTTCTCTTTCTTTTTTCGCACGTTCTTTTTCCCGGGATGCGGCTTCTTGTTTCTTCAGGTAATAGCTGTCAAGCCGATCTGAGACCTCTTCCATGGAGCAATGAACAATTGATGTTACCGGTTTTTCCAGTTGTACACCCTTCATGCGGGTTTCAAAAGGCAATTCTTCCACTGCATCCGGCTCCTGTCTGTATGGATCCAGACCATTTTCCTGCAGGAAATCAATAAAGTGCGTGTAATTGGCGTAATGAACCTTTTCCGCGCTCTTAAAATCTGCATTTGCAATAAGCTCCCAGATGTCCGTCTGGTCATTAATCTGATCCACCGGGTAACGTGTCATATTGTGATATTCTGCCAGCTCTGAGACTCTGGCGTCCTTCGGAAAAAGAAGGCTCGGAGTGCCCGCCAGCATGGCGGCAACATTTCCATGCAGTCTGGCACCAAAATTAAAATCCGCTTTTTCCATAAACTCAATCCAGGTCGGAATATTCAGGAAAAAACACGTCTGATCACTCTGAAAAATTTTATCTGTAATTCTTGTCGGCGGTCTGTTTCCGTCACGGAAAGGTTCTCCCAGATAAAGAAGCTTCAGCTCTTTAATTGTCTGTGGAATAAACTGAGCACTAGCGAACTCCGCAGCACTTCTTTCCACAAATGAAACGATATTATCCGGCGTCGAAGAGGTTGTATTATAGCATACAAAAGACTCCTGGCTGATCGTTGTGTCTCTGACATGAAGCTTCGGGCCATGAATATATAAAGAAGGACATCCGATTACCGTATAATCCTTTTCCTCTCTGAATCCAAGATGCTTTAAATAGGCACCTGTCCGCTCCCCTCGTACTCCGATGATTTTCGACTTTTCCAAAACAGCATTTACAAAGTTCTTTACATCCTCGTCAAAAGAGAAGGCATGATCAAAACGTTCCTCAAGCGGTGCACGAATTCCTACACCAGTGACTACGCAGGGTATTTTTGATTTTTTGACTACGTTTGTATACCCATTTAACTCCGCACGAAAATTATCTCGAAATGCATCAGCAAGCGGGATCAGAAAGCAATCGTATTTATCATTAATTTCAGCAATCTCCTGATCCGTATATCTCCATTTATAATAGGTAGGCGTGACATTTGTGTCCTCATGCACAATATTTCTAAGCACCCCATTCAAATACAAAAAATTTCCTACATTTTGTCCAATTGAATTCTTCAACAAAATATGAGATGCCGGAAAGCTTTCAAAGGGCGACATACCGCCTCTGATAAAAATATTTTTCATAATGTCATTCTCCCATCGCCTGATACAGTAGCTTCACGACTCGCTCCGTCGAGTGCCCATCAAAATCGTCAAAAAACCGCTTCTTAAACGCCTCGACCTTTTCCTGGGCAAAGTCCTGATTCACAATCGCCTGCTCCAGTTTTTTCTGTGTGTAGAAGAAATGTCCAGGCACAAAGGATTGAAAGTCAAAGTAAAAATCCCGCTCCGAAATGTATTTTTTCAGGTCAAAGGTATAAAACAGCATCGGGATATCCAGCAGGGACGCCTCAAATACCAGGGAGGAATAATCCGTGATAATCAGGTCTGTGACGAACAGCAAATCGTTCAGTTCTGTCTCTTCGGAGAGATCGAGTACCCTGTTTCTGTATTCTTTCGGTATCGGATGCTTTTCCTTAACAAATGGATGATGCTTAATGATCAGGACATAGTCCTTGCCGACCGCGTCCATAAACCAGTCGACCTGAAATTTATCCATTGGATAATAAGCGTCCTCCTTCACGTTACCGCGGAAAGTAGGCGCAAACAGAATCACCTTTTTCCCCTGCAGCATTGGATACTGCTTAAACAGGCGCGCTCTGGTTTCTTTCTTATAATCCTCATCGAAAAACACGTCACTGCGCGGGATGCCGGTCGGAACTACATTGGCTGTCGGGATGCCAAAGCCCTCGGAATGACAGATGCGGACGTTCTTCGTGCTGACCGTCACGTAATCATAACTGCGGTGCATCGCTGTCCGCTGGGGAGATCCCTTCGGCTTGCCCAGTCTGGTGAATCCGAAGGTTTTAAAGGCGCCGCAGGCATGCCAGAGCTGGACGATTCTGGTTTCTTCCCGGGTGGAAAGGTAATGCACATAGGGCGTATATTCATCAAGGACAATGACCTTGCTAGTTGCACACAGCAGGGCAAACCGCCTGATCTCGTCATTTGACATGTGGAAAAGATCCTTTGTGCTTAAATACACCTGAATATCCAGATTTTTATCGTCCTTGATCTTTTCATAGACGAAGGCAAAGTTGCCGGAGAGGTCGTTTCGTCTGACCGAGATAAAGGAGATCCTCTGCGGCTCCACAGCCATGGAGTTCTTCATACGGTTGTACATGCGGATCAGCCGACATTTTTTTGTATTTGTAACCCAGTTATAAGCTGCCTTCTTTGCATTTCGAAACGAGATCTTATGCTGACTCAGGTAATGCAGCCTGGCATTTATATGCACAATATATTTTCCCAGCAGAGTTTTTTTATTCGCCTGATCCTTTCCGGCGTAGCCGATGATCCCGACTGTCGCCAGCAGACCGTCAAACAGAAACCATGGCAAAAGACACAGAGCCAGAATAAAAGACAGCCAGTGATAGATCTTGTTCAGCATCCTTTTTAATTTCCAGCCGCTATGTACGCGTTCAAAATGCTCCAGCTTTTTCTTCCAGTCCGCCTGATGAACAAATACCAGAGAGTTCTCCTCAATGCTGCACTGATATACCAGACCATCCTGCTCAAATATCTCCGGTTCTATTTTTACCGGAATCTTTTCTTCGTAATAATCTCCATAAAGGACATGAGCATACATCCGGATATCATTTCCGCAATTTCGGGATTTCCAGAATAACTGATCCAGCAGATAGGTATAGTCGCTGTGGAAGGTGATGGTATTCTCCCCCTCATCCTGCCCAAGCTTCGGGATAACCAGAGGAATCCTGCGATCTTCCCTGCCGTTCAGAAAATGCAGGATAATCTTCGGCTTGGAGAGCGGTCCCAGATACTCAAACTCTCCGTCCACGACAAACCTGATTTTATTCGCCCGGATATGAATTTCCCTCACCTTCAGGCTGTAATCCATCTGTATTTCCTCCTAATCCCCCAGTAATATTCATCTTACTGCATGTCTGTAATTGCGCGGCAGGTATAGCCGCAGTCAATATTCTGATTTTCACAGAAAAATCGAGAACGTCCCGGTTTGCGCTGCCAGTCGAGAACGATGCCACAACTTTAAATGCACAGCTATCCTTGTATCATAACTCCCAGCCAATCGCATTCCGCATGTCTTTAATCTTCTCCCCGAGGTCACCCTCCTGGAAAATGCTTGACGTGCCGCCGACAAAGATATCCGCGCCCTGCGCATAGAGCTTCGCCGCGTTTTCTACGGAAATGTTGCCGTCCACCTCAATATCAACCTCCGGGTGTCCCAACTCATCGAGCAGCCTCCGCACCCGCCCGGCCTTTTCGATCGTATGGGGGACAATTTTCTGTCCTGTAAATCCGGGATTCACGTTCAGGACGAGCACTCCGGAGATATAGTCCGACACCTCCTCCAGCACCTGAATCGGTGTGCCGGGGTTGATCGCAATCATCGCGCGGACTCCCCTTTTCTGCAGATAATCCAGGCACTTCTGGATATGACAGGTGCCTTCATAATGAAGCGACACCTGCTCGCCCGGCTGAAAATCAAACCATTTCAGCTTTTCCTCCGCACGGTCTACCATAAAGTGGCAGTCAATGGTAATATTTGTCAGGCTGCGCAGTCTCTTGACAAAGTCCGGTCCATAGGCCAGATTAGGCACAAAGGTACCGTCCATGACATCCACATGGAGGTACTCGATCCCATATTTTTCAAATTCATGCACGTAGGTCATGACCTGGTCAAAGCCCGCGCACATAACGGAGGCAGCTATTTTTCCTTTGCGATCCATAAGCTCATTATTCCCTTTCAAGCACAACTTTGCACTGCTTTTTATAACACGCAATCCCATATTTAAGGATAGTCTGCATGTCATCCTCTCTCAGTTCAGCAGTATAGTGGTTCTTATTAATCTGATCCAAAGCTTCTGCGCATGCATCATCAAATTTCCCGTCTTCTGCATATTTCACTTCAATGATAATGCCAATTCCTTCTTCTTCAATTTCAATCTGAATATCATAATATCCTTCTCCTGATTCCCGATTAGAGGTAACACCCCAATCGCCTTTATAAAACATGATTCCAAGAATCAGTCCGTGATAAAAATTCTCTTTAAATTCTTTCCTTACCGCTGTATCTCTGACGCTGATAGTCTTCCCCATTCCTCTTGTGAACACGCGCTCGACTTCGGATGTATCGCCATTTTTCAATGCGGTACAAAATTCCGTCACCAGCGTTCCATCCTCAGCCACCTGCTCCTCAAATAATTCCAGTATAAAATCACTGAATATTTCGCGCACTTCGCTGTTTGGTATTTTCAGGCGGACCAGATTTCCCTTCGATGGCTCACTTTGCGTCAGATAGCCTGTCGCGAAAAGCAGGCTCCACATATTTTCCACATTATCATACATGGTATTATAGGTCAACTGCTCTTCTATCTTCTTCTGCACAGTCTCCCCTGAAATCAGCCGCTCTATCTGCGCTTTCGTCACACCATTTCCCATCCGACGAATAAATCTCTTTACTTCCTCATTGCCGCTGGAGTTTTTCCAGTAACTCTTTGGCCTTTTACCCGGGGCTGCCCGTAACTGATCGCACCAGTTTATGACATCCCAGGGATTATAGACATACGCATTCGCTATCCTGTAGCCATCATACCATTCTTTCGTGACATTATAATATTCCGATAATCCGTAATAATCCAGCATCTGTCTGACTTCTGCGTCCGTAAATCCAAACTGCTCGTCACACTCCGTATCAAGCAGTGTATATACCTTCAAATTATTCAAGCCTGTAAAGATGCTCTCTTTTGATATTCTCAGGCAGCCGGTCATCACCGCCAGATAAAGATTTTCATTCGTTTTCAATGCGCTGTCAAGCATGTTGCGGACAACATTGATCATCTTCTCATAATACCCGCGCTCATTCGCCTTGGCAAGAGGCACGTCATACTCATCAATCAATATAATAACATTCTTCCCATAGTGCTTCCGCAAAAGCATGGAGAGTGTCTTCAGGCTCCTTGTCAAGACAGCCTCCGGCATCATATAAATACCCTGATTCGATGTATCGACTTTGATCAGCTGTTTATACAATTTCTTTTCATCTTCATTCAGCTTCTTGCTGTCAAGAAGGAAACGAAACCGCAGGGCTTCTTCCCCGATAATCGAGCAAAGTTGATTGACCGCCTGTTCAAAGGTACCCGAATGTGCCGTTTTTAAACTGATCGATATAACCGGATACTGCCCCAGATAACATTCACACAGGCCGGTTTCTTTCGAAATCGCAAGGCCGTCAAACAAACTTTTATCCGTGCCAATTTCCAGAAAATATTTCAACATACTCATGTTCAATGTTTTGCCGAATCGCCGCGGACGTGTAAAAAGATTTACTTTCCCCGGGTTTTCTAACAATTCCTTTATGAACATCGTTTTATCCACGTAGTAAAAATTCATTCGTTTGAAATCGGCAAAATCTTCAACCCCGACTGGAAGCGTTTTTTTTCTTGTTTCTTTTCGTCCTTCTTCTGCCTGACTTGTCTGGTTTTCATGCATATCTCTCACCTCCGGCCAACGTTCCTTCCAATACAGCGTTTCCATATCTGACTCTATAAACAAATTCCATTTAAAATGAAGCTGTAAGCAATTTAACCCATGCAAGTGCCAGGACCCGTCCCGAATAGTTCCCACGTTTCTTTTAAATATCAAACATCACCTTCAGGCTGAACTGCCTGCTGTCGCGCACGCATGCCATGGCAGCTTCATACTCAGAAAGTGGATAAGTCTGCGTTACCAGCGCAGCAAACGCATCCGGACTTTTCGCCATGAAGGCAAGCGCGTCCTTCCAGTCGTTGACCTCCGAATTGTAGCTGGAATTCCAGGTTCCTTTTACGGTGATCTGCTGGCGCAGGATTTTCCAGTAGGTGTTTTTTTCAAAGGTCATGTTCCCTTCCGGGTTGCCTACAAGGACGACTGTGCCAAAGGTGCCGCACGCTTCTACAGCGTTTCCGGCGGTGGAAGCCTTGCCGACGCACTCAAACACGACATCCGCGCCTTCGCCATCAAGCAATGCTTTCACCTGCTCTTCGACATTTCCCTCGCTGGTGTTCACGGCTCCGTACCCCAGTTTTCCTGCGAAATCAAGCTTTGCCTGGCTTCGTCCGCACACAATCACCTTAGCCGCGCCCTGATTTGCTGCGAAGGCTGCGATTAAAAAAGCAATGGTCCCCGCGCCTACGATCGCCACGGTCCGTCCCTTTACCTGTCCGGCGACGTGGATGGCGTGCAGGCTGACCGCTGACGGCTCACACAGCGCGGCGGTCTTATAATCCAGACTTTCATCGAAAAGAACGAGATTCCAGACGGGCACTGCCAGATACTCAGCATACGCTCCGTCGCAGCGGGAGCCGAAATAATTGTAATGCTTGCACTGGGCATACTGCCCCTTAGCGCACGGCTCGCATTCCCGGCAGGGAAGGAGCGGAAATACTGCAGCACGTCTGCCCGCCAGCTCTGGAGCAACGCCTTCGCCAGTCTCTGCGATCTGTCCGGCGAACTCATGCCCCGGAATGGTCGGAAAATGATAGGTTCCGGTCTTGTAAATACGCGGAATATCGCTCGAGCAGATTCCGCAGGCTTTTATCTGCAGAAGCACCTCGCCCGGTCCCGGCTTTGGTTTTTCCACCTGTTCATATCTCAAATCGCCGACGCCGTGAAGCACCAGCGCGTTCATTGTCTGACTCATAGTACACTCCCTGATTTTTATTTTTCCTTGTCAGAGCGGGTATTTCTGTCTGCTGGCAGAAACCGCCGCCCGGCAGGCATCCTGAATTGCTATCTGTTTCAATACTGGTTCTATCCATTTCCTTCTGCCGCCGACTGTCCTGACATAATAAGTATTTTCACTGTCACCGAACAGTTCAGCTTATTATCTGTATCTTAGTCGGTATCAGTTTTCCTCCGGTTCCGGATCATATTTTCCGCAATCAGCAGATCACTGTCAGTCGTTATTTTAAAATTGATCGTATCGCCCTTGACCATGTGCAGTGTGACTCCATTCAGCGTACAGATCTGAGAGGTCCCGGTAATCACGGCCTTCTGCTCCTCGGTGAGCGCCGCCTGCATGTCCAGAAACTGCTTCAGCCGGAAGCTGTCCGGAGCCTGTCCGTGATAAACGATGCTCCTTTTCGGGATCTCCGACACCTTTTCTCCATTTTCTGAGTGGAGAATGGTATCGCTGGCCGGCACTGCGGCGACCACTGCGCCGTACTTCGCGGCGCTGTCAATACTGTCGTTTAAAATCTGTTCCGTGACAAAGGGGCGGGCTGCGTCATGAATGACGATCACGTCCTCCTCCCCGATAGAATGATCCCGGCAGATCGCGTCCGTCACATTCCGGATGGAATCCAGTCGCTCCTTTCCGCCCTCAGTCAGGCGCAGCCGCTGCGCCTCCTGCGGGGAAAATGCATCCCTGATCAGCTCTTCCATATAGTCCATCCAGTCGCGGTGAACCGCAATATAGATCTCGTCAAACCGCGGGACCTTCAGCATGTGCTCCATTGTATATGCAATGACCGGTTTCCCTTCCAGTTCAATAAACTGCTTTGGAATGGAGGAGGATTTTACCCTGCTCCCGGTACCTCCGGCCAAAATTACGCCATAGATCATAGCTATAATTCCTTTCTCTCGTATTCGTCCACTTGTTTGTCTGTCCGCTTTCTCCTGTATCTGTTTGCTCGTTGCCTGTTCGTTTGTTTGCCTGTACACTCCTTTGCCC
>JAJQFO010000247.1 GCA_021201095.1 Lachnospiraceae bacterium
TATCTGTATTATTCACTTGGCGGCGCTGCGTTTGCGTTTATTGGTGTAATTTTCATTCTGGTTTATGGCACGACCCCCAATTTTGTGGCGGGCGGCGTCCTGGATCTGGAAAAAATCGGAAGCCGCACCAACCTGCTGCTGATGATTTATGTCTTTTGCTTTTTTGGATTCAGCGTGAAGGCGGCTATGTTTCCGTTTTCCGGCTGGCTGCCGAAGGCGGGCGTCGCACCGACACCGGTCACGGCTCTTCTGCATGCGGTAGCGGTCGTCAAGGCAGGCGCGTTCGCGACCATGCGCATTACCTACTACAGCTTCGGCACCGAATTCCTGCGCGGTACCTGGGCACAGACGGTGGTGATGATTCCGGTGATTTTCACGATTGTTTACGGCTGCAGCCGCGCTCTGAAGGAGACGCATCTGAAACGCCGCCTGGCCTGGTCGACCGTGAGCAATCTGTCCTATATTCTCTTTGGCGTCACGCTGATGAGTCCGCTTGGCCTGACCGGGGCGCTGATGCATATGATCTGCCACGCGGTGATCAAGATCTGCTCGTTTTTCTGCGCCGGAGCGGTAATCGTGCAGAGCGGCAACGAATACGTCTACCAGCTGGACGGCCTTGGCAAAAAAATGCCTAAAGTATTTGTGATTTTCACCATTTCCGGTATGGCACTGATGGGCGTACCGGGACTGCCGGGCTTTATCAGTAAGTGGACGCTGGTAAAGGCTGCGCTTGACAGTACCCATCCGCTCGCGGTGGTCGGGATAGTGGCGCTGCTGATCTCCGCGCTGCTGACTGCGATCTACATGCTCACCATCAGCGTACGCGCGTTTTGCAGCCCCGCCCTCGCCGGGGGGCATCCCACACTTCGTGCGGGATATTCCCCACGCGAAGCGTCTGTAAATGGGCGGGGCGACCTGCCCTCGCCGGGGGGCATCTCCGCCCTTCGGGCGGGATATCCGCCGACCGAAGGGCGGGGGCGTTACCTTGGCAATAAAGCAGAGTATGTGTCTTCCGATGAGCAGAATAAAGTAGAGTGCGCATCTTCCGATGAGCAGAATAAAGTAGAGTATACACCTACCGGTGTGCGTGTGCAAAGCGAAGCAGTGTGTACATCTACTGCCGGGCGGGATGAATCGGAGAGCGCATCTTCTGGTGAACTTGCCGCTCACGATGATGTCCGCGACCCGGGCTGGATGATGCTGCTGCCGCTGGTAATTTTCGTGGCGGCGATGTTTGTAATCGGTCTGCATCCGCAGCCGCTGATTGACGCATTCACGCAGATTGCGTCCGCGATGTAAGGAAAGGGGGATGGTGAAAATGTCAAATGTGATGCTGGCTATATTGGTATTTTATCCGTTCCTCGGAGGGATTGCAGCGTGGGCACTGCGCGGATGGCTTTCAAAAGCAAAGAGCGGGTTTCCTTTTTCGTCGCTCTCAGGCAGTGCGCTTGTGGCTGATTTTGTGGCGGTGACTGAATTTTTGCTGATGCTGGCTCTGTTTCTCGGGCAGGTTTCAAAGGCGGGGAGGGCGTCGGGTACTCTGCTGAGTCTGACTATTCCGGGTGTCTGCGGCTTTGGCCTGCATTTTACGCTGGATGGGTTCCGCCTGTTGTATGGAATGATCGCCGCTCTGATGTGGATGATGACGGCTTTGCTGTGCCCGGAATATTTTTCCGGTCATTCGCATGTGGCTGAACAGTCTGCAGAAGAGTCCGAGCCTTCTCCGGACCGTTTCTATGTGTTTTTCCTGCTGACCCTCGGCGCGACGATGGGCGTGTTTTTGTCGGAGGATCTGTATACGACCTTTATTTTCTTTGAGATGATGTCCTTCACCTCCTATGTCTGGGTGGCGCATGAGGAAAACAACGCGGCGCTGCGTGCGGCGGACACCTATCTGGCCGTGGCAGTGACCGGCGGCCTTGTGATGCTGATGGGCATCTTCGGTGTCTGGCACGAGCTGGGGACGCTGACCATCTCGGAGCTTCCCGCTGCGGCTGCCGCTTATGGCAATAAGCCTCTGCTGTACGCGCTGGGCGGCTGCATGCTCTTTGGGTTCGGAGCCAAGGCAGGCGCGTTTCCGCTGCATATCTGGCTGCCGAAGGCACATCCGGTGGCTCCGGCTCCGGCATCCGCACTGCTCTCCGGTATTCTGACCAAGACCGGTATCTTCGGCGTGCTGGCCGTCACCAGTGGTCTGTTTCTGTATGATAAGCAGTGGGGGACGCTGATTCTGGCGATCGGCGCGGCCACGATGTTCGGCGGTGCATTGCTCGCGGTGTTTTCCATCAATCTGAAACGCACCCTCGCCTGCTCGTCCATGTCGCAGATTGGCTTTATCCTGATCGGTGTCGGCATGCAGTGCATGCTCGGCGAGGAAAACGCGCTGGCTGTGCACGGAACATTGCTGCATATGATGAACCATTCGATGATCAAGCTGGTGCTGTTTATGGCTGCCGGCGTGATCTACATGAACGCACATGCCCTCGACCTGAACGTGATCCGCGGCTATGGCAGGAAAAAGCCTTTGCTGAAGGCCATTTTCCTGGTCGGCGCCCTGGCGATCGGCGGCATCCCGTGCTTTGGCGGCTACATCAGCAAGACACTGCTGCATGAAAGCATCCTGGAATACGGAGGCGGCTGGATTTTCCGGGCGCTCGAGTACCTGTTCCTGCTCTCCGGCGGCATGACCGTGGCATATATGACCAAGCTGTTTATGGCGATCTTCGTGGAAAAGAATGCGGACGACGGTCTGCAGAAGAAATACGACGATCAGAAAACCTACATGAATCCGGCAAGTACCTTTGCCCTTTCCGGCAGCGCTCTGATCCTGCTGATCTGGGGACTGTTCCCGCATACCATCATGGATCGGGCCGCCAAGATCGGCCAGGCCTTTATGGGGCTGGAGGAATTCGGCGAGACGGTCAGCTATTTCAGCTGGAAAAACCTTTCCGGCGGACTGATCTCCATCGGCATCGGCGTGATCGTGTATTTGTTGGTGATCCGGAAGCTGCTGATGAAGGACGTTGCAATGGAGAAAACAGGCTCCCGAAAAGCGGGCAGCGCAAAACGCGCGAAGACATCCAGCCGGAAAGCTGCATCCAGGAAGACGTATACCGCAAAGCGTGCGAGGACGTCTGCCCAGAAATCCGGCACCGCTGACCGATATCTGGCAGCGCTTTCTCAAAAGGAATATATCAACGCCTGGCCGTCCTGGCTGGATCTGGAGGAAAAGATCTACCGTCCGCTTCTTTTAAAGGTGCTTCCTTTCATATGCGGGGCAATCTGCCATGTGCTGGACGTGATGACCGATACTCTGGCAGCCATCCTGATCCCGGTGGGACATGTGTTGGCCCGCATCCTGGACAGCCTGACCGATCTTTCCGTAGTCGGACTGCGCAAAACAATCTACAAGGATTCGCCCAAACCTCATGAGCGTGCCTGGGGCAACGCCCTGACCGTCGCTATCGGTACTGTGCTGAACGCGGTGCAGGCGCTGGCAAACCGGACCTGGAGACGCAAAAATCCCGGAACGGTCGATTACCGGCGCGAGGCGGCACTCCGTTACGACGTCTGGAGAGAGAGCAGTACCGTCATCAGCCGGAGCCTCTCCTATGGGCTGCTGCTTGTGATTATTGGGTTTACACTGACGCTGGTGTATATTCTGTGGTGGTAGAATTGATGTTAGGATAGCTTTTCTGACAGACAAATAAACATAAATGTAAAGACGCAAAACAGCTTTCATCTGATCGGTGAGGCTGTTTTTACGTTCCGAATCGTGGAAGAAAAATAAACCAGGAGTACTTAGGGAATGATAAGACCGGACTTCAAAATAAGTTAAAATGATATTGAAATCACATTGAAGTTTAATTTGAAGTGATATTGAAGTTGACATTGAAACGATATTGAAGTAATATTGAAGCGCAATTCAAAGTAAGAAAATAAAACGAGGTGATCCTGTGTATCTGGAAGAAATCATAGACAATATACAATTGGAAAATGATAAATTTGAGTGTAAAAGCAGACTGAACCGGGAAGATGCCGTCAGTTGGATGAAAACCATAGCGGGGTTTGCTAATGCGTCAGGCGGAGATTTTTATATTGGCGTAGAGGATAAGACGAATAAGCTGATCGGGTTTGGCCGGACGGAGGCAGACAACGAACGCAATTTTTTTAATAATCAGGTAAACGAACATTTGGTGCCGAGACCGCAGATGAAACTTACTTTTATCCGTTACGAGATAAAGGGAAGAGAACGATTTGTTTTCCATGTCCGGATTTTGGAATCCGCTGTGAAACCGATTATTTTGAAGTATAAAGGAATTCCTTCTATTTTTATGAGAAGGGATGGATTCACCAATGGTGCGACATATGAAGAAATCATTGAGATGAGTGTAAAAAGCAAAAACACACAATATGACATTCTGACTTCAGATGAAGAATACAAGGCATCAAATTTTCATATACTTCGTGAATTTTACGCTTCTCATAATAATGGCAAAGCATTGACAGATAAGGCACTGCGTTCCATGGGATTTTATAATGAGGACGGACTTCTGGCAAATGGCGCGGTGCTGTTTGGAGATAATTATCAGGGAAAAAAGACGGAAGTGCAGTGTTCCGTTTTTGCAGGATTTACGAAAGGAAGCGAAAGAATCGTTACAGTTAATCGCTTTCAAGGAAATCTGATTTCCGTAATTAATTATATGATGGAATTCGTGACGCAGCGAATGAATCACTCTATGATTAAAATGGAAGATACAAGAAAAAATATAGACGCGTATCCGAAAAGAGCACTTTTTGAAGGTGTGGTAAACGCCGTGGCGCACCGGGATTATTTCCTTGACGGAACACAAATCCAGATGGATATGTTTCGGGACAGATTGGAAATATCGTCGCCGGGAAGCTTTTACAGGGGTGGAAAATTAGGGAAAACCTATGATCTGTCAGGCATTATTTCCAAAAGAAGAAACGAGCTGATAGCAGCTGTTTTAGTGAGCTGTAATGTCATGGAGGCGGCGGGCACCGGGTTTGATAAAATCATGGAAGAATATGGGGGACAGGACGAATCGCACAGCCCGTATATTTATTCATCGTCGGATCATTTTACACTCGTACTGCCCGACCTGACCTATGTGGATGGGGTGGAGGACAGTGTCCTTCCTGTTCTGACATTTGCCCCTGTATCAAATGGGACTGCCTATGACGGCAAAGTTCTATCGTTTTGTTATAATCAGGCGCATAAGGCTTCGGAGATTGCGGGATATCTTGGAGTCAGTGACTCAACGTATCTGCGGAAACAGGTGCTTGAGAATCTTGTAAAAAATCAATATCTGGAGAAAGACAAAATCTCAAGAGCGACATTTTATAAGACAAATCCAGACATGGTGACGGTTGAATAGTAGCTTTGTTCCTGCAGGATGTAATGAAAGCCGTATGATTAAAAATTACTTCGCGATGGGCACGGTCAGTGTCCATACTTCCTGCGCTGCTACGAACATACAATAAAAGCTGCGAGTGAAACCTGCAGCGGTGCCGCTAACGCGGCGAGTCGGAGACGGACGACCGTCTCCGACTCGATTGCAAGTTCCCATTACGCTGGTTTCTTTAGCGCAGACTCTTCCAATCACTCAAAATTCGACAAAGTATCATATGTCCGTACTTGCGCAGCAAGTATGGACGCAGGCCGCACCAATCGCGAAGCGATTCTATATTGCGGCTTTCATTGTATCATGCCATGCGAAGGATCCTTCTGGATAAAATGCATGTCTGCTCAGCGCTCCCTGCGGGCAAAAAGGACAAATTTGTACAATTTTTCTTGAAAATCATTTGACTATTACCCCCCGGATTCATAATGAGTAACAGGAAAAAGGCAGCTTTACTGCCTCTTATCTGCCTGTGCGAAAAGCGCTGGACGCTTATGAAAATGTGTGAAAACCTGTACCCTATCCGATTTTACACGACCGCCTCCACGAGCAGCTTGTCTTTCAGATGAATCTCGTGGAGGCCGATTTTTTTATTTTTATTGAAACAGAAACTCAGCATATAGCCTTTATCTAGATGATAATAGTCCAGATAGTCGCAGAGCTGTTTCTCACCTCGCTGGTTATAGGAATTGCCACGCCAGATTTTGAGTTCGACAATTGTCTGTTTGCCTAAATAATCTATAATCACATCTGTTCGTTCGCTGTTCCGGGTGCGTGCTTCGATATAATAATTGCCGATGCCGTTGATCAGAGGGCGCAGATACAAAAGAAAATATCTTCTGCCATCGTCCTCGATAAAGCGTTCGCCCCGGTCGCCATACAGATCGTCGAAGGAAACGACAAAACGTTCCAGAATCGTGTCCATGTTCAGCTCGCCATTTTGGATAAAATGATATTTTTCGCGTTCTCCGAGCCGGTACATTTCACTTTTTCGCTCTTTCTCGGAGGAAAGGAAGTAGTTGTAAAGGCGTGTTTCAAAAATTCGGTTTGCAATTACCACCAGGGTATCTTCTCTGCGGATGAATCCATACATCATGGCAAGGTGAATGGAGGCCAGATCCGGGTTGTAAGTGATTTCTGCACCATTCATCAGAATGTCGAAGAGGACATTCCTCAGCTCTGCATATGTGTTGATTTTGTCAATCAAAGAGCCAAAAAGGGGGCTTGCATCGGTCAGGATGATGTTGACTGCCTGCAGGATGCCATTTTTGGTCCATGCGTCTGCTTTGTCTGGAAAATTTTTTGTACCGGCCAGCTCCTCATCGAGGATCTTGCAGATGTTTGAGACGAGAACGGGATAGCCGGAGGTATAGTCATAGATCATCTGCGAGATTGCTTCAGTGTCCATGTCGGTATGCCAGTCTTCTTCGTAGGTCTGGAGCATTTTGCAGATCTCTTCGGCAGAGAAATTCATCTCGACATTAAACTTGGCCGCAATATTCCAGGGAGAGTTTTCCTTGTGTTCTTCGTCCGGCCGGATTTTTCTTTTGATGTTCTGTACATCGTGCACCCCGGCAAGAATGACGGACTGGAAAGCTGGTTTTCTGTTTCTCGCCAGATAGGCGGAGCGCAGCTGCGCCAGGAAATCCAGAAACACCTGATTGTTTGTTGCAGTGTCCACCTCGTCAATCAGAAGAACGATTGGTTTTTCAGATTCGCGGCACCACAGGGTGAAGGTCTGAAACAGTTTCTGGAAGGAGACGATGGTTTCGGTTCCCTCTTCGAACGCGGTAAGCTGTCTGCGCACACCGTCAGGCAGATTATCTACTGTGAACAGAAGCATGCTTGAAACAGCCGCAACGAAGGAAGCAGTGTCTGCATAAGAGGAGGAATCAAGCTCCTGAAAATCCAGAAATACAACTTCGTAATTATTTCCCAGATAGTCGATCAGAGACAGGAGCGTGGTGGTTTTTCCATACTGGCGGCCACGGTTGATGGTAAAATAGGAACCGCTGTCCACCATTTTCCGGATTTTTTCAAGCCGTTCCGACAGGTTGACCATATAATGAAGCTTTGGGAAACAGGCTCCGGTAATATTAAAGGTTTTTGCCATAATGGAGATCCTCCGTTTATTGTAAATCTATCGCAACTGTTCAGTACCTTCAAAGTTTCAAATTATCTGTTTTTACGTTCCTTTTTCGCTTCATACAGCTTCTGATCTGCCAGCATCAGGGCTTCCTTCAGCGTGATTGGATCGTCCGGCCGGATCGGACAGACGCCGGCAGAGACGGTCAGAAGATAAGGCTTGCCGCTGGTCTGATTATATCGGTCGAACTGGCTGTAGAGGGCCGGGATGATCCCTTGGGTGGTTACTGTTTCATGCGCGCTGTCTGCAGCCAGTTCATGCTCTCTGTCATTTGTTCCGGTAACCCATTCCGAACTATCGGCATTCAGACTGTCCCAGGCACTCACCTCCAGCAGACAGGTAAATTCGTCTCCCCCGATGCGCCCCGCGATCCCGTGACCGCGCACCAGTTCCAGCAGAATTTTTCCGATCTGCCGCAGGGAGCTGTCGCCTTCCTTGTGTCCGAACTGATCGTTGATTTGTTTCAGGTTGTCCATGTCGATGTAGAGGAGTACCTGATGCCGTCCGGCTTTTTGCAGGGCGGTCAACTGCTCCTCTGCCTGCGTGTTGAAGCCGCGGACATTCAGGAGGCCGGTGAGCGGGTCGGATTTGGAAATCACATCCAGCTCGATGTTGTGATCCTTAAGCGTTTCCAGGTTGGCTTCCAGCTGAGCCTGGATTTTTTCGTTGGCCTGCAGAAGCAGGATCATTTTGATCGCGGAGCTAAGCTGGTTGACCAGGAACTCGCCGTTGACAAACAGGGCGCGTGTCATGTCGCAGATCAGGACTCCATAGACCATTTTACCGGAAAACAGCGGCAGCAGGATCTGGGCATGCCCTTCCGGGCCGTCCGGTTTCGTGTGCTGATACATTTCTTCCAGACTCTGCGCCTGCCGCAGCAGCGGAATGGAGCAGGTAACCCCGTTTATGCGCTCTGTTTTCAGTATGAGCTCATCGGGTGTCCCAAACGGCTCCTGGAAGGAATGCTCCACCGGGGTCGGGAGCAGGTAAAGCCAGGCATTTTCGATCTGGAGCCAGTCCAGATTGCGCAGTGCATAACAGTAGCTCTCGTCGGTCCCCTGCTCAAACTGCAGAATATTCTGCACGAAAAGCTTCATATCATAATTGGCCTGCTGCTCCTGCTTCATGACCGCAGCCGAATGCCGGTTCATGGCCAGAATAATCTTTTCGTAAATCATGGAAAATACATTCCGCAGCTGCAGACGTGCTTCTGCGTCAGCCTGCAGGTCGTAAAGGGCATGATAAAATTCGTTGAATAAGGTCATCAGCCCATCAATGTCTATAATGTTCACGACATCCTCATCGAGAAATTCATCCAGGATGGACGCGATTTCGTCTGTATTTTGATGGGCGGACATATCGCGGCTGCCAGAAATC
>JAJQFO010000310.1 GCA_021201095.1 Lachnospiraceae bacterium
TTGAAAAATCAAGGAATTCTGCTCTTTTTTTATTCCAAAAGTGTTTAAGACCGGAAATTATTTTCTATCATGGAAATATGTCCAAAGTATGTCCAAAATATTAAAAGTTCAGTATCGTGCAGTGTCCGTTATTTTTCTGTCATCATGCGGATGATTTCTTCGTTTGTCCCGCGCATCCCTTCCCGGCCGAGCCGGCCGACATTGCGTATCGTATTTTCCACGCCCTTGACAACGATACCGTCGCCGTCGAGAAATTCCCCTCCCCGCTGGTACATGAGAAAGCCGAAAATGCCCGCGTCTACGGCGGATGCGATTTTAGCGGCGCAGGAGGCCTTCGCGCCGTCACAGATCATGCCGGAATCGATAGCTACAGCGTTGACAATGGTGTGCGCGACCTCCTTATAGCCTCCGCCGGAAAGGTAGGCGATCGCGGCGCCGGCCGCGGCGCCGGCACTGACCGCTCCGCAGTAGGCTGACAGGGCGCCGATTCCGGTTTTTTCATGAATGGCGATCAGATTTGAGAGTGCGAGGGCACGGTATAGCTGATCTGTACTGACGCCCAGCTCGCGTGCGCAGATGATAACCGGGACCGAACACACAATGCCCTGGTTACCGCTTCCGGAATTAATATAGACCGGCAGCTCACAGCCGTCCATCCTCGCGTCAGAACCAGCCGCCGCGTATGCTTTTGCGCGGTTGTACATCCCGTCGCCATAGGTAAAAAGAAGGGTACTGCCGACATTTGCACCATAATTTCCAAGCAGGCCTTCTTCTGCAATGGCCATGTTACAGGCGATTACTTTGTCGAACAGCTCTGAGACATCGGCCACATTCAGCGCCTCTACAAATTCCCAGATACCTTCTACACTCATCCAGCTGCGGTCAGCAGCCTGTGATGGATTCTCCAGATCTTTTTTAAAAAGGACTTCTCCATTTTTTTCCAGTAATACGATCTGTGTGTGATGCTCTGCGATCTGCACGCGGACGACATCTTCTGAAGCGAAGGCGGTCACGATCAGGTTGAAAACGGGTCCTTCATTCAGAGCGGATACGGAGATCGGTACGCTGTCCATGTAGCTTCGGATTTCGGAAATCTGGCTTTCCTGTAAACACGAGAGCACCTCCAGCCCGGCGCCTGCGTCCCCGGCGATGACACCGGCCGCGCAGGCGGCCTCGGTTCCCTTCAGATGACCGGTATTTGGCACGATCACACTTTTTACGTTCTTGATAATGCTGCCGCTTGCCTGTACCGCCAGACGTTCCGGGAGTGTGCCCAGAAGCTTTCTCGCCCATGCGGCGGCAAAGGCGATGGCAATCGGCTCAGTGCAGCCAAGTGCCGGCACCACCTCATCGTGAAGGACTTGAAGATATCGTTGATAGATTTCAGGCTTCATGGAGGCCTCCTTTTGTATGCAAAATTTATTCCTGACAGAATCGTAAATGACGCAGTGATTTTACTTTATCGCGGCCATACAAAAAAATCAACCTTAACGATATGGATTTTTGAAAAATGTACCGAAAATATTTTGAAAATTATTTCTTTATATTTATGTTCGGAAGGGCTTGCAATTTTTTGGGGTTTCCCCTATACTAATAATTAGAAATTTTGAGTAACATTGTTTTTAGATAGAGCTGATGTTTTAGAAATACTTGCATGTTTGGGTTTACATGTAACATTTTGGCGGCAGGTTTGTCGAAGGTGATAACATTCGTCCGGCAGTCGTCTTGCCTGTTTACATGTACACGAATCATTGCGGGTGTGTTTCATAGCTGTATGTAAAAACCTGGCAGTCTGACAGGCTGATACTGATATGAGGTGAAAAATGAAAAAGTGGAAAGCGGTGACGGCGGGTCTGCTGGCATTCTGGCTGCTGCTTCTGGCGCCTTCTGTGATTATTCTGGCGGAGGAAGAAGCTGCTCAGACGGAGACAGAGGTTCCGGAGTCCTGGTATTATACAATTGAGTCCAATGAGATCGAAGGATGGCCCGAGGGTCCCACGATTGAAGCAGCGTCGGCTGTTGTTATGGATATTGATACGGGGACGATCCTCTACAGCAAGCAGGCGACAGAAAAGCAATATCCGGCCAGCATCACAAAGATCATGACGACGCTTCTTCTGATTGAAAACTGCGATCTGGATGATACGATTACTTTTTCAGAGATCGTTTATGATATCGAGGAGGGGAGTACGCATCTGGGCATCCAGCCAGGGGAGGAAATGACCCTCCGTGACTGTGCGTATGGGATTATGCTGGCTTCGGCGAATGACATCGCAAACGGCGTTGCGGAATATATTGCCGGCAGCGTCAGTGCCTTTGCTGACATGATGAATGAGAAGGCCGAGGAGCTTGGCTGCGTGAACACGCATTTCTCCAACCCCCATGGACTGTACAGCGACGACCACTATACCTGCGCGTATGACATGGCGTTGATTGCCCAGGCTGCTTATCAGAACGAGACCTTCCGTGAAATAGTAGGTACGACGGAGTATATTATTCCGGAGACAAATTTATCAGGGGAGGACCGCTCCTTTCTGAACCATCATAAAATGCTTCAGTCTGATTCGGAATATTATCAGTCGTGGTGTACGGGCGGAAAGACCGGGTACACTTCGCAGTGTCTGAATACTCTTGTGACCTATGGCAGTAAGGATGGTATGAACCTGGTATCCGTGATCTTAAGAGTCAACGGCGCAGGGAAAGCTTATGCAGAATCCACAGAAATACTCGAATATGGTTTCGAAAATTTTTATACAAAAAATTATGAGAATATTAGTTCAAAATCCACTTTTTATGATATAATGGATCTTGCCTATGTCGGCACTGCATCAAAGTTTCTTTCTTCCGTATGGGAGCGGGTTCCTCTTGAAAACTGCAGTGTGCATATAACGCTTCCGAATGACGCTTCTAATGAAGATCTTACCATTACGGTTACAGAGGCATATGGCAGCACGAGAGTTTTTTCATATGAATATAATGGACAACCGGTCGGGACGGCGGCTGGTAAATTAAATACAGTATTGGTTCCGATCCGGACTCAGTACAGCGTAGGGACGGAGGTTTCTGCAGAGACTGGTTCGTCGGAGGAAAATATTCTGATTGAGGGACTGGATGATGTACTTGATCAGACAAAAACTATTTTGGGTGAAGGTTATCAGTATTTTAAGACATACGCGGAAGACCACATGATTGTTGTGGTGGCTGTGGGAGCGATGATTCTGATAATTTTGATCGTGTTAATCATTGTATTGATTTTCCGGGCTACAGCGGACGCACGGATCCGGCGGCGGAGAAGATTGGAGGAGGAGGAACGAAAGAAAAGGGAAGAAGAAATAGAAAACATGACCGCGGCTGAGATTGAGGCTGAGCTCAGAGCCGTGATGGAGCAGGAACGTACCCGCAAAGAGCAGGAGGAGCTGGCGGCTGCGGAGGCTCAAAGAGCCGCACGTGAGGCGGAAGAGATGGAGTGGAAGGCGCGCGAGACGGAACGCCTGATTGATGAACTGGAGCAGGAGCGCCAGGAGCGGATTTCCGCTCAAAAAGAACAGGGGAATAAATAATAGGATATGCGCGGCGGATAGAGTGAGAGGACTCCCCCTATCCGATTATGACTGCATTAAAATGCAGCCTGTGCGGGAATAAACGGAAAAGGTACCGTTTACCATAAATAATTAAGAAGGGATGGATAAAAGATGAACTGGGTCGCACCAATCAAAGACGAAGAAACATTGGAAAAGTTTAAGGAAAAGCTGCGCGAGATGGATGACAAGTACTATATCATGTTTGAAATTGGCGTAGGTACCGGGCTTCAGCTGCAGGAAATTCTGAAGTTTAAGAACAAGGACA
Organism: Lachnospiraceae bacterium; assembly: GCA_021201095.1. Lineage (GTDB taxonomy): Bacteria > Bacillota > Clostridia > Lachnospirales > Lachnospiraceae > Choladousia. Next base: position 3,847 of record JAJQFO010000310.1, read on the forward strand.
TCCGCGGCAAGGAGAGCATTGAAGCCTGCATTGGGACAAAGAATATTAAGCGGACCTTCCATATTCCGAAGGAGCTGCAGGAAATAATTATGAATTATACAGAAGGCAAGGATCCGGATGCATACTTGATTCTGGGGCACGCCAGTTCTCCAAACCCACTGTCCAGAGAGCAGGCATATCGCGCGCTGAAGGCGGCTGGCAAGAGTATGGGACTGGCCTCGATTGGGGCACAGACGATGCGCAAAACGTTTGCGTGGCGTTACTATAAGTCCACAGGAGACATTTACTACCTTCAGAATCTGCTGAATCATGCGTCGCCGTCCATCACATACCGCTATATTGGGGAGAAGCCGAATGTGGAGGTCTATCTGCGCAAGATGACGCCGGAAGAAAATGAGCGCAGCCGCTACATCCTTTACAAGGATGGAAATGGCAAAAAGAGGATTGAGGCTCTGAAAGCAGTCCTCTCGGAGATTGGTGAGGAGATGGACAACCCTCTGAACAACGACGCTTACTATGGAAAGGTTGACTGCCTCCTCAAGGAGATGGAAGATCTGGTAGCTAATTTTAAACAGACCAAGTAAAATCCTGTGAAATAGATAAAATGTAACTGTTCAGTATCTTCACAGTTGCGATGAAACATTAATTTACAATTGAATGTATAGTGATCTGAAATAAGAAATGGTTCCCCGCCTCGCTGATAAGAGAGGCGGGGAATTCCATATAAGATTTTTTGCGAATAGATGGAGGCATGCTGCATTATGGAAAGAATTGCAAGTTTTACCATTAACCACCTGAAGCTGCTCCCTGGATTATATGTGTCCAGAAGAGACAGAAGGGGGGACTGCGTCATAACTACCTTTGATATGCGCATTACAGCGCCGAATAAAGAACCGGTGGTTGATATGCCGGCACTGCATACAATTGAGCATATGGCTGCGACCTATCTCAGAAACAGCACATGTAAGGATGATATCGTTTACTTCGGGCCGATGGGATGCCGCACAGGCTGCTATCTCGTTATGTTTGGCGATCTTAATCCGGAGGATATTCTGGATTTGGTGACAGACATGTGCGATTTCATTATTGCTTATGAAGGGGAAATCCCCGGGGCACAGCCGGATCAGTGCGGCAATTATTCAGAGCAAAATTTAAATATGGCAAAATACTATATCCAAAAATACCGGGACGCTCTGTTGGAAAACAGACGTTTTATCTATCCAGAATAAAAGGGCGGGGTTTACACCTCCTGGGAGTGACGATGTTCACGGCGTCTGGCCTTTACTGCTTCCTTTTTCTCATAAATCAGTCCGGCTTCTTCCTCAGAAACGGGTTTTATTGTTCTGACAGCGTAGGTCAGATGCTCCGCGTTCTGCCGCAGACGGATTTTTCCCTTCAGATACCCGTGCTTTGGACACCACGCGAGACAGAAATGGTTGTGCCCGCCTGCAGAAAACCAACGTATTTTTCTGGAAGCCGGCTTGCCGCAGAGAGGACATTTCATGGATGTGACTATGGAATCCTTCATAGCCTGGTTCCTTGAGGGAAAGAGCCGGGAAACAAATTTATCATAGGTGCTGTAATGCAGATAGATTTCCTGGCTCCTTGTACGAGGTGTGCGGAAATAGTCCACAGAAGAATTTTCAAGGATCTGGGAATCGCTGATCCGCTGCATGACCAGAGAGGTATAGATTGCATCGCTCAGCGCACTGTGGAAGGAAATGTCCTTTGGCAGCTGCAGAAAATCGACAGCATACTCCAGAGACTTCCGTGATTTGCGGTCTTCGTAGGCAATGCTGAAAATTTTCTGGATATCAAAATACAATAGCGGAAACGGAAAAGGGCTTTCTATATTATAATAAGAAAGATTACGCTGCAGCTCGGTCAGATCGGCAGGCCCCCAGGTGCAGAAGGCAGGGAGGTCATCCACTGGATGGATGTCATTTCCACGCGGACGGTTATCCTGATTTCCCGTGTAATGTCTGTGTGAGTCGTTATCTGGACTTTCCACATCGTTTTTGCGGCACCACGTAAAGAAGTCTGCAGCGACTTCGGGAAAGCTTCTGGCACCCTCGAAATCCATTGCCCGCAAAGATATGACCTCCTTCGTCCGAAAGTGCAGGGAGGTATAGACCTGAGGACGGACAACCTCACGGAAACGCCCTGTAACCTGGCGCGCTTCGTTCAGCCGCACGGCTCCGATTTCTATAATTTCAAAAGGAAGCGCAGCGACTTCCTGTGCTTTACCGTATGGACACTGATTCCATTCCAGATCAAGTACAATGTAATTCATAACATTTACCTCGGAAACAATATAAGCATTGCATGTGAGCGGTATGCAGCTTGCTGACGCCAGCCGATACTGAAATACTTTTTCGAACACTCATAGATATAAGTATACACAAAACGGAGACGCATTTCAAGAGTTCGTCAATCTGCACATAAAAATTGTGAAATTTCGTCAAAATGACAGACTCAACTCAAAAATGCAAATTTCATAAGCAGAACCCACAACAAGTTTTAAAAATGTTTGTACAGTTATGGTATGGTAAAAAAAAGGGGAATTTAGTATACTGAACCCATTACAGAGGCGCTGAGCATTCAGCAGAACATAACGAATCAGGGAGGATTCAGACATGGCAAGTTTAAGCTTATCCCATATTAACAAAACCTATCCGAACGGGTTTGAGGCAGTAAAAGACTTCAACCTCGAAGTAGCGGATAAAGAGTTTATCATTTTCGTAGGACCGTCCGGATGCGGAAAATCCACCACACTCCGTATGATCGCTGGTCTGGAAGAGATCACAGCCGGCGAGCTGAAGATCGGCGACAGAGTTGTAAATGATGTAGAGCCGAAAGACAGAGATATTGCGATGGTATTCCAGAGCTACGCTCTGTATCCGCATATGACTGTATATGACAACATGGCATTCAGCCTTAAGCTGAGAAAAGTACCGAAGGATCAGATCAAAAAGCAGGTAACGGAAGCTGCAAAGATCCTTGACCTTGAGAAACTCCTTGACCGTAAGCCGAAGGCTCTTTCCGGTGGACAGAGACAGCGTGTTGCTATGGGTCGTGCAATCGTTCGTGAGCCGAAGGTATTCCTGATGGACGAGCCGCTGTCCAACCTGGATGCAAAGCTTCGTGTACAGATGAGAACTGAGATCTCCAAACTGCATCAGAGACTGGGCGCTACGATCATCTACGTAACACATGACCAGACCGAGGCTATGACACTTGGTACCAGAATCGTTGTTATGAAGGATGGTGTAATGCAGCAGGTAGACAGCCCGCAGAACCTTTATAATAAGCCGGGTAACCTGTTCGTAGCAGGATTCATCGGATCTCCGCAGATGAATATGGTAGACGCTACTGTAGAAGTAAAGGGCAACGATGTATGCCTGAAGGTTGGCTCAACCAGCATCAAGCTTCCAGCTGAGAAGGCTGAGAAGGTAAAAGCATACAATGGCAAGACAGTAGTTATGGGTATCCGTCCGGAGCATCTTTCTGATGAGGAAGAAGATATTGCGAAGGCAGACGGCGCTGTTCTTGAAGCGAAAATTGAAGTTTATGAGCTGCTTGGTGCAGAAGTATATCTGTACTTCACACTGGAAGGCGCTAACTTTACCGCAAGAGTAAACCCGCGTACACAGGTAAGGACCGGAGATGTAGCGAAGTTCGCAATCGACGTATCCAAGATCCATGTGTTTGACAAGGACACCGAGCTTACGATCACGAACTAATTGATCATTAGCAAAGAAACGGAATGCCGGGGGATCGCTTGAACGGCTTGAGCGATCTCCCGTTTTTAATGCACAGGGCCGGGCAAGGAGCTTTGCAGCTAAAGCCACAGCCGTCTACGCTGGCCCGCGCTAAACGGACGTCCGCTGGACGTCCAACGCCGCTTCGGTCGTTGCTAAACGTGTGCTACTGGCACACAGCAACCGCGCGGGAGAGCAGGGGACAAGTCTCCCTGCTCGATTGTGTAGGACTAAAAAATAATTTTGAAAAATGAAAAAAAGTTGTTGACAAAAAATGCGCTCACGAGTATAATGACAAAGCGCTGTTGAAGCAGACAACTTTAAACTTTAAATATTCAGATTCAGGAGAAGTACTCAAGAGGCTGAAGAGGCGCCCCTGCTAAGGGTGTAGGTCGTTCACGCGGCGCGAGGGTTCAAATCCCTCCTTCTCCGCTTCGTGATTTTCAAATGCATGGGTTCTAAGGAAACAGGCGATTGAAAAAATGAAAAGAAATTTAAAAAAGTTGTTGACAACCGGAAAAAGCTGTGATATCCTATCAGAGTTGCTCCGCTAGGGAGACAGGCAAGAGAGTGACAGAACCTTGATAACTGAACAGTGAGACAACCTTGAAAAGATTCTAGAAAGTTCCGGTCCGGAAAATACCGGGAGGCTTTGCAAGAGGCCGCCAGAGAAGAAAAGGACCGGGTACGAGAGTTAAATTTAAGGAACTGACCTTTAAAACAGTAAAGGGAAATGATAGCCAAACGTTATCTGATCCCGGAATCAAATTTTTACAGAGAGTTTGATCCTGGCTCAGGATGAACGCTGGCGGCGTGCTTAACACATGCAAGTCGAACGAAGCATTTCAGATGAGGCCTTCGGGCGGATTCAGAGGTGACTGAGTGGCGGACGGGTGAGTAACGCGTGGGCAACCTGCCCTGTACAGGGGGACAACAGCTGGAAACGGCTGCTAATACCGCATAAGCGCACGGGAACGCATGTTTCAGTGTGAAAAGCTCCGGCAGTACAGGATGGGCCCGCGTCTGATTAGGCAGTTGGTGGGGTAACGGCCTACCAAACCGACGATCAGTAGCCGGCCTGAGAGGGCGACCGGCCACATTGGGACTGAGACACGGCCCAGACTCCTACGGGAGGCAGCAGTGGGGAATATTGCACAATGGGGGAAACCCTGATGCAGCGACGCCGCGTGAGCGAAGAAGTATTTCGGTATGTAAAGCTCTATCAGCAGGGAAGAAAATGACGGTACCTGACTAAGAAGCTCCGGCTAAATACGTGCCAGCAGCCGCGGTAA
>JAJQFO010000312.1:0-24949 GCA_021201095.1 Lachnospiraceae bacterium
TCATAAATTAAATCATACAGCATTTCTAAAAAGCTTCAAAACCACAAGATTTTGTGTATTTTCCTGCATTTTCAGGGCATATCTGGTGTATTACTGCTCAATGTGTCTCATCGTGGGGAACAGCAAAACATCTCTTATTGCTGGTGAGTCTGTGAGCAGCATTACCATCCGATCGATGCCGAAGCCGATGCCGCCTGTGGGGGGCATGCCGAGCTCCAGAGCGTAGAGGAAGTCTTCATCGGTCGTGTTGGCCTCCTCGTTGCCGAGGGCGAGCAGCTCTTCCTGCGCCTTGAAGCGTTCACGCTGGTCGATCGGATCGTTGAGCTCGGAGTAGGCGTTGGCCATCTCCCAGCCGTTCATGAAGAACTCGAAGCGCTCTACGTAGTCCGGATTTTCCGGCTTTTTCTTGGTGAGCGGCGAGATCTCGATTGGGTGATCCATCACAAAGGTCGGCTGAATCAGATGCTTTTCAACGTATTCTTCGAAGAACAGGTTCAGGATGTCGCCTTTTTTGTGATGCTTTTCGAATGCCAGGTGGTGCTCGCTGGCTGCCGCCTGGGCTTCTTCGAGGGTATGGATCTCATTGAAATCTACACCTGCGTATTTTTTCACAGCGTCTACCATGGTGATGCGTTCAAAGGGCTTTCCGAGATCCATCTCGGTGCCCTGATAAGTGATCGTGGTGGTGCCGAGTACCTCCTGCGCCACATGGCGGTACAGGTTTTCGGTCAGGTCCATCATGCCGTGATAGTCCGTAAAGGCCTGATAGAGCTCCATCAGGGTAAATTCCGGATTATGCCGGGTGTCCAGTCCTTCGTTGCGGAAGACGCGGCCAATCTCGTAAACGCGCTCCATGCCGCCGACGATCAGACGCTTTAAGTAGAGCTCCAGAGAAATGCGGAGCTTCACGTCCTCGTCCAGTGCGTTGTAGTGTGTGGTAAACGGCCGCGCAGCGGCTCCGCCGGCGTTTGCTACGAGCATCGGGGTCTCGACTTCAAGAAAGCCCTGCCCGTCGAGGTAGCGGCGGATCGCGCTGATGATCCGGGAGCGCTTTACGAAGGTGTCCTTTACCTCCTGATTCATGATCAGGTCGATATAGCGCTGACGATAGCGCGTGTCGGTGTTGGTCAGGCCGTGATATTTCTCCGGAAGGATCTGAAGGCTCTTGGAAAGCAAAAGCACCTTGGTCGCGTGGATGGAGACTTCTCCTGTCTTGGTCTTAAAGACGGTGCCTTCCAGGCCGACGATATCGCCGATGTCCATCTTTTTGAAGGCCTTATACTCCTCCTCGCCGACCGCGTCGCGGGCGACATAGGCCTGAATGCTTCCCTGCAGATCCTGCACATTGCAGAAGGAGGCTTTGCCCATGATCCGTTTCGACATCAGACGACCTGCCACGCTGACAGTTTTTCCTTCAAGCTGTTCAAAATTATCTGTGATCTCTTTGCTGTGACTGGATACGTCGTATTTGCGGATCTGGAACGGGTCGTTCCCGCTCTCCTGCAGTTCCTTCAGCTTGTCACGGCGTACCTTCAGCAGCTGCTTTGTGTCTACGGTCTGTGCGGTCTTCTGTTCTGCCACTTTGCTCTGCCTCCTTAAATGTTGTTTTCTTATATTAATACTGTTGTCTCATGATCTTACTCCGGATCCCCAAAGCAGACCATTCTGCTTCTGACGCTGTTTACTTATGCGGTGCGCTCAATTCCGAGGATCTTGTATTCCATGACGCCCGCCTGGGTCTCTACTGAAATCGTTTCGCCGACGGTATGACCGATCAATGCTTTGCCTACCGGAGACTCATTGGAAATCTTTCCCTGCAGGCTGTTTGCCTCAGAGGAACCGACGATACTATATTCTACTTCCTCCTCGTATTCCTCGTCGTAAAGCCGCACGGTACAGCCGACATTGATCTTGCCTGCTTCGAAATCGTCCTCAACTACGACTTCTGCGTTTTTCAGCAGCTTGCCGATCTCCTCGATCCGAGCCTCGATGTCGCGCTGCTCATCCATCGCCGCATCGTACTCTGCGTTCTCTGAGATATCGCCCTGCTCTCTGGCTTCCTTGATTTTCTCAGCAACTGCTTTTCTGCGGACTACCTTGAGCTCATGCAGCTCTTCCTCGAGCTTGCGCAGACCTGCATAGGTCATCAGATTCTTCTTTTCTTCTACGTTTCCCATTACAATTCACCTTCCTTGCAACCATCGCACCTGCCCATTGCCGAAGGCAGTTTAGCTGCAGGTGCTCTAGAAATTACAAACATGACAAGCGCGGGCATCACCCACCGAATTTTTCTTCCGTAGCCTATCATGCCTGCGCTTCACAATTACAGTATTGTAATGGATTGCCCCCGCTTTGTCAAGAAAATATATTTTTTTATTTTGGCAAAATATTTGATAAAAATTATAAATATACGTCCTTCAGATAAATTTCTCGTTCAGCAAACCTTCCAGTTCTGCATAAGTCTCTGCCTGATTGATGGCGGCGCGAAGTCTGGACGAGTTGGGAAAGCCGGCCGTGTACCAGGAAATATGCGCGCGCATTTCGCGGATTCCAGTATATTCTCCTTTAAAGGAAACCTCCATCCGGGCGTGGCGCAGCATCATGGCTTTTACCTCAGCGGCGGACGGCGGCGCAGGAAGCGTCCCGTCTGCCAGATAAGCCTGTATCTGTCCAAACAGCCAGGGATTCCCCTTTGCGGCCCGGCCAACCATAACTCCGTCGCAGCCGGTCTCGTCAAGCATACGCTTCGCGGCCTGTGCCGAATCCACGTCTCCATTTCCGATCACCGGTATTTTCACCGCTTCTTTGACCTGACGGATGATGTCCCAGTCCGCTTTGCCTGTATAGTATTGCTCCCTGGTACGCCCATGGACGGCGATTGCCGCCGCTCCGGAGGCTTCCGCGATCCGGGCGATCTCAACTGCGTTAATCTCGTCTTCTGTAAAGCCCTTGCGTATCTTGACTGTCATCGGCTTATGAATCCTGCGCACCGTTTTTGTAATAATTTTCTCCACCAGCTTCGGCTCCCGCATCAGGGCAGAGCCTTCGCCATTTTTAGTCACCTTCGGCACCGGGCAGCCCATATTGAAATCCAGAATGTCAAATGGCTGCTCCTCTATGGCCGCCGCCATCTCGCTGATGATATCCGGGTCGGAGCCGAACAATTGCACGGACACTGGATGTTCTTCGGGCGATATCGCCATCAGCACATCCGTATTTTTGTTGTGGTAATAAATGGCCTTCGCGCTCACCATTTCCGTGCAGACCAATCCTGCCCCCTGCTCGCGGCATAAAAGACGAAAAGGCAGGTCGGTAACCCCTGCCATTGGTGCAAGTATGATGTTGTTCTCTAATGAAACACTGCCGATTTTCATGCATGCTCTCTCCATCTGTCTTGCGTAACACCTGTTTTATGGGACAACTTCCTTGCGGGACATTCGTTTTACGGGCATCCGTTTTGTGCAACATCTGTTTTATGAGACATTTTCTTTGTAGGGCTTTCGTTTTACGGGCATCTGCTTTGCGGAACATTTGTTTTACGGGGCATTGCCCAAGTCAGTTTTTCTTTATTTGCATTCGAATAGTCGTGTTTTGCCTTCTGCGGATACTAAAATGCAAGCTTATTCGTCCTCCGGAATATCCTCCGGCCGGATTTTCCCGGTCAGGATTTTGTAATAAAGCTCCAGCGAGCGCAGAAGATCGCTCTTTGTACGCCGCAGCTCCTTGATTTTCAGGGCGCAGCCGATTTCGTCGTAGGAAAAATCATCTTCCCTGGCCTCGGTGCAAAACTGCAGGGTACCATTCTCATCAAACTCGAGCAGAAACACGCCCCCGATGTCTTCCGTAAAGAGGACGCACATAATCTGCAGCTCCTCCCGGATCTGCTCCGGAAGATTCTGAAACACCTCATTCAGGTAGTATTTCTGCTCATAAGCGCTCGCTCCGCAAAGAACAACGGTGGAACCCGCCGCAGTATTTTTTTTCTTCTTATTTTCCATTCATATCTACTTCCTTTTTGTATCAAATATATCCGTAAATCCCGCGCACGGATACTTCTCCGGCAAAGATTGCTTCCACGCTGCCGTCATCCCGGCGTACCAGCAGCTCGCCTTTGGGATTAATGCCCTCGGAGATCCCTTCAAATTCATTTCCCGGGGCGAGCACCCGGACTCTTCCTCCCTTTCCGGCCAGAAGTGCGTTGTATTCGTCCATCAGAAGGGAATAGTCCTGCGTTTCCATAAAACGATTGTAATAGAATTCAAATTTCTCCATGCAGGCTGCGATCAGCCTGGCACGGTCCGGCCTGCGCCCCATCAGGGTGTGCAGAGAAACCGCTGTGTTTTCCAGCTCGGACGGAAACTGTTCAATCCCGGTATTGATGCCGATCCCAATCACTACATAATTAATATAGTCGACCTCGCAGCTCATTTCGGTAAGGATTCCGCAGATCTTTTTTCCCTCCGCGACCACGTCATTGGGCCATTTGATGCCAACCTCCGCGCCGCAGATATCGCGGCAGGCCGCAGCCACAGTCAGCCCCATCACCAGCGTCAGCATCGGCGCACGGTCTGGGTGAAGTACTGTTTTTTTGTTTCCGTCAGATTCACCCGTTCCTGTCTGATTGAAAGTAGTTGAAGCCTTCCCTTCGAGTCCCGGGCGCAGCAGCAGACTCATCGCAATTGCGGAGCCTGCCGGAGTCACCCAGCTGCGCCCGCGGCGTCCCTTTCCCTGCTCCTGCTCTTCTGCGACAACCAGCGTGCCGTTTGAAGCCCCCTGCTCTGCCTGACGCTTTGCCTCACTGTTCGTCGAATCGATCTTCTCAAAATAGTATACCGGTCTGGCCGCCCACTGTGTATGTAACCGGCTTGTAATCTCTTCCGCGGTAATGCAATCCGGCCGGTGCATCAGCCGATAGCCCTTGCCAGTCACGGACTCAATCTCATAGCCATCCTCCTTGAGCTGGTTGATCACCTTCCAGATGGCTGTGCGCGATACTCCAAGCTCTTTACAGAGTGCCTGTCCGGATACATATTCCTCATTCTCGCTCAGCAGAGACAATATTTTTTCCTTCATTCCCATTCCTTCCACTCTCATCAGATCAGGGGAGTTTTCTGCCGCTCCGGCCGTGAAATATCCCGCATTTTATGCGGGATATCCAGTTTCAAACGAAACAGCTCCATTGTTTCAATCCACGCTCGATAATTTAACAAAGTACGATCCGCATACTTTAATTCATATCCTTTCGTTCTTTCCTGAAGAAAAGCATACGTGTGTTGATCTGTATCAGAATGGGATACCGATCTCTCTCCGCCCATTCTGATAAAAGTTTCCCTTATAAACCACGCACCTGAAGTTACGTGGATTCCTCAGTACTTTTAAATTATAAAATAGATAATCACCGCAGCTTCCCCCACCAACAACAGCAGAGAAATCGCTGTGGCAAATGCATTTTTCCGCACCACCGATATCAGGAAAACAACCAGATTCATAAGAATCCCCAGAATCTGAATAAATCTCAGCACCCAGAAATTCTGCAAAAGTCCGCTCATGAAAAAGATACTCAGCACGATAAGCAGAACTGCTGTCACACTTCCAAACCACTCGGCTTTGCGCAGATCTGCTTCTTTTAGCGTGATGTCTGTTTTTCCTTTGCCTTTTTTCAATGTATCCCTCTTTTTCTTTTTTGTCTGCGCCAGATCCGGATCGGCCATATAGGAATAAATCAAAATATAGATACTCTGAAAAGTACCTCTTCCAATACTGTTTATACCCCGGCCACACAATTGCCGCAGAGCATTTCCCCGCACGAAACGATGAAATTTAACTCAGATATTCACGAAAGCGTCGCCGCAATGACCGCCTTGATCGTATGCATGCGGTTTTCCGCCTCGTCAAATACGACGGACTGCGGAGATTCGAATACTTCGTCCGTCACTTCCATCTCGGTCAGGCCGAATTTGTCATGTACCTCCTGGCCAATGGTAGTCTTCAAATCATGGAAGGCAGGCAGGCAATGCATGAAAATCGCGTCCTTTTTCGCCAGAGACAGTACCTTCGCGTTGACCTGATACGGCAAAAGCGCCTGTATCCGCTCTGCCCAGACCTCATCAGGCTCACCCATGGATACCCAGACGTCTGTGTAAAGGATGTCCGCGTCCGCCGCGCCCTGCTCCACGGAATCCGTCAGCGTGATTGAGCCGCCGCTCTCTGACGCGTAAGACTGACACAGCGCCACCAGCTCCGGATTTGGAAAATATTCCTTTGCTGTACAGGCAGTAAAGTGCATGCCCATCTTTGCACAGCCGATCATCAGGGAATTACCCATATTATAGCGGGCGTCGCCGAAGTAAGCCAGCTTTCTCCCCTTCAGATCTCCGAAATGCTCGCGGACGGTAAGCAGGTCCGCGAGGATCTGGGTCGGATGATATTCATTGGTCAGGCCGTTCCACACCGGGACGCCCGCATATTTTGCCAGTTCTTCAACGATCTCCTGCCCGTAGCCGCGGTATTCGATACCGTCAAACATTCTTCCCAGCACGCGGGCCGTGTCGCGGATGCTCTCCTTTTTGCCGATCTGGGAGCCGGAAGGGTCCAGATAGGTCACATGCGCTCCAAGGTCGTGGGAAGCCACTTCAAAGGAACAGCGGGTGCGGGTGCTGGTTTTTTCAAAAATCAGCGCGATATTTTTTCCGGCAAGCGGCTGCTCCGCCACGCCGGCTTTCTTCTTCGCCTTTAGTTCAGCCGCCAGATCCAGCAGATACTCGATCTCCTGCGGTGTAAAATCCTTTAATGTCAGAAAATTTCTGCCTGTTAAGTTCATGATTGTTCGTCCTCTTTCCTTACCACCAGCGCACCTGCCCTTAGCCGAAGGCAATTTCATTACAGGAGCGCTCACTATTTTTTTCAGCCCTTCGCGACCTCCACTGCCGCCGTAACCAGACCAGCGACATTTTGCAGCTCTGACGGGATAATAATCTTGGTTGCCTGACCGTCCGCGACTTTTTCAAGCGTCTCGAAACTCTTAAGAGTCAGTACCGCCTGATCCGCTTCCGCCTCGCGGATCACCCGGATGCCTTCCGCCTTGGCCTGGTTGACCTTCAGAATAGCCTCTGCCTCGCCTTCCGCCTCGCGGATCATTTTTTCCTTCTGTGCCTCTGCACGGAGGATCGCGGCCTGCTTCTCTGCCTCTGCATCCAGGATCGCCGACTGCTTCTGTCCCTCGGCTACGAGAATGGAGGATTTCTTCTCACCCTCGGCTCTCAGGATCGCCTCACGGCGCTCACGCTCGGCCTTCATCTGCTTCTCCATCGCGTCAATGATCTGCGACGGCGGCAGGATGTTTTTCAGCTCAACACGATTGACCTTGATACCCCACGGGTCGGTCGCCACATCCAGAGTCGCACGCATCTGCGTGTTGATCACCTCGCGGGAGGTCAGCGTCTGATCCAGCTCCATATCACCGATGATGTTTCTCAGCGTTGTAGCGGTCAGGTTCTCAATCGCCATGATCGGATTTTCCACGCCATAGGCGTAAAGCTTCGGGTCTGTGATCTGGAAAAACACGACCGTGTCAATCTGCATGGTTACGTTATCCTTTGTAATGACCGGCTGCGGATCAAAGTCTACGACCTGCTCCTTTAAGTTTACCTTTCTGGCCACGCGGTCAATGAACGGCACTTTAAAATGCAGTCCCACATCCCAGGTCGCCTGATAGCCTCCCAGACGCTCCAGGACGATCGCCTGCGCCTGCGGCACGATTTTGATGCAGGACGCGAGGATCCACAGTGCTACCAGAATCAAAATAATTACTAAAACTGTTCCGAAGCCAAAGCTTACCCAGTTGCTGTTTCCATTCACCATTTTTTAAACCTCCCTCACGATCAGCTTTACCCCGCTGATTTCTTCAATGATAACATTTTTCCCTGTTTCAATGACTCCTGACTGCTCTGCGGCGCGCGCCGTCCAGTACTGCCCGTGCACCTGCACCTGTCCGGCAGCTGCCAGGTTGTCAATTGTCTCTGTGACCACTGCCCTCTCTCCGATCAGGCTCTGCACATTCGTCCGCGTCCGGTCCCGGTTCAGCCAATGGGCAGCGGCTGGTCTGGTAAATACCAGCAGCAGCACCGATACCAGGCAGAATGCAGCGGCCTGCACAGCCGGACTCATCTGCAAAATTGCCAGGATAAACGCGACCAGCGCACCCCCGGCGAACCAGATCGTCGTAAGTCCCAGAGTGACGGCCTCAATCAGCAGCAAAAGCACCAGCAGTGCCAGCCAGAGAAAGGCCTGCATACCAATTGCCATAGGAATTCCTCCATTCCGGCGGTCCCATCCGCCTGGTCAAATCCGGTACATGTGTCTTTGCCGTACACATAGCCGGCGTCAAATGTGTAACACACAGATATTGCCCCCTTAAGTGCTCATCTGTTATCCTCATGGTAATAGATTTGAGCCGAAATTTCAAGGGAAATCGTTGCAAAATTAAAATACAATGTCAGACTGATAATACCCGGGAGGACAGGTTTATGCCGTTCCGGGTATCTGTTTTGAAAGCTTGTCGGGACAACTCCTGTGTCACACCTGTCCCGGCATAACAAACTGACTGTTGTAAAGATTCGCATAGAAGCCTGCTTTTTCAAGAAGCTCCTGATGCGTGCCCTGCTCGATAATATGACCGTCCTTCATGACCAGAATCACATCCGCGTTCTGAATGGTAGAGAGGCGGTGCGCCACAATGAAGCTCGTGCGCCCCTGCATCATCTTCTGGAAGGCCTGCTGGATACGAATTTCCGTACGGGTATCGATGGAGGATGTCGCCTCATCGAGAATCAGCATCGGCGGCAGAGTCAGCATCACACGGGCGATGCACAAAAGCTGCTTCTGTCCCTGGGAGAGATTGCCTCCGTTTTCGCCGATCACGGTGTCATACCCCTGGGGAAGCCTGCGGATAAAGCTGTGTGCATGGGAATCCTTCGCTGCCTGAATAATCTCTTCTTCCGTCGCGTCCGGACGCCCCATGGCGATATTTTCCCGGATGGTGCCTGCCCGCAGCCAGGTATCCTGCAGCACCATTCCGTAGGCACTGCGCAGGTCTGAGCGCTTCAGGCTGCGGATATCTCTTCCTTCTATAGAGATGCTTCCTCCGTCCACATCATAAAACCGCATCAGCAGGTTGATCATGGTCGTCTTGCCGCAGCCGGTCGGCCCGACAATCGCGACACGCTGTCCCGGATGCACGGCAAGATTAAAGTTCTCAATCAAAGGCGTCTCTTTTGAATAGGAAAAGCTCACATGATTCAGCGTGACTGCACCCGGATCGGACGGCAGCTCTTTTGCGGGATCTGCGTCCGGCTTCTCCGCTTCTGCGTCAATCAATTCAAAGATGCGGCCTGCACAGGCAATCGCGTTCTGCAGCTCCGTCACCACGCCGGAAATCTCGTTAAATGGCTTGGTGTACTGGTTCGCGTAAGATAAAAATGCGGAGAGCTGCCCGACACTCATCAGGCCTCCCACAACCGAAAGCGCACCTGTCAGGCCGACTCCGGTGTAGACCAGGCTGTTGACAAAGCGTGTGCACGGGTTGGTCAGGGAAGAGAAAAAGATCGCGCGCAGGGAATACTGGGAAAGCCGGGCGTTTACCTCGTTAAACTGCTCCTGTACATGCGCCTCCTGCCCATAGGCCTGCACGACCTTCTGGTTCCCGATCATCTCGTCTATCAGCGCGGTCTGCTCCCCGCGCGTCTCTGACTGCTTGCGGAACATGGAATAGGTTCTCTTTGCGATAAAATTCGCCACCAGCAAGGATACCGGGGTCAGCACCACCACGACCAGCGTGATGCGCATATTTACCGAAAGCATGAAAAACAGAGTGCCCACGATCGTCACAACGCCGGTAAACAGCTGGGTAAAGCCCATCAGCAGGCCGTCGGAAAACTGGTCGACATCCGCAATGACACGGCTGACCATTTCTCCGGAGGAATGCGTATCCAGATACCCCAGCGGCAGAATTTCGATCTTCCGGAAGGCCTGCGTACGCACCTCGCTCGATACGCGGTAGACGATCCGGTTGTTGAAAATATTCATCAGCCACTGCGCCAGCGCCGTGAAAAGGATTGCGGCCGCCATTTTATGCATAATCCCAAAAATTGCTTCAAAATCCACCTCGCCGGGACCGATGATGAGATCCACAATCTGACCGGTCAGCACCGGCAGGTAGAGCGTCAGCACAACCGAAATCACCGCCATGATCAGAGAAAGCAGTACAATCGGCGCATGCGGGCGGATACACTGCAGCACTCGTTTTAATACTTCTGCCTGTCCGCTTTTCTTTTTCATGCCAGCACCCCCTTTCCTTCCGGTTTTGATCCATCCGAGCTTTTCCTGCCCAGTGCTTTGTCGCTGCCCGATGCACTATCCCTGCCCGAAATGTTTCTTCCCGAAGCTTTCGGATCCGGCACAGACTTTGTCCGTGAAAAATCCTGTGACGAATCCTTTTTCAAGCCAGCTTCTCCCGCAGTCTCTGTCTTTGGAAACTGCGAATAATGCGTTTCCTGATACACTTCACAGGACGCAAGCAATTCTTTATGCGTACCGATGCCTGCCACATGTCCATCCTCCAGTACAAGGATCTTGTCCGCGTGGGCGATGGACGAGGTACGCTGTGAGACAATAAATACCGTCAGGTCTCCTTTTTCGTTCAGTCTGCGGATCGCCCCGCGCAGCCGTGCGTCGGTCGCAAAGTCCAGAGCAGAAGCACTGTCGTCCAGAATCAGGATTTCCGGATGGCGCACCAGTGCGCGCGCAATCGTCAGACGCTGCTTCTGACCGCCGGAGAAATTGCGTCCCTCCTGCTCCACCGCCGCGTCCAGACCTCTGATGAGTGCGGCGTCCTCTGATTTTTTCTCCCGGGACTTTGCTGCTGAAGGGTTCTCGTTTCCACGGTCTGACGTCTTCGAGTGAGGAGTTTTTGCTTCCGCAAGCGTTTCCTGGCTTTTCGAATGAGCGGATTCTTCCCGGGTCTCCTGGCCCTTAGAGAGCACCACATCCTCCGCCTGGGCGGCGCGGACCGCCTCGATGAGATCCTCATCCGCCGCATTCTCATTTCCCCAGAGCAGATTGCTGCGGATGGTTCCCTTAAACAGCACCGGCTTTTGCATCACTATGCCGACCTTCTTACGCAGCTCCTCCAGCGGATACTCCCGCACATCCCTGCCGTCGACCTTCACACTGCCGGAGCGCACGTCGTAAAAGCGGGGAATCAGGCTGACCAGAGAGGTTTTCCCGGAGCCGGTCCCGCCGATGATGCCGATCGTCTCTCCCCTGCGCGCGGCAAAGGTCAGGTCGCTTAAAGCATCTGCGCCCGCGCCGCGATAGCTGAAGTTCACATGGTCGAAGGCGACCACGGCAGCTTCGTCGCCCACGGAAGATTCTGCCTGGATTTCCGCAAAACCTTTCCGCGAAGGCTTCCCGGTACTCTTCTGTGTCTCTGTTTTTGATGCCACACCGCCTGATACTTTCGCGCTGCCCTGAGTGTCCGCTCTGCCCCACGGTTCCGCCGCCTCCTGCTCTGACTCCTCCATTCTGGCCGGCGTCTCCATCCCGGCCGGCACGTCCAGCACGCTCTGAATCCGGTTGCCGCAGGCAATCGCCTTGGTCACGGTTATGATCAGGTTGGCCAGCTTCACCAGCTCCACCAGGATCTGCGACATATAGTTGACCAGTGCCACGACGCTGCCTTGCGTGATGAATCCGGCGTCAACCCGCGTAGCACCGACATACAACAGCACGACCAGTCCCATATTGATCACCACGTAGGTCATCGGATTCATCATCGCCGAAATACGCCCGGAGAGCAGCTGGGCTTTCACCAGCAGTTCATTCTTTCCTTCAAAATCTCTGACCTCCTCCGGCTCCCGGCAGAAGGCCCGGATCACACGCACACCCAGTAGGTTTTCCCGGGTCAGGCGCACGACCGCGTCGAGACGTTCCTGTACGCGCCGGTACATCGGGATACTGATCAGCATGATGCCAAAGACGATCACACAGAGAATCGGAATGACCACCACAAACACAAACGCCGCCTTTACATCAATCGTAAAGGCCATGGCCATTGCGCCGAATACGATAAACGGGGAGCGCAGAAACAGCCGCAGAAACAGGTTCACACCCGACTGCACCTGGTTGATGTCGCTCGTCATCCGCGTAATCAGCGTGGACGTCCCGATATCGTCCTGCTCCGTGAAAGAAAGCGCCTGTACATGCGCAAACAGCACCTCGCGCAGCTTAGCGGAAAATCCGACCGCAGCCTTTGCGGAAAAATACTGGGCCGTGACCGCGCATACCAGGCCGATCACGCCCAGTGCAACCATCAGCAGACACATGCGCAGGATATAGGCCGTGTCCTGATTCTTAATGCCCACGTCGATGATGCGCGCCATCACCAGAGGCACCAGCAGCTCAAAGGAAGCCTCCAGCAGCTTAAAAAGCGGCGCGCAGAAGGATTCCTTTCTGTAAGCTTTCATATATTTCAATAATTTCCACATTCCACAATTCCTCCCGGCAAAGCGCAGGCGCGTCAATAGGTTATCCAGAGTCCGTCACACAACAGAGTTGTTTGCAGCTCATCTATCTTCATCTGCCGCCCCCAGGTTCTTCTGACAACCTCATCAGACAGTTCTGTCCTCCACTTTTCTCGTTATTTCATTTCCAATTTTGTACTATCAGACAATTCTCCCGCTCACCCTTCATCCGCATCTGTCTGCCATCCCTTACACAGATCCACCCAGGTATGGCTGCCGGAAAACCGTTCCAGCTCCTCCATCGTCACCTCAATGGCGCTGTTCGAACTCCCGGCAGCCGGGAACACTGTCTCAAACCGTTTCAGTGAAACATCCAGAAAAATCTCCGTCCCCTCTTTCACTCCAAACGGGCAGACGCCGCCGATGGCGTGTCCGATCAGTTCCGTCACCTGTTCACCCTTTAGCATTTTCGCCTTTGTATGAAAATAATGCTTGTACTTGCTGTTATCTACCTTCGCGTCTCCTGCGGCAACAATCAAAATTGCATGAAATCCGGCTTCTTCTGCGGCAGACTGTCCGGACTGCCCTTTTTGTCCGCCTTCCATCTGTCCGTTTGTCCTATCCACGTCCGGTACCAGAAAAGACAGTGTCTTTGCAATCCGCGCTGGCTCACAGCCCACGGCCTCCGCCGCCAGCTCAACGGTCGCACTTGACACCGAAAACTCCAGAATCCGATCCTGCACGTTCCATTTCTTTAAGTGCTCTCTTACAATCTCTATCGACATAATCTGCTATTCCTTTCCATCTGCGCGCCTTCCAATTGCGCCGAAAGCAATTAATTACAGATGCTCTAACCCTTTTTATCCAAGGCAACCCATATGTTACCATTTTAGCAAATCACTGTCAACGCGTAACTGTTCACTATCTTCGCAGATAAACGCAAAGTAGTTTTCCAAGTAATCACTGTCAGTGCCGCAATCTCAGAAAGCGTGCAGATCAATTACCGGCAGAACAAGTATCATAGTGATTATTCTCAGTCGAAAAAAGGAACACGCTTTCACGCATTCCCCTTTTCTTTAGCACTGCCGCTCTATTTTAGTTTCAGTCCTGCTGCTCCTCGTAAATCTCCTTGAGCAGCGCCATCGTATTCGTAAAACTGATGTTGACCGGATACGTATCACTGCGGTAGGTATGCTCCAGGTAAAAGTAAATCTCACTCCCGTCGTTATAGTAAATATCCTCAAAGGAAACCGATTTCAGGTCCTCCCGGTAGGCTTCCACCAGATCGGAGAGTCTGGAGAGAGGCACCGATATGTCAATGGACAGGTAAGACTCAACGGACAGGTAGGAGTCAAAGTAATAGGCATCCGCAGCTGTCTCATCATCTGCTTCCTTCCAGGCATCCTCATTTTCGGCAGAATCTGTATCTGTCTCAGTATCAACATCTACATCAGCCACAGCATTCGAATCCTCCCCGGCATTCATATCTTCTGTCTCAGCAGCCAGGTCTTCTCCTGCATTCGTTTCTGCCTCAACCTTCAAATTCTTCCCGGCATTCACCTCTGCCTCAGCAGCCGTGGTTGCAACATCATCCTCTCCCTGGAGCATCTGGATCTCATCGACTCCGTAAAACGAGACCCAGATACTGGAAATTTTGCTCATCTGTTCCTCATTCCAGGAGCAGACTGCAAAATACTGATTGCGGAATTCCTCCTCATCGATCAACGCATTCATCACTTCACAGTAAAGATCTGTGTCCACCCGATAGCGGCGGTAAACCTCCTTCCCGTTCTTCAGATAATATTTGATATAAACGCTGCTCCCATCATAAGTCTCATAAAAAGAGCTATATTGCCGGACATTTTCCACGCCATTTTCTGCAAGCTCATAGATTCCTGCGAAGTCTTCCCATTCCACCTGATCCAGAAAGTCCTTCTCAGAGGTAGAGTAAACGATATCCCCATTTTCGTCATAGCTGACATAGGTACTATAGAATGGAGACGACACAGACATGGCCGCAACCTCATCCTCCGAGGGCAGATACGTATTGAAGCCCATCAGGTCAAACCGGAAGGTAAAGAAGATCGCGCAGGCAATCACAGCCGCTATGGCAAACTGCCACATATGGGAGAGCACCTGCCGGATATCTACACGGTAGATAAATTCGATCACCATACTTGCAAGCGCCCCGAACAGCAGGATAAATACTACCTCAAAGAAGACCGTCTCTGTCAGCTCGTATGCGATCAGTCCGGCCACCAGTGACACCGGCACCGTGACCATCACCTTGATGATCGGCTCCAGTACTCCAAATGCGAGGGCAGATCCGGCCGCCTCCGTCCTGCGGATGCGGTAAAGCGCCAGCGCAATCAGCACCAGTACAACGGTAATGGCAATGACCTGGCAGAGATCTCCGGGTGTAGCCATCCTCCCGGTTGTGCCCTTCCCGCCATGTCCGGTGGAATACAGGCACCATGCCCAGGGAGAGGTAAACCGCAGCCAGGAATTGTCGAAGCCATAGCTGCCGGTTTCCATTTGTGTGCTCAAAAACTCACTGGCCAGAGATTCGCCAAAAATCCTGCATACCGGAAGGTAAACCACAAAGGCGCCGATTGCCAGAAATGCGGTCAGCAGATTTCCCGCCAGCATCATTGCCAGCAACGTCGCAGAATAGCTGCACAGATAAAACAGGATCCCCTGCCCGCTGGCAAGCACGATCTCCAGCGCAATCTCCCTGGTAAGCGCCCCATAAAACAGTCCGACAAACAGCACCAGAATCTGACTGATCAGGTAAGATGGGACAAACGTCAGAAAGCTGGCTAAATATTTCGCGGCAAACAGCTCCTCTCGTTTCAGAGAAAGACTATGGTAAAAATCCTGCCTGACCTGAGAAAAAATGTAAGCGAACGCGGCCAGCGCCCCGATGGCTCCCACAGCCAGAATCAGCAAGGTATTTTCCGGATGTCCCAGTCCGACATGCCGGGCAAACTGTTCCAAAGCACTGTATTCGGCTGTCCCGTTGCGTGTCAGCTGATTTTCCCGGATCGCCATGGACATCAGCGCACGAAACGGCAGCACCAGCACAAAGGCCGTCATCTGCACTGCCAGCAGCCAGTTCAGCTGGCGCATTTCTTCCCGGACGAGCTTAGAAAACGAGATTTTTGATGTCATAACCCGCCACCTCCGTTTCACTGATAAAAATCTCCTCCAGTGTCAGCGGCAGAATCTCTGAAAACAGCGGCTGCCGCGCCTGGATTTTCCAGTCAATCTCATCATATGTGCCGCGCACCACGATCGTCAGGAGTGAGCCTCGTTTCTCCTTCTGCAGCACCGTCAGTTCCTGAAGCAGTGCTTCTTCAGCCGCCGCA
Source organism: Lachnospiraceae bacterium (assembly GCA_021201095.1). Taxonomy (GTDB): domain Bacteria; phylum Bacillota; class Clostridia; order Lachnospirales; family Lachnospiraceae; genus Choladousia. The sequence continues at coordinate 15,887 of JAJQFO010000312.1, forward strand.
TCCGGAATCACACACTGAATCTTGTGAATGCCCAGCTTCATCTCATCGAGATCCTTTGCAAAAAGAATCCCGCCCTTGTGCAGCAGCCCGACAAAATCACAGATGTCCTCAATCTCCCGCAGACTGTGCGAAGCGATCACCGGCGTAAACTTCCGGCTGAGAATTTCCGACGCAAACAGGCTTTTGACCGTCTGGCGCATCACCGGATCCAGCCCGTCAAAGGTCTCATCGCAGAGCAGATACTCTGTATTCGCGCAGATCCCCAGCAATACGGACACCTGCTTTTTCATTCCTTTGGAAAAGGTCGAAAGCTTGCGTTTGGGATCCAGGTCGAATTTCCCCAGCAGCTCGTCAAACCGTGTGCTGTCAAATTTCGGATATACCGTCTGATAATAGTCTCTCATTACAACCGCCGTGGCATTCGGAAAAAACATCGCCACATCCGGGAGAAAGCAGATTTTCCTTTTCGCGAGAGGATTCTCCCAAACCGGGATATTGTCAATCTGCACCTGGCCTTCCTCCGCCTTCAGCACTCCCGCGATCACACGCAGCAGCGTGCTTTTCCCTGCTCCGTTTGTACCGACCAGTCCGAAAATGCACTTTTCCCCAATCTGCGCGTCCACCCCGTTGAGCGCCACAATATCCCCGAAGCGCTTTGTCACATGCTCAATCTGTATCATACTTTGCCACCCCCGTTTCATAGAATTCTCTGGCCTTATCCAGAAAATCCTCACACGCGATATCCAGTTCCTTCCCCTGGTTCACCAGCTCATTCAGGCTGCGGAACACACTCTCCTGCTTCTTCTGTTTCATCAAAGCTCCGTTTCCCGACACAAAATTCCCCCGCCCCTTGACCGGGTAAATATAGCCTTGCTGCTCCAGCACACTGTAGGCCTTCTGGATTGTGTTCGGATTGATGGAGAGCTCCATCGCGAGGGAGCGCACCGACGGCATCTGGCTGTCCGGCTCTAAAACGCCGTTCACGATCAGATTTTCAAACCCCTCCACGACCTGTTCATAGATCGGGCGGCGGTTCTGCAAATCAATACCAATCATCGCTTCCACCCTTTCCTGCTCATTTTACCTGTTCATTCTTTAGTACATTCAAAACAGTTTCATATCGTCTGTCGTCAGGCTTCTGCGATAGCACAGGAATGCAACGACTGTTTTGACTGTACTAACCCTACTAATACACCTGGACGATATCATGAGAGCATTCGGCTGTCAACCGAGTTAAGGAAATCTTAAGTATAAAGATTTAAGAGTAATCGGATAGGGGAACGCCTTTCTCCCCTATCCGCCTGCGCCAGGCGCGAGCAGCTTTAGCTGCTAATATCCATTCGCGCCTGTGTGCATAAAAAAGGCTCTGACCACCCCTGTGATCAAAGCCTTTTTATAAATAATAATGGACCTGAAGGGATTCGAACCCTCGACCTCTCGGATGCGAACCGAACGCTCTCCCAGCTGAGCTACAAGCCCTTATAAGTGGAAGTAAGGAGGCTCGAACTCCTGACCTTTCGCGTGTGAGGCGAACGCTCATCCCAGCTGAGCTATACTTCCTTCTGTTCTTTTGAATGCTGTTCTTTGTCGAACATTCTTCATTATACACATTTTTTTATAAATTTCAATAGCTAATTTAAAAAAGTTTTTTACCCGGCCTGTTTGGCCATTTGACTTTCCTGATTCTATTCACAATGTCCTTTGCAATGCCCGCAGTCGCCGCCGCACTGGAAGGATTTTCCGGCTTTTTTATCTTTGATCATGCTCCTGATGATGAGTGCTACAATCACGATCAGGATTCCGCCAACAAGTAATGTACCCATATGATGTCCCCCTTCTTGATATCAATATGCATATCAGGGCGGAGCTAAGCCCCGCCCCTCATCACCTGCGTGTCTGTTTATTGCCAAAAGCAGTTTAATTGCAGGTGTTCCCTAACTCAACAAATCACATTTTTTCACATCAAAACCTTCAGTTCGTTGCCCGCGCCATTTTGCCTGCTTTTGCTGACTCTTTGTAGGGATCCGGACGGAACAGCATGTACAGGAACAGCACTACAATCGCGATCGCCACGATCGTGAAGATGCCGAAGCCGCATTCGCCTGTGGTAAGTCCCACGAGCTGATATACCACCAGAGATACCAGGTAAGCGAAGCCGCACTGATAACCGATCGCGAACCAGAACCATTTCATATTATTCATCTCACGCTTGATGGCGCCCATGGCCGCAAAGCACGGTGCGCACAGCAGGTTAAAGAGCAGGAAGGAAAATCCGGCTGCTACGGAAGAACCGCCTGAGACGAAAGCCGCCTGCATGTTCTGCCATACGGTGCCGTCGCCGTTCGCGTAGAGGATACCCATCGTGCCTACGATGTTCTCCTTTGCCACGAGGCCGGTGATGGACGCCACGGCCGCCTGCCAGTTGCCCCAGCCCTGCGGGATGAAAATCCAGGCAATTGCGCCGCCGATGGCAGCCAGAATGCTGTGGTCGATCTCATCCTCAGCAAGCATACGGAAACCGTCTTCCGCAAATCCAAAGTAAGTCGTAAACCAGATCACGATGGTCGAAAGCAGGATGATCGTACCGGCTTTCTTGATGAAGGACCAGCCGCGCTCCCACATGCTGCGCAGCACCGCGCTGACCTTCGGCCAGTGGTATGCCGGAAGCTCCATGACGAACGGAGCCGGATCTCCGGAAAACATTTTGGTCTTCTTCAGAATGATACCGGAGCAGATGACCGCTGCCACGCCGATGAAATAAGCCGCCGTAGCGATCAACGGATTGCCGCCTAAGAGTGCGCCCGCTACCATCGCGATAAACGGAACCTTGGCGCCGCAGGGGATGAAGGTTGTCGTCATGATCGTCATCCGGCGGTCTTTTTCATTTTCAATCGTACGGCTTGCCATGACGCCCGGCACGCCGCAGCCCATGCTGACCAGCATCGGGATGAAGGATTTTCCAGAAAGGCCGAATCTACGGAAGATACGGTCCAGGATAAAAGCGATACGAGCCATGTAACCGCAATACTCCAGGAACGCCAGCAGGATAAACAGCACCAGCATCTGCGGAACGAAACCAAGCACCGCGCCGATACCTGCCACAATACCATCAAGAACCAGTCCGGAGAGCCAGTCTGCGCAGTTCAGCGCATTCAGCGCGCTCTCAAAGAGCATCGGGATACTTGGAATGTAAATACCATAATCGCCCATCTCAGGAGCGGTATATTCATACGCCGCGTACACCTCTGCAGCCGCAGTCAGATCCTCATAGGATGCCTCCGCGTCAGAAACCTCCAGTGTTTCCTCATCTTCTACAGTATACGCTGCTACAGATGATTCGTCAAACAGCGCAATCAATTCATCAAGTGCTTCCGCTGCCGCATCCGCATCATATTCTTCGGATTCCTCATCGAGTGCCTCTGCGATCGCATCCACGTCCATGCCCTGCTCTGCCGCATAGTCAACAAAGCCGGTCACCACTTCAGCTGCTCCCGCGTACTCTTCATCTGCCTCGCTCCACGCAGAGGTACCGATGCTAAAGAGATGGAAGCCATCGCCAAACAGGTTGTCATTTGTCCAGTCAGTCGCCGCAGCGCCGATGGTTGACATTGCAATATAGTAAACCAGGAACATCACCAGTGCAAAAATCGGCAGAGCCAGAATCCGGTTGGTCACGATCCGGTCGATCTTATCGGAGGTCGTCAGCTTTTCCTTTGCCGCTACCTTCTTCACACATTTGTCAATAATAGAAGAAATGTAAGCATAGCGCTCGCTTGTGATAATGCTCTCTGTGTCATCGTCAAAGGCGTCTTCAAGAGCTTTGATCTCGGCGGACACGTTCGGCGCACTTTTCAGCTGCTCCGCAATCTTTTCATCCTTCTCCAGAAGCTTGATTGCGTAGAATCTCTTCTGCGGCTCCGCGACGCTGCTGCCAAGCTTCTCTTCTACCTTTTCAATCGCGTCCTCTACCTCATCCGCGAACTTATGTACACGCGCAACCGCCTTCTTCGAATTAGCCGCTGCGACTGCCCTCTTCGCCAGCTCATCAATGCCAGTGCCCTTCATAGCAGAGATCTCGACCACTTCACATCCCAGGCTCTTAGAAAGCGCCTTCGTATTGATCTTGTCTCCGCTCTTCTCTACGAGATCCATCATATTGACCGCGATGACCACCGGAATCCCCAGCTCGATCACCTGCGTAGACAGATACAGGTTTCTCTCAATATTCGTGCCATCCACGATGTTGATGATCGCATCCGGCTGCTCATTAATAATGTAGTTTCTCGCTACGACTTCCTCCAGTGTATAGGGGGAAAGAGAATAGATACCCGGAAGGTCCGTGATCTCAACATCCTTCTGGCCTTTGAGCTTTCCTTCTTTTTTCTCCACTGTTACGCCGGGCCAGTTGCCCACGTACTGGTTGGAACCCGTCAGTGCATTGAACAAGGTCGTCTTGCCGCAGTTCGGGTTGCCCGCAAGTGCAATCTTAATCGCCATTTTTTCCTCTCCTTCTTTCTCCGCGGCCATCTCAGAGCAATATTGGAGCCCTTTGATGTTTTCGCTGATTTGATGCTTTTGATAATTTGATGCTTTTTCTGCATCGCTGCTGTCCCCGGCACCTGCTTTCGCATGCACCGCTTTCCGTCAGCGGGATTCGCTTTGCGCAGTTTGCAATCGCCATCTGCAAATCGCTCCGCGTGTTCTAATGAAAATTTCAGTTTACTAATATATATGTTTTAATTTTCTAATACGAATCTCAAATTGCTAATTTTTGTCTGTTTAAACTAACTGCATTGTAAAAAAATTTTTCAAGTCATCTGCTTATCCTGTTTCGCGACAGCCGGATCATCTATGTATCCTGCGTCGTGAAGCCCGGGTCCTCTGTGCATGCAGTGCCGCGAAGCCCGGGTCCTCTATGCATGCAGCGTCATGAAACCGGGAAAATCTATATACCGTGCATCATGAAACCTGGATCATCTGCGCGTCCTCTTTGCGAAGGGACAGCTCATAGCCTCTCACCGTGACCTCGACCGGATCGCCTAAGGGAGCTACCTTGCGGACAAAAATTTCCACACCCTTTGTGATGCCCATATCCATGATCCTTCTCTTCACAGGACCGTCTCCGGCGATCTTTTCCACCCGGACGGTCTCCCCTACCGTAGTGTCTTTCAATGTTTTCATAATATCCTCCATTCTTCAGACCAGAATATGATTGGCCATCTCCCTGCCAATCGCGACGCGGGAATCCCGGACATTTACAATCAGGCTCCCATTCACCTCAGAAATGACCGAAACTGCTCCGCCTACAACAAATCCAAGACGCTCAAGAAACAGCCTGGTCTCTTCTTTTCCGCCGATCTTCTTGATGATATTTTCCTCTCCTGTCTTTGCCATGCTAAGCGGCATCCCATCGTCCCCTTTCTCACAGCTTAGCGTTTCCGTCGGCTGATTTTATCAACCTTTCTGCTGCTCCGGAAAATCCGTACAGCTTTCTCTTCGGACGTTTTGCGTCACTGTGTAAACGTGCATACGTGCAAACTATACGACGTATTTAAGTTCGTCATTCCTTTTTGGCGTTAGTATACTCTAACATTTTATCTTCGTCAAGCGGTTTTTTGGAAAGAATCCGCAAAATCTGTCTGCTTTTTTTGTACAAAAGTCCTGAAAAATCCAAAATGTTTTTCTTTACGCATTTTCAATTTGATGCTATACTGACAGGAACGATAGCAGTCCGCTTCGATCTGTGACTGTATAATAACGTATCTTTTCAGGATGGCAGGCCGCTGAACAGCTCTTCGTTCCGATCCGTGTCAGGCGAATGTTCGCCGGGATTTCCGTGACGTCTGCCATGCGTAAAAAGACTTTATATTGTGAGGTAATAAAATGAGTGCAACAAATGAATCCGCTGAAAATTATCTGGAAACGATCCTGATCCTGAGTGAACGGCTCCCGGTCGTACGTTCTGTTGACATTGCGACTGAGCTCGGCTTTAAGAAATCAAGTGTCAGTATCGCGATGAAAAATCTCCGTGCGAAAAATCACATCGTCGTATCGGACGCCGGGTTTATCACGCTGACCGAGTCCGGGCGGGCGATCGCCGAGGAAATCTATGAACGTCATAAATGGATTTCCGCCTGGCTGGTCTCGCTTGGGGTGAACGAAAAGACAGCCACGGAGGATGCCTGCAAGATAGAGCATGTAATCAGCCGCGAGAGCTTTAACGCGATCCGGGAGCATATTCATCTCAACTCCTGAAATTCCGCCGCGAAGTAAATTCGCATGCGGATCATTTTTGCAGATTCCGGAAGTGAGGCAGGTTCGTATGCGAATTATTTTTTCCGGTTTCCGAAACGAAACAATTCCTGGAGCGAAACAATTTCTCATGCAGATCTTTTGTACGCATAATCCGGCCTGAGCAAAATGTTTGTTTCAATCAGGAGATAGGTCTGTTTTCAAAAAAGAATTCATAGGATTTCAAAAACGCCCTCCGGCAGCATGGTTCTCCCTCGTTCCGGAAGGGCTGGAGTGTGATTTTCTGTGGATTCTTTTTCTGTTTCACCTGCTCTCAGTGAGAACTACTCAAATATCATTATCCACACAGCATCCCTGCCGGATCGTCCGGAAGCATTTTCTGATCCGGAAAACACGATGCTGGTTCATGCCCTCTCGTCAGATTCCGGCAATGGCTTCTTCCGGGTCTTGAACCCGGCGGCCGGCACAACAGCCGGGCAGGATTATCTCGTGCAGAAAGTAAACCAACAATATTCCATTCTCTATGTCCCGCTCGCAGACCATCTCTCAACGGTAGAAGAAATCGGCTACCCCGCCGTCCCCAAGCTTTATACGGAAATGAATGTGGTGAGTCTGGAGGCAGCCGGCATTCTGCCTGTCCGCATCCGCCCGTCTCTGGATCTGTCCGGCGCCGGGGTATTGGTCGGCATTCTCGATTCCGGCATTGACTACACGCACCCGGCCTTTCGGAACGCGGATGGTACGACCCGGATCCTGCGGCTCTGGGATCAGGGCGATGAACGGGGCATCCCTCCTGAGGGCATCTCCTACGGCACGGAGTACACGGAGGTACAAATCAACGAGGCGCTGTTTTCCGGACAGAAAAACCCGGTTCCCCGGACAGACCCCAGCGGACACGGCACAGCGGTCGCCGGAATTGCCTGCGGAAGTGTGGAGGCAAGCGAAGGCTTCACCGGTGCCGCGCCCGACTGCAGCATCGCATTTGTGCAGTTAAAACCGACCAAGCAATATCTGCGCGATTATTTTCGAATCCCGGAAGAATCCATTGCTTATCAGGAGGATGACCTGATGCTTGGGATCCGCTATCTGCTTGACTGCGCCGCGCAGCTTGCCATGCCGCTGGTCATCTGCCTGCCTCTGGGGACCAGCCAGGGAGGACATGACGGCCATTCGCCGCTGGAAAACATGCTGGAAGCCGCTCTTTACCAGCCGGGAGTCTGTGCTGTCACCGGCACAGGAAATGAAGTCGGATACGACCATCATTATCAGGACAGACTGTCCCGTGAAAAAGCATCTGCAGACATAGAGCTCCTCGTCGATGAAGAAACGTCCGGCTTTTCCATCGAGCTCTGGGCGGATGCACCGAACCTGCTTTCACTCGGATTCACTTCACCCCTCGGAGAATCCATCCGCCCTGTTTCCCCTGCCATCGGCACCTCCAGAGAATTTTCCTTTCTGCTGGAAAACAGCCGGATAGCCCTTACCTGGGCTGCAGTTCATCCGCCGGACGCTTCCCTGGTCACCCTGATCCGTTTTGCTGATCCGACTCCGGGCCTATGGCGGATTCAGATCAGCACTCCAGAAATCGAAAGCGGCGTTTTTCATCTGTGGCTGCCTGCGGAAGGACTGGTCAGTCCCCAGGTGCGTTTTCACGCCTCGAGTGCAGATACCACACTCGTCATTCCTTCCTGCGCTCCCTCTGTCATCAGTGTCGGCACCTGGAGCGCATACGATGAGAGCCTGTATCTTCATTCCGGCCGCGGCTATACGCGAAATGGTCTGATCAAGCCGGATTTCGTCTCTCCCGGCGTGCGCGTGACTGCCCCTGTCCCGGACGGAAGCTACTCCTCTCTCACAGGCTCCTGCGCCGCCGCTGCGCTCACTGCTGGTGCAGCTGCCCTCCTTTTTGAAGCCGGTCTGAAGCAAAATCCGCCCCGCGTATTCTCTTCTGCGGAACTAAAGGATCTGTTTCAAAGCGGCGTCCGCCAAAGTCCTTCCTTATCCTGGCCAAATCAATCGTGGGGATACGGAATTCTGAATGTCTATGGAATTTTTGAATCTTTGATTATCTGACAGTTTAGCTGCCCGAACCATTCCGAATACAAACAGGAAGGCGGACGCGTGCCTCATTTTCGCAGTACTTGCCTTGCAAACAGATTTGTTTTCGAAAACAGCCAGGATTGCAAAAAAATTTATTCACAGGCATATGCACACTTTTTCTGCACAATCATACAATACAATGTAAATTGATTTCGGAGGAGAACAAAATGAGTGATCTGGCAGCTACAAACTGCGGATGCGGTTGCGGATGTGAAAGCGGAAATGGAGGTTCCATTCTGTGGATCCTGATTCTTCTGATTCTCTTTAACGGAAACGGGTGCGGCGGTAATTTCTGCGGCGGCGACAACTCCTGCCTGTGGGCCATCATCCTGCTCTGCTGCTGCGGAGGCAATTCTCTGTGCGGAGGCGGCTGCGGCTGCTAATGCGGCCGGTGTCCGATGCGCCATAAGGGGGATGTATACCAGCATAAGCTGCGCTTTCTTAGCACAGCCCTGATCAAATAGGAGGCGGCCTTTTCGCCTCCTGCTCGCCCGTGCGGTTGCTGTGTGCCAATGGCACACATTTCATGTCCCGATTTTTAGAGAAAATCGAGGACACAGGCCCTCGCCGGGTGATACCCCTCTCTGGGTGGCATCCCACGCTTCGCATGGGATATGCCCTCGCCGGGTGGCATCCCACGCTTCGCATGGGATATACCCTCGCCGGGTGGCATCCCACGCTTCGCATGGGATATACCCTCGCCGGGTGGCA
>JAJQFO010000312.1:25049-41383 GCA_021201095.1 Lachnospiraceae bacterium
TCCCACGCTTCGCATGGGATATGCCTTGCCCGGCCCTGTGCATACAAAAAAAGCACGCCGACAGCAGTTCCGTCTGCCATCGGCGTGCCTTTTATCCTTTTTCTCATCATTGAAATGTCTGTTATTCTGCCGCTTCCAGTGTATTCAGATAATCATCCAGTGCGGTCGTATCTACCGTATAGGTCGGCAGATCAACCGTAGTAGTGTCATCCGAAGTCCAAGTATAATTGTATACGGAAAAGCCCACCCAGACGACGACCAGAACGGCTACCACTCCCATGCCGATCTTCGTCAGCATCCACTGGCGCTTTTCCTTTTTGATAATCTTTGCACGATTCTTTTTCTCTTCTTTATAGCGGTCAACTTTTTCCTGGCTCATGTATATGCCTCCTGAATCTTTCTTAATAATAGTACTATCCTTGCTCGCCGCCTTGTCCTTTTCCGGACAACGCACATCTTTTATCAGTATACACGATTTCGGAAAAAATTCAACTGATTTTTGTTAAATAACCACAATTATGCCGCCGTCATTAGCGTACATTGTAGAAATACCGGCTGTATCGAGGAAAATCACGTCCTTCACCGGGATCCGCTTCGTGATCGCATCCAGAACCATGCGTCCGCGCTCCGGACAGTTGCAATGGGACAGCGCCAGAATCTTTTCCGCGGGATTCTCCACCTGCTCAACAATGTAATCGACCATTTTCACCAGAGCCTTGTTGATCCCGCGCGCCTGATCGAGCTGGATGATCGTGCCCTCCGGCGTCGCACCGCAAACCGGCTTGATTTTCAGAGCGGCCGCAAAGAAAGCCTTGATGTTGCTCAGCCGGCCGTTCTTACGCAGGGTCTCCAGATCCTCCAGCACAAAATACGTATTCTGTCCGGCGATATAGGCCTCGACTGTCTCCACAATTTCTTCAAACGACATACCGGCAGATTCACACTCCTGAATTTTTGCCGTAATCAGAGTCTCTCCGACCGACGCTGAACGGGAATTAAACACATGAACCTGGAGTGCCGTGCCTTCCTCCTCCAGCAGATCCCTGGCCAGCACTGCGCTGTTGCACGAGCCGCTCAGCTCCGCGGAAAGCGTCACCGCATAGGCTCTCTTTTCAGCCTTTTCAAATGCTTTTTTATAAAAATCAGGCGAAGGACACGCAGACTTCGGACAATTGGGGCTTTCCGCTATCTTTTGCAGAAAATCCGCCTGGTCAAAGCTGTCATCATCTACGAAGGAGTAGTCATCCACCTGCATGGTAAGCGGTGCAGAAATGATACGTTCGTCCGCTTTCATATCCTCCGTGCGCTCGCCGCAGCTGTCCATTACAATCACATAATCCATAAGCAACCTCCAGAATCTCGGGTAATTCCTTTACTCACGCGTTTTTCATTCTCTCACAACGTGGTTTTCAAGTCTACGTTATCATAGCACAATCTGCATTCCTTGAAAAGAGGGTTTTTATGATTCACACAATTTTTATAAAATACGGATATGGAACGCTTTCAGAGTAACTTTCTGTTGCACCCGAAACGCTTCTTCATGTATAATGAAAGCCGCGCATTATAAAATCGCTTCGCGATTGGCGCGGCCTTCGTCCATACTCGCAATGCGAGTACGGACATGCAATGCACACAGGCGCACAGAGAAATTTGGCAGCTGCGCAGCCGTGCGCCTGGCGCGCGACCAACGGCAAAGCCGCAGGTCGAATAAAACCAGAAGAAATTTGCGGCGCTTGCGCCAGGAAATTTCGAGGGTCAACGAGCAACAAAGTTGCGAGTATGAAGTAAAGCCGCGCAAACCAGTCAAATAATTTCAGCCACAAAATGGCATAAAATAAGGGAGATTCTCATGCGTTCTTTCCATATACAGGACAATCTGGGTTTTATGAAAAAGCTTCTTACCGGCAGTGCTTTTGACACCTTCCTGCTCTCAGAAGCATCCATCACTACTTATGCTTCCTTTCAGATAGACGGCGCCTTTCATCCGGACTATCTGAGTACCGCCGAGCAGGAGCAGCTGCAGGCTGAAAAATGCGGTTATGCGCTGTGGCGGCGTGTGCGCCCTTTCTTTTTCGAGCTGACCAGGGGGAAAAACACACCGCTAAAATTTCGCATTGTTTTCCGGCTCGCTCCCTATAATATCGAAAAGCTGATCGCACAGAGCGGCCTGACCATCCAGGCAGACCAGGTGGACGGCCTGTTTCTGAATATCCATTTTGACGGAAAGGCTCTCTATTGCGTCAGCGGAATTTCCATGAAGGTGTTTACGCTGGATAAGACGCTGGAGCATGCCTGGGATGACATGCTGGAGAAATTTTTCAGGCATGAGCAGATTCCTTTTCTGGCTGAGTAAATTAACTGCCAGTTACATGTCATATAAGCGCCGCGCATCCCGCCGCTGGAGTCCTGCGTTCCAGCAGCACGCATTCAGAACCGACCGGAGCGTAGCACAGACCGGAGAATGAATGCGAAGGAAGTTGTTAGCACTCACTAAAATTGAGTGCTAATTTTTTCTTGACATTTCGCTCTGATGGTATTATCATGTGTTCAGTTTTGTGGAGGAACAATCATTTTTCCACACGATCACTACAGACCATATATCCCGTACAGGCAGCCGTCAGGTATCTGAGCAGGCTATATCATACGGTGTCCGGCAAAACCGGCAGATCTGCGCTTCGGTTCGGCGCCGGCACTCAATGCCTTTATGGATCCGGTCGCCTGGCCTGCTGTTTTACGGGGATAAACACATTTATACTTTTATTTTAAGTAAGGAGCGATGTATCATGAGCAAGAAAACTGGTAACCTTTCTATCAACAGTGAGAACATTTTTCCCATTATCAAAAAATGGCTGTATTCCGACCATGACATTTTTGCCCGCGAGGTGATTTCAAACGGCTGCGATGCCATCACGAAGCTGGAGAAGCTGGAGGTCATGGGTGAGTATACCTTCCCGGAGGATTATAAAAAGCGCATCGAGGTCATTGTGAACCCGGAGGAAAAAACGCTGAAATTCATTGATACCGGTCTGGGCATGACAGCGGACGAGGTCGAGGAGTATATTACTCAGATCGCTTTCTCCGGCGCGACCGATTTCTTTGAGAAATACAAGGACAAGACGACGAAGGACGACATCATCGGACATTTCGGTCTGGGCTTCTATTCCGTCTTCATGGTAGCGGATGAGGTGCATATTGACACACTTTCTTATAAGGAAGGGGCAGCCCCGGTGCATTGGGAGTGCGACGGCGGCACGGATTATTCGATGGAGGAAGGCACCCGCACAGAGGTCGGCACAGAAATCACCCTGTTTTTGAGCGAGGATTGTCTGGAGTTTGCCAATGAGTACCGCATGCGTGAGGTCATTGAAAAGTACTGCTCCTTTATGCCGGTGCAGATTTTCCTTTCCAAGGCAAATGCTGAGCAGGAATATGAGACCATCGACGAAGGGGAACTGCGTGAGGACGACGTAGTCGTGGAGCGCATCCATGAGGACGCGAAGACCGAGGAGCGTGAAAACGAGAATGGCGAAAAAGAGACGGTCGAGGTTTCCCCGGCGCGCGACCGCGTAAAGATCAATAAACGCCCGGTTTCCTTAAGTGACACAACGCCGCTGTGGACGAAGCATCCGAACGACTGTACTGCTGAGGAATACAAGGAGTTTTACCGCAGGGTCTTCAATGATTATAAGGAGCCGCTGTTCTGGATTCATCTGAACATGGACTATCCGTTTAACCTCAAGGGCATCCTTTATTTCCCGAAGATCAACACGGAATATGACTCCATCGAGGGCACCATCAAGCTGTACAACAACCAGGTATTTATCGCGGATAATATTAAGGAAGTGATTCCGGAGTTCCTGATGCTCTTAAAGGGCGTGATTGACTGTCCGGATCTGCCGCTGAACGTTTCGCGAAGCGCGCTGCAGAATGATGGTTTTGTAAAGAAGATTTCCGATTATATTTCCAAGAAAGTGGCGGACAAGCTGACCGGCATGTGCAAGACAGACCGTGAAAGCTATGAGAAATACTGGGACGACATCAGCCCGTTCATCAAATATGGCTGCATCAAGGACAGCAAGTTCAGTGAAAAGATGAACGATTACATCCTCTATAAGGATATTGACGGCAAGTACCAGACCCTCAATGACCTGATCCAGGCTGCGGAGGATGCAAAGAAAGCTGCAGCAGACGGGACCGCAGAGGCAGAGGAAGTCGTGGAAGCGGGCGAAGCTGCTGCGGACACTTCCGGCGTGGATACCGTTGCTGAAGCAGATGTTGCAGCGGAAACCGTTTCTGTCGAAGATGCAGAGACTGTGGAAACTGCTGAAGACGCAGAAACGTCTGACACAAAGGATGCGGATGAAGTAGTCGAAGAAGCGGATGAGACCGTCGAGGCCGAGGATGAAGAGGAAGAAGAAAAAGAGCCGGAGAAAACCACCATTTATTATGTGACGGACGAGGTGCAGCAGAGCCAGTACATTAATATGTTCCGCGAGTCCGGTCTGAATGCGGTCATCCTGAAGCACAACATTGATTCTCCGTTTATCTCTCATATAGAGCAGATCAATGAGAAGGTGAAATTCCAGCGGATCGACGCTGATGTCACGGATACGTTCAAGGAAGAGACCGATGCGGAGGACCTGAAGGAGATCACAGATACCCTGACAGAGCTGTTCCGCAAATCTCTTAACAATGACAAGCTTTCCGTGCGTGTAGAGAAGCTGAAAAATGCCAGTGTTTCTTCCATGATCACGCTCTCTGAGGAGAACCGCCGCATGCAGGAAATGATGAAGATGTACGGCATGTACGGCATGGATCCGTCCATGTTCGGCGACGAGGTGACACTGGTACTGAACGCCAACAACCAGCTGGTGCAGTACCTGGCTTCAAATAAGGACTCCGATAAGGCACCGATGATCTGCGAGCAGCTGTATGACCTTGCAATGCTCGCCCATAAAACGCTGCAGCCGGACGAAATGACTCGTTTCATCTCCCGGAGCAACGAGATCCTGATGCTGCTGGCACAGTAACGTCTGCACGGCTGCAAGGGTACCGAAAAAGCTTTCCGCAGAAGGCAAGACGGCGCTGGAGCATCTGAGCAGCTGCGAGGATATCGAACAGATGCAATACAAACCGGCATAAAATATATCCAGAAAACGGACACACTGGAAACAGATACAGGTCTATCCTGTGCGGGGCGCCAAAGGCTTTTCCCTTTGGCGCCCCGCACTTTTTTTACATTTCTTTATATGTCCACACCTGCGCAGCATGTAATGGACATAGACTGCCCCGTTCTGTACCCCGATAGCACGGACCGCTCCGTGACGCGCATAACAGGTCGAAAAAGCGTTGAAAAAGAGGCGCACCATGTTCTTGACAAATGAATGGAAAACAAGTATTCTATCAGCGCGAAGGGAAGATAGATCATGAAAGAAAAGCTGCAAAACTTTGGTATTTCCGGCAGTACCCTGAAGCTGATTGCCATTATCACAATGCTCATCGACCACACCGGAGCGACGGTGCTCCGCAGTATTGCACGCCTTCCTGCTGTGACTGGAAACGCTGCTCTGCGCAGTACCTGGGTAAACATCTACAATATCTCCCGTGATATCGGGCGGATAGCGTTTCCAATCTTCTGCTTTCTTCTGGTGGAAGGTTTTTTACACACGCGCAGTCCGAAAAAATACGCAGGAAGGCTCTTTTTATTTGCGCTGATTTCCGAGATCCCATTCGATATCGCGCTGAAAGGCAGCTGGTGTTACCCGGACAAGCAGAATGTCTATTTTACGCTGCTGATCGGCCTGCTGGTCATGATCGCCATCCGCTGGATCACCGATAATGGGACACGCCGCCTGATTCTTTCGGCGCTGCCGGTCGCGCTGGGTATGCTGCTGGCCTGGCTGTTAAAAACGGACTACGACTATAAGGGTGTGTTTCTGATTGCGGTATTGTATCTGATGCGCGATACCAGGATTTATCAGTGCCTCGGCGGAGCCGCTGCCATTTCATGGGAGCTTCCGGCTCCGATCGCGTTTATTCCAATCTATTTTTATAATGGAAAGCGCGGAATCTCACTCAAGTACGTTTTCTACTGGTTCTATCCCGTGCATCTGATGGTGCTTTATGCAATCAACACTTGGGGAGTGCCGCTGCTGGAGAAGGTTTTCTTTGCCGGATAAGACTTTAAGTTTGTCCTGCTACTCCATTTTGACATGCGCAATTACAGGATTGCAGTGCCGACCGAAACGAAAATACCGGAAATGTCAGAGGATTCCCTATACCGCAGGCAAATCTGTCATTTTCACTTATGCCTGTACTAAAATAGAGGAGGAAGTATGAATAAGAAGGAAGTCGCCGAGCTAAAGCGGCTGTTTCATCCGGACCGGACGCCGGTCACCCGGATCTGCGGCTGTTATGTAGATTCGGAAAAAACAAAACGGGCAACCATGAAAGAGGCATTTCTCTCCCTTCCGGAGGAGGAAATGTTCAAATATTTTGATATTTTTAAGAAAACCCTGTCCGGTACCATTGGGAAAAACCTGCTGGATATGGAGTTTCCGCTGGAGCAGGAAGCAGGCGGAGGCGCGCAGGAATACCTGCTGAAGCTGAAAAACAGCCAGCTGAAGGATGACGCCCTGCTGGACGCCTTTTACGATAAGGTCATCGAATCCTTTTTGTATCCGGAAAATTACTATATTATCCTGATCCACTGCGCCTATGACATTCCCAAAAAAGGGACAGATAACATAGAAATGTTTGATGCCTCAGACGATGTCTATGAGTTTCTGCTCTGCTCGATCTGCCCTGTGCAGCTCTCCAAACCGGGTCTGTGCTACCACGAGGACACCAACACCATCAGCGAGCGCATACGCGACTGGTTTGTCGAGCCGCCGGTCACGGGATTTTTATTTCCCGCCTTTACCGACCGCAACATGGATATTCACGGGCTGCTCTATTATTCGAAAAACCCGGACGAGCTGAACGCAGACTTTGCCCGGCAGCTGCTGGGCTGCGAGCTGCCCCTTACCGCCGGGTCGCAGAAGGATACCTTTAATACGCTGGTCGCGGAGACGCTGAGTGAGGCCTGTACATACGAGACCGTCAAAAATATCCATGCCTCTCTCAATGAGCTGCTGGAGGAGCACAAGGACGACCCCGACCCGGTGCTCCTGGACCGTGGGGATGTGAAGCGCCTTCTGGCGGGAAGCGGCGCGGCTGACGAAGCTCTGGAGCATTTTGACGAAGAATTTGAGCAGGCTTCCGGCAGTGCGCAGACCGAGCTTTATGTGACCAATGTGGCAAGCACCCGCAAGCTCGAAATCAAAACGCCGAATATTGTGATTTCCGTGAAACCCGAGTGTGCGGATCTCGTCGAGACGCGCGTCATCGACGGGCGGCTTTTCTTCGTCATTCCGGCGGATGATGAGGTGGAAGTAAACGGAATCACGGTGAAAACAAGCGTATCGCCGGACATCTCCTGAACCCAGATCGGGGAAGCCATCACACAATTAAAAATTCTACAAATACGGACTTACAGGAGTAGCTATCTTATGAATTCTTACACACTTGACTGGAAACAATACAGTGCTCTCGCAAGACAGACGGTCGCCGAGGGCTGCGTTTTGCTGCGCAATGAACGCGCTTCTCTCCCGCTCATCTCCGGAGATACCGTCGCGGTGTTCGGGCGGATCCAGCTGAATTATTACAAAAGCGGCACCGGTTCGGGCGGCATGGTAAATGTTCCCTATGTGCACTCCATTCTCGACGGACTGCGGGAATATGAAAAGAATGATATTCACATTTATGAGCCCCTTCTTTCTGTTTATCAGAATTGGGTAGGGGAGCATCCTTTTGACCGCGGAAACGGCTGGGGGCAGGAGCCCTGGAGTCAGGAGGAAATGCCGCTTGACGATACTCTGGTGCAGGAAGCTGCCGCACACGCGACCGCGGCAATTGTAGTGATTGGACGCACAGCAGGAGAAGACCGTGACAATTCCGCGATTCCCGGCAGCTACTATCTGACCGATGCGGAACTCTCCATGCTGAAAAAGGTCTGCGCGGCCTTTCCACGCACGACCGTTGTTTTAAATACTGGCAATATTATTTCCATGAACTGGGTAGAGGATGTAAATCCCGGCGCGGTGCTCTACGCATGGCAGGGCGGTATGGAAGGCGGCTGCGGCGTCGCAGATGTCCTCTGCGGAGCCGTCTCCCCAAGCGGCAGACTCTCCGACACCATTGCGCGCGAACTGGCGGACTACCCTTCCACCCGGAATTTTGGTTCCGAATCTGCCAACTATTATCAGGAGGATATCTATGTAGGATACCGCTACTTTGAAACCTTTGCTCCGGAAAAGGTTCTTTATCCGTTCGGCTTTGGCCTCTCCTATACGAATTTTGAGACGAACTGTTCCTTCAATAGAGACAACATGTTCTTTACCATCCATGCCGCCGTCAAAAACACCGACAGCCGGCCGGGCAAAGAATCGGTACAGGTCTATGCCAACCCGCCCCAGGGAAAGCTTGGCAAACCGCTGCGCAATCTCTGTGCGTTTGCCAAGACGAAAGAACTGCTTCCCGGCGAAAGTGAGACTTTAATTATAAACGTTCCCATCGACCGTCTCGCCTCTTATGACGACAGCGGCGTCACCGGGCACAGAAGCTGCTATGTGCTGGAGGAAGGTACCTATGAAATCTATGCAGGGGCAAATGTGCGGGATGCATCTTTGATCGGAGATTTCTCTTTCGGGCAGACGATCGTCGTTACGCAATGCCAGGAAGCAATGGCTCCTGTGAAGCCTTTTGAGCGGTTCCGGCCGCAGCCCGTGACAAAACCGCTCAATTATTCCGGAACAGATTCCGCTTCGAATGGTTCTTCCGGCGCAATTTCCGAAAACGTTCACACCACGAATGGTTCTTCCAGCACAATTCCAGGGACCGTTCCTGCCACGGATAGTTCCTCCTGCGCAGTCAGGAATGAATCTGGCATGGCAAGGGCAAGCTGCTCCGCCGCCTCTGAAAACAGCCAGTCTCACACTGTCTGCGCCCTCACCTTTGAATCGGTTCCTCTGCGCACGGTCTCTCCGGCACAGCGGCGGCTCGACCATCTGCCGGATTGTCTGCCCTGCACGGGCGATCAGGGATACCGACTCCGCGATGTGATGGACGCAAAGGTGTCTATGGATAAATTTCTGGCTCAGCTCTCCGATGAGGATCTGATGACCCTCTCCCGCGGCGAGGGCATGTGCAGTCCGAAGGTCACTCCGGGCACGGCCGCTGCCTTTGGAGGAATTACAGAATCGCTGAAAAGCTTCGGCATCCCGGCAGGATGCTGCTCCGACGGGCCGTCCGGCATCCGCATGGACTGCGGCACCAGCGCCTTCAGCCTGCCCAACGGCACTCTTCTGGCCTGTACATTCAACACTTCCCTGGTTACGGAGCTTTTTGCCATGGAGGGTCTGGAGCTCTATGCCAACAAAATTGACGCCCTGCTGGGCCCCGGCATCAACATCCACCGCAGTCCGCTGAATGGGCGGAATTTTGAATATCATTCGGAGGATCCGTATCTGACCGGATGCATGGCCATCGCGCAGGTGACTGGTATGGACCGATATTCTGCCAGCGGTACCATGAAGCATTTCTGCGCAAACAATCAGGAGTACCACCGTCATCTGGCAGACAGTATTATTTCGGAGCGTGCGCTGCGCGAAATCTACCTGAAACCGTTTGAGATGGGTGTGCGCTGCGGACATACGCGCTCAATTATGACGACCTACGGCCCGGTGAACGGCATCTGGACTGCCGGGAATTACGATTTAAATACCACGATTCTGCGCAGAGAATGGCATTATCAGGGAATGGTCATGACCGACTGGTGGACCAGAATCAATGATGAGGGCAAGAAAGCCACCCGCGACAACCTCGCCGCGATGGTGCGTGCCCAGAATGATGTCTATATGGTGACACAGAATGCGCTCACCTATCAGGATACACAGCCGCAGGCCCTCAAAGAAGGGACACTCACCCGCGCGGAGCTTGTCCGAAACGCTGCCAATATCTGCCGTTTTCTGATGGCTTCCCCCGCCATGCAGAGGCTTTGCGGTACATACAGGGAGGTTGCGCATATCAACACGCCCGCCGACCTGAACCTGATCAATGGCGATGAGATGGAATATTTCTCCATCGACGCGGATACCACGATTCCACTGACGAGCCAATGTCCGGAAGCGGGCAGTGCCTTCACCTTCGCGGCCGATTTTAAACAGGAGGGGCTGTTTGACTTTACGCTCACCGCTGCTTCTCACGGCAGCGAGCTGGCGCAGATGTCCGCCACCCTAACTCTGGACAACACTGTTCTGAATGTCTATACCTGGCATGGGGAATCGGAAAAGTCAGAATTGACTGCTAAAAAAGAAGTGCGGGGTAAAATGCATTACCTCAAGTTCTACGTTGCACAGAGCGGACTGGAGCTGGAATCCCTGCGGATCCGGCTGGTGCGCGCTATCGAGCGGAAGTGACCATTCATCCGGGGTTCGCCTGCGCGACATCTACACTTTATTTCGGTCGGCGCTAAGCGAACGTCCACCGGTTCTCCGCTTCGCTTCGGTCCGTCCTAAACGCGTGCTACTGGCACGCAGGATCGTTCAGCGCCGCCAAATATCCGTGCAAGCTATGTCATAAGGTGTCGGTTTGCCGACGGATCTCCGCTCCGCTTCGGTCGGCACTTAACGGTCCTGCGTGCCAGTGGCACGCGTTAAGGACCGACCGAAACGAAGTGTAGATGCCACTGGCACTCAATGCCCTATGGCTCTGGCTACCTGGCTCGTTGCTTCGCGGGAATAACAAAAACACACCGCAAAAACCTGCTCCCAACAATGGTGTGCGTTTTTGCGGTGTATTCTTTGCAAATCTGTCTACTCTACAGCTTCCTTCAGCTTTCGGATCATTTCCATATCATCGGCGCTCACGCGAATATTCGTGCGCAGGGTCTCCCCTGTGGATGTGGTCATTTTGACATCCAGCACCGTTCCCTCATCGACAACAGCTGTGGCCGCAGCAAAAAACGGCTCCAGCTTTGGATGGTTGTTTTTCACCTGATCCTCCATCCCCCTCAGCTGCATAAGCTTCATTGGGTTTACCTTCATAAAAAACCATCTCCGAAATTAAATCATATTCACAATTCCAATACAAACCACAAAAAACCAGCCCACGATGGCCACGGTGCTGATAATCGTGCCCGCCTTGCAGCAAAGATAGGATTTACAATCGTCCTGAAATCCTAAAAAGCCATAGCGCAGACCCATCAGGGTCATCACGATCCCGGTCACGCCGCCTGCTCCAATCCAGGAGCCGGCACTCCCCTTCAGGTAATAAGAAGCCAGAAGCAAAAGCAGAAGCAGACCAACTCCGATCAGACCCAGCACCAGCGAGGCGATGCTGTTTGCGGAATACTTTTTATCTACAAATGAATATACCCTTTTTTTCGCCATGTTTTATCCTCTCGTACTGCTTTTCTCTGTCCGACATCCTCTTGCCGCTACTCTATATCTGTCTGCAAAAAAATGCTCCAACAGGTGGTGTTTCTACTGCCAGTGTTCTGCCTGTTTTGTGCTTTTTCTTCACCAGAATTAATATCGGCAGACTAGTTCCAGAGCCTTTACTCTGCCCAAACGCATGCAGACCTGTTCCAGAACTATGTCTAGAACTATGTCTACAGCCCGGTCGCCTGCGCAAATCTGTTACAAAGTTTTTACGCCGTCTCCAGCTTCACATAGCAGATACTTAATATTCGAAACAGCAGGTAGCCCAGCAGTCCGCCCAGTGTATTTAAAATCATATCATCCACATCAAAGCAGCCCACCTGAAAAATCAGCTGTGAGAACTCCACCAGTGCACTGACTTCAAGGCTCAGAAGTGTCATGCGCCACGCACGCCTCGCCCCTCGTACCATGAGCGGAACCAGCGCTCCGAAGGGCAAAAAGCCGATCACATTTCCCAGCAGATTGATCAGCACAGCACGCGTCCCCAGCACCTCCCGGTAGCGGATATAACGGAGAATCTCCCGGAAAGGAACGATATTATAGCTGTATTCCCCCGTCCCGCCATGCCCAAAGTCCTCCGAAAGGAACAGGAAATAGACGAGCCCCGCCATATAAAGCAAAAACAGGCACGTCCCTGAAATTTTAATTCCTTTTCTCAATAAATGATTCATCAAAGCCCCAGCCCGGTCCCGGCCTTCCACAGCCTGACCGCATTCAATATAAGAAGGACTCCGCTCGCGATCCCCGTGACCAAAGCCACAATCCCCAGCACAAGATTCCACACGCCAGCCTTTTCCGTCGCCCTCACTAAGCGTTCATTCATAGCAAATCCTCCAATTTTCATTTTACACCATATTTTTCATAGTATGCGTCGATCGCCGCTTTCATGGCATCGTTGATCACGACTTTTCCTTTGTATTCCCGGTTATAGAGATACTCCACAACCTCCGCCATCGTGACAATCGCGGTCGTCTTCATGCCATAAGTCTGCTCGATCTCCTGCAGAGCGCTTTTTTCTCCGGTGCCGCGCTCCATACGGTCTACAGAGACCACCAGCCCCCGTATATTCACATTTCCCTGTGACTGAATGATCGGCAGAGTTTCCCGGATTGACGTCCCGGCAGTCGTCACGTCCTCGATAATCACCACCCGGTCTCCGTCACAAATCGGACTGCCCAGCAGAATACCGGCATCGCCGTGATCCTTCACCTCTTTGCGGTTTGAGCAATATCGAATCTCCTTTCCATATTCCTCACTGAGCGCCATGGTCGCGGCGACCGACAGCGGAATCCCCTTGTAGGCCGGTCCGAACAGCACATCAAAGTCCAGCCCGAAAGCCGCCTCGATTGCCCGCGCGTAGTACTCTCCCAGACGGCAGAGCTGTGTCCCCGTGCGGTAAAATCCAGTATTGATAAAAAACGGAGTCTGCCTGCCGCTCTTTGTCACGAAGTCGCCGAAGCGCAGCACCTCACAGTCCACCATAAACTCGATAAATTCCTTCTTGTATGCTTCCATTTCCTAAGTTCCTCCTACATAATATCGTTTCTTCTTTAAAGCTTCATTGCGGAAAAATCAATCTGCAGATCTCCATTATATATTCCGACAGGAATTTTTTCTGAGAGAGAATATTCTTCTGTAGATTCCTTTGTAAAGTTATACACAGTGACACGCTTACGCCCATAATCAATAATCCAGTACTCACGAACTCCCGCTGCCTGATATTTTAGCATTTTACGTACATAATCCATATATTTGCTCGATGGAGATACAATCTCAATCACCCAATCTGGAGCACCACTGCAGCCTTTTTCATTTATTTTTGACGGATCGCAGATTACTGTAATGTCCGGTTCAAAATAATTATAGTCATCCCGGTTCAAAAATACGGCAAAAGGAGCCGGGAAAACCTCACAGTCTCCTCTATGATCTGCGATATAATTTCCAATCATGCGGTCAAGATGATGTACAAACCGTTGGTGCCAGGTGGATGGCGGCGCCATATCATAAATAACTCCATCTATTAATTCTGCCCTCTGCCCATCAGGTAAAGCCTCAATATCATCAATCGTATAGAATCTTTCCTGCGCCTGTGCTGACATATTGTTCTCCTCCCTTCCTTTGGAAATCGTTTCGCCTAGTATACCATAGAAAAGAGTCCACTTCCATACCTTTTTTGAAGTTCTGCCTTAAAGGCACTTCTTCACCTTCTATATTTCGCATGTCCGCATTCATGTTTTTGCGTCATCTCACCGAGTATCTGTGATCTTTGACTGTGAAATGAATGTTTCTCGCAACACATGAGTAAATTTCTCGAAAAAAATTTGAAAAATCTGCACAAATAAATTCCCTTTTTCCAGAATCTATGGTACAATTCAAACATAAACGGGCTTGAAAGAGAAATTCGCTCTTTCTTGTCCGATGCGCGGACAAAAGCAGAATTTCAGATATCCCTGATTCCTTTATCAAACGGCCAGGCTGCCAGTATATGAAGGCTTACTTAACAGCTGGTCTGCCTTATAAGGAAGCTTACTTAACAGCCGGTCTGCCGTATAGAGGGGCTCACTTAGCGCCAGGCAACCGTATTTAGAAGGGGGCTACTTTGCGGCCAGACAGCCGCATAGAAGGGGCTTACTTTGCGGCCAGGCAGCCGTATAGAAGAATCAACCAGGGGACGTTTCTGCGAATTTGCAGCTGTCCATGCGCACAACGAAGAAACAGGAGGAGAAATTATTATGGCTCAGGAAATGATCGCAATGCTTCTCGCAGGAGGACAGGGCTCCAGACTCTACGCCCTGACCCAGAAGCTTGCAAAACCTGCAGTTCCTTTCGGCGGGAAGTACCGTATCATCGATTTTCCGCTTTCGAACTGTGTGAATTCCGGCATTGACACGGTCGGCATTCTGACTCAGTACCAGCCGCTCGTGCTGAATGAATACATCGGCAACGGGCAGCCCTGGGATCTGGACCGTCTCCACGGAGGCGTCCATGTGCTCCCGCCTTATCAGCAGGCTTCCGGCTCTGACTGGTATAAAGGCACGGCTAACGCAATTTATCAGAATCTGTCTTTCATCGAGCGCTATGATCCGCAGTATGTGATTATCCTCTCCGGAGATCAGATCTGCAAGCAGGACTACAGTGATTTTCTTCGTTTCCATAAGGAAAAGAACGCAGAATTCAGTGTCGCAGTTATGGAAGTACCGTGGGATGAGGCTTCTCGTTTTGGCCTGATGGTAGCTGGCGAGGACGACCGCATCACAGAGTTCCAGGAGAAGCCAAAGAATCCGAAGTCCAACCTGGCTTCCATGGGCATTTACATTTTCAACTGGGACATCCTGAAAAAGTATCTGACCGAGGATGAGGCAGATCCGAATTCTGAAAACGACTTTGGCAACAACATCATCCCGAACCTGCTCCGCGACAACCGCCGGATGTATGCATACCATTTCAGCGGCTACTGGAAGGATGTAGGGACCATCTCCTCTCTCTGGGAGGCTAATATGGAAGTGCTTGATCCGGAGCACAGCGGCATCGATCTCTTTGATGAGAACTGGAAAATTTACAGCCGCAACAGCGGCATGACCGGCCACAAGATCAGCGCAGGCGCAACGGTGGAGAATTCCATGATCACAGACGGCTGCCGTATCAAAGGCAGCGTCAAGCATTCCGTACTGTTCGCTGGCGTCCAGGTAGAGGACGGGGCGATTATCGAGGACGCAGTCATCATGGGCGGCTGCAAAATCGAATCAGGCGCAGTCGTGAAGCACTGCATCCTTGCGGAGAATGTGACCATCGGTGAAAACGCGGTCATCGGCGCGATGCCGACGGAGGAAGAAAACGGCGTGGCCACCGTCGGCCCAGGCTTAAGTGTCGGCGCAGGCGCAGTCATCGGTCCGAAGGCAATGGTTTATAAAAATGTAGAAGGTGGTGAAAAACAATGGTAAATTCAAACAGAAGCGCACTCGGGATCATTTTCCCCAACCATTATGACGCTCTTGTTCCAGAGCTGGTCAGCATCCGGAACATGGCCTCCATCCCTTTTGCAAGCCGTTACCGCATGATCGACTTCATCCTTTCGAGCATGGTGAACTGCAATATTAACAATGTCTGCGTCCCGGTAAACAGCAATTATCATTCGCTGATGGATCACCTCGGCACCGGCCGTGAGTGGGATCTGGTCCGCAAAAACGGCGGCCTCCACATTTTCCCGCCCTACGCAGAAAAATCCAGCAAGGTCTACAACGGACGAATCGGCACCCTGGCAAACATTCTTCCCTTCCTGCGCGAGCAGAAGGAACGCTTTGTCATTATGGCCGACTCCAGCATCGCCGTCAATTTTGATTTTACAAAGATGATCGACGAGCATATCGAGAGCGGAGCAGACGTCTCCATCGCTTACCGCGAGGAGGAGCTTCCGGAATATCTGATGCGTACACAGGATAACAGCAGAGGATTCCACTACACCTTCACGATTGATAAAGGACGGATCAATCATATCTATGTCAATCCGCGTGTGACCGGTGTACAGAACTATTCTATGAACATCTACGTGCTGGAGCGCGAGCTGCTGATCAACATGATCAACACTGCATTCGTGCGCGGCCTGGAGCATTTCAACCGCGACGTGCTGATGAATCAGCTCTCCTGGCGCAATGTCCACGCCTATAAGTTTGACGGATACGCGGCACGCATCACCGGCATGAAGAGCTACTTTGATGAGAACCTGAAGCTTCTCGACGACTACAACCTGGACGCTCTGTTCTCCGGCGCGCCGATCTACACCAAGATCCGTTACGA
>JAJQFO010000319.1 GCA_021201095.1 Lachnospiraceae bacterium
AGAGCAGCTGATTTGTAATCAGCAGGTTATCGGTTCGAGTCCGATCATCGGCTTTAGGGTTTGATAAGTTTTTTGAAACCTTTAGAGTTTTGGTGATGTTAAATAAATATTTATGGGTGGGTTCCCGAGCGGCCAAAGGGGGCAGACTGTAAATCTGTTGTCGACGACTTCGAAGGTTCGAATCCTTCCCCACCCAGTTACCGGTTTTTCGGTGATTATAATTTCATATCGCGGGATGGAGCAGTCTGGAAGCTCGTCGGGCTCATAACCCGAAGGTCGCAGGTTCAAATCCTGCTCCCGCAACTTTGGCAGAATCATTTGATTCTGCTGTATATATGCCCAGATAGCTCAGTTGGTAGAGCAGAGGACTGAAAATCCTCGTGTCGCTGGTTCGATTCCGGCTCTGGGCATGCTGTTTATTCTCGGACGGGAGTTGCTCTTGTTGAGAATGCAACAGATGGGATATTAGCTCAGGTGGTAGAGCACTTGACTTTTAATCAAGTTGTCCGGGGTTCGAATCCCCGATGTCTCATGAAAGAAACCAGTTAAAATAAAAGGTTTTTGGTATTTTGAAAGCGTCTCATTTTGAGACGTTTTTTTTATTTCTGCGAAGCAACGATCCAAGCAGCCATAAGGTGGCTAACGGAAGGCGAAAAAGTCATACTCGGGTCGATTTTGCGGGCTGAGCATTTAAGGAAGGATGCTGCTGGTGACATCCAAACATTCTTCGACGTCAGAGTTTCCACCGTATACATGGATGTTTAACTCTCCGTGCAAGGTATGCTCGGATAGAGATATTTTGATATGCCAGGATCCATTTCTTTGTTTTTTAGCTTTATACCACACCAGATCGTCCTGGCCATCTTCGGTGCTCCAGACAGGGAACCAGTAATGAGTATAGGTCTCACTTTCATCGGGAGTGTAGATAATTTCCAGCTGCTGGCCATTGCTGGAAAGGTTCGTTGTTGTACGAACAACGAGTGTACTGACAGATTCAAGGTAAGATTCTGAAGGAGAAGACAATTTGGCCGTGAAATACAAGCGCAGATTTTCGTCAGACCAGGCTTCATCGGATTCAGATAAGCTGGATATTGTTCCATTTAACGTAGAAATGGGTCTGATTTCACAGTAGAAAATGGTATCAAAGCTTACGTTTTCTGAGGAATCGGCAAAAAGGCTCGATCCTAAAAAGTAATTGGGTGCGCTGATATCCAGGAAGTCCAGGATAGTAGGTGCAAGGCACAGAGAATTACGCCCATCGACCGAAATGTTTTCAGCTTCGATGCCCTGATAGTAGATGGCAAGCGGGATTCCGTCCAACTGAGAGGAAATGCGCTCATAATCTGGAAATGCAGAGGTAAATTTACTATCCTGATACGTTGCATGATCAGCCGTAAAAAAAAGGATGGTATCTTGGGCTAAATCACTTTGCTTAAATTTATCGAAAAAGACTCCGAACTGGTAGTCGGCGTTATAAAATTTATTTAACTCGGCGTCGCTTCCATCTCCGAATACCTCATCTGGACTATCAAGTGAGGCGTGAGTACCAAAAGTATAAATGACAAGGAAATAAGGTTTTTCAGTTGAGGAAAGCTTTTCTGCTTCATTCCATAGGAGTTCGTAAGCCTCTTTGTCTGAGTAAGTATTAGCATTGCCGCTGAGAGCATCGGTTGTTTCTCCGATGAGCTCGTCAAATCCCATGGAAGCGAGGTAATCTGAAAAATCCTCGTTATTCGGTTCTGTGTTAATAAAAACGGTATGATAGCCCTGGTCATTGAGAATACTTTGAAGAGAGATCAGATTATTTTCGTCCAGATTGTCCATCTGATAGCCAGAGTAAAGCTGCCCGATTAGACCACGGTAGGTGGCGAAGGTGTGATTGTAATATCCTGTGAAATTTAGAGATTCTTCTTCAAAAGCGGCGATGTTCGGCATAATTTCCCGCTCATCATCAATGATATTCTGTGAAAGCCCTTCCGTGAATATCAGAATGATATTTGGCGTTTCCGCAAGAGAGGAATCTTTTTCTTTGTAGTCAGTTAAATCTGAAGAATAAAAGGTATCTGCTGCATTTTCTGAATTATTGTCAGAGCTGTCTGATGCGACCTGCTGATGAATTTGGTAAATGTGATATTCCTGCCGCAGCAGGATCAGGTAGTTTCCAAATGGAGAGTATGCAACATTTGTAACCAGAAGGAGAACAGTTTCCAGAATTATTGCGGATAAAAGAATCCAGCATCTCGGAGATGGTCTTTTGATATGTCTTTTTAAAAGCCCGGTGTCGTGTGTGTGGTTGTCAGAGCACCGGATGCTTCGAATTGGTAAAAAAGAAAAAAGCAGAACGACAACGACTGCGCTTAAATATTCGCCGGCACTTCCGGACAAGTCTTCTACGGATGCCAGGTTGGAGAGCATTACTGTTTCCACATATATATTTGCGAAAAAAAGAACCGCCATCTGGATATTAAAAAATGCGATAAAAATGTCGTTTAACACATTGGCAAGAAGAGGCTTTTTTGCACAAGAATATCTGATATTATCACGATGAGCAAGAGTTCAATAAGGGCGTTGAAAGTATATATGGATGATTGCCCGGCAAAAATAGGAAGCAGGGCAAAAATGGTGGATACGAAATACTTTGACCACATAATAGTGCGGCTAAATGGTTTGTAGAGGTTTGTCTTTTTGTTTGGAAAGGTTTTGGATTGTTGTTTATTATTTGACATTATAAAATCTCTTTCGTTATTGGGCAGGATATTGTCAAAACAATATTAACTTGGATAGACATCTGATACTGGAAATTTTCTTTTTTAATTATAGTAAGAAAATTGCTTTCATAAAGATAACAGAGATTACGGAAAAATGCAATAGAATGAAAGAAAATCAGATTTAAGAAATGGATTTGCTAAAAGGTCCTGCATGTGAATATTTGAAAAAATGATGCATTCTTTGGGGGTATATAGTATAATGAAAAAACAGTGCGAGTACTACGGATAATATAACTTATCGGAAGGAAAGCGCGCTTGCGGGCTTTCACCCGATAAGTTAGCGACAGAATCGCCAGATTCTGGAGCATTATGGGAAGCGGTTTTCTTCCCATAATATAACTAATGGTCTGTTATGTTGAAAAAGAATTTCATTATTAGAAAGGGATATGCGAGATGAAAGTTTTGATTGTGGTAGATATGCAAAATGACTTTATTGACGGGGCTCTTGGTACGAAGGAAGCGGTTTCGATTGTAGGAAGTGTACGGGAAAAAATTGATCAATACGTTGAAAAAGGTGACGCTGTAATTTATACACGAGATACTCATTCTGAAGCATATTTACAGACACAGGAGGGGCGTAATCTGCCGGTGGTACACTGTGTGAAGGGGACGTCTGGATGGGATATTTCAAAGCAGGTGTACGTGGAAGGGTGTATGGTGGTAGACAAGCCATCGTTTGGGTCGCTGTCGCTGCCAGAGGCAGTAAAGAATTGTGCTGTGGAGTCGATTGAGCTGATTGGCCTCTGCACGGATATCTGCGTGATTTCGAACGCGATGATTCTTAAGGCAGCCTTTCCGGAGGTGCCGATTGCAGTGGATGCGTCCTGCTGCGCAGGTGTGACGCCGGAAAGCCATGAGAATGCGCTGAAGGCAATGCGGATGTGTCAGATACAAATCCTGTAATTGAATTTGGAAGGACCTGCCATATTGTTGCTGACTGATTTGGTGGAATGGTGATGCGGATTCAGAAAGTAGCGGTTGGAGGAAGTGTGATCAAGGGATAATAGAAAAACAGATAATAAAGAAATACCGAAAGAAATAAGGAAATAAAGAAATAAAGAAATATTACAGGATGCTGAAAGAAGCAGTTGACTTTTTGTATACCGAACGGTATAATCAAAGAAGACAGTGTAGTAAGTTTCCATTTAGGGCGTCCTTTTTTTGATGGGTGCGAAATGGAGGGGCTATGGAAAACACAAACGGCATGGAAACGAAGGACAATCGAACCCGGCTTTTGCAGTGCGCGAATGAGCTATTTTATGAAAAAGGATATGATGCGGTTGGAGTACAAGAGATCGTGGTTCGCGCCGGGCTGACGAAGCCAACGCTTTACTATTACTTCGGGAGCAAAAAAGGACTGCTTGAGGCATTGGTCGCAGAGCGATTTGAAAGGCTGCGCGGAATGTATCAGGCTTTAAATGAGCGAAGTATGCAAAAGGATCTGCGGATAGAGGAAGCGTTGCATTGGATGGCGGATATTTTCTGTGGATTTTTTGAGCAGGACCGGCATTTCTATATGCTGATGATGGCGTTGTTTTACTCGGCCAGAGGGAATGAGGCCTATCAGACGATTCAGCCCTATATGGTGGAGTTCTACGATATGGTAGTGCGGGTATTTGACCGGGCCTCGGATCAGCTGGGAAATATGTATGGCAGGCAGCGGCAGTTCGCAATTGGATTTGTTGGGACGATCAGCTCGTATTTTCTGCTTCATTATGAGCGGGATCCAGGAGAGCAGGAAAGAGTGGATCGCCAGCAAATTTCTGCGCTTGTGAGACAGTTTATGTATGGGATTTTCTCGTAATGCAGATATTTGTATTTGTGTCAGAAGGCATGTAAAATGCGGCGAAAGAAAGTGTATCAGAAGCAAGACTGCAAAAAAGGCATAAAATGATTACGGAGGAATGAGAATATGTCAGTCTGGTATGACAATACGGTTTTTTATCATATGTACCCGCTTGGGATGGGCGGAGCACCGTTTGAAAACAAAGAGGAGCAGGTGGTTCATCGGTTTGCCGGGCTGGAGAAATGGTTGCCGCATATTCGAGATCTGGAGTGCGGGGCGATTTATATCGGGCCGCTTTTTGAGTCAACAACGCATGGATATGACACAAAGGATTATAGGAACGTGGATCGCAGGCTCGGCGATAATGAGGATTTTAAAAGGTTTGTGAATAAAGCACACGAGCTTGGGCTGAAGGTTGTGGTGGACGGTGTGTTCAACCATACGGGCCGTGAGTTTTTCGCGTTTCAGGATATTCAGAGAAACCGTGAGGGGTCGCGCTACTGCGGCTGGTATAAAGGGATTAATTTCTGGGGAAACAATCCTTATAATGACGGATTTGGATATGAAGCGTGGCGGAATTGCTTTGAGCTGGTGAATCTGAATCTGCAAAACCGCGAAGTAAAGGACTATCTTTTTGATGTGATTCGGTTCTGGATTCGTGAGTTTGACATCGATGGGATCCGCCTGGACTGTGCCGATTGTCTGGATTTTGACTTTATGCGTGAAATGCGGTGGATGACAGGAAATGAAAAGCGGGATTTCTGGCTGCTGGGCGAGGTGATCCATGGAGATTATTCTCGCTGGGCGAATTCGGAAATGCTGCATTCGGTGACCAATTACGAGCTGCATAAGGGACTGTATTCGGGTCACAATGATCATAATTATTTTGAGATTGCGCATACGATTCGGCGGCTGTTTGATGGAAATGGCGGGCTTTGCAGAGGCCGGGTGTTGTATTCGTTTGTGGACAACCATGATGTGGACCGGATTGTGTCGAAGTTAAATGATAAGAGACATTTGAGGTCGGTGTATACGCTTCTTTATACACTGCCGGGGGTTCCGTCGATTTATTATGGATCGGAATGGGGCGTAGAGGGAAGAAAGGCGAACGGAGGCGATCCGGCACTGCGGCCTCATCTGAATCTGGAAGAGATGGAGAAGAACCCTCCCATGCCGGGACTGAAGGAGTATATCACGTTCCTTGGCAGGTGCCGCAGGGCATATCCGGTGATTGGGGAAGGAACCTACCGGGAGCTGCTGCTGACCACGAGGCAGTATGCGTTTGCACGGATCGGGCAGAATCAGACGGCTATTGTCATGGTGAATAATGACGACCAGTACGCGACGCATACGGTGCAGCTGCCCTGTCATGCCGGGAAAATTACGGACACGGCGGCGGAAAAGACATTTGCGCTGACGGATGGAAGACTGCCGGAAGGGGCGGCGTTTGGCTTTGAAGATGGAAGACTGACTGCGCAGGTGGGTCCGGGAGAAGGAAGGATTTTCATTGTGGAGTCGTGAGAAGAATTGAGTAACAGAGCAGTAAAACCTGGTTTTAGGATTACGCAGGATTTACGTATGTAATTGGATTCCAGGGTGATTCTACAGACGCTGCTATAAGGATAATCGGGCAAAGAAGTGAAGACGGTTGCATGTTATACGTCACACCTGTAGATTACGAGATAACGCAAATTTGGTCAGGGCGCGACTTGTAAATGAGACCGGTAATATTTGTCAGAAATCACGAAAATGGTTGCACGTGGAGAGAATAGATAGTATATTTGTAACTGAAAAACACGGACTTGTTAGGAGTGTATGTTACTGAAACAAACACGAAGCGGCTGTGCGTGTTTGCAATTGAGAAAATACGAAACGGCTGCGAGTGTTCGTAATTGAGAAAATACGAAGCGGTTGCTGGTGTTTGTATAAGAAAAGATATAAAATTACTGCGTATATTTGTGCTGCCAGGCGCGCCGTAAAGGGAAAGCGGTCTGCACACATTTGTATAAATAGCGGAAGATATTATTATTTTGCGAGGAGAAAGCGGTATGGCAGGGAAAACGACAAAAACAGGGGCGGTATCGGAGACTGACACACAGAAGAAAACCGGAGGCAGAAAAAAGAAGGAATTTATCAGTGAGCTTGACCAGTACCTGTTCGGGCAGGGAGCGCATTATGATATTTATAAGAAACTGGGTGCGCATCCGATGACCTGGGAAGGAAAAGAGGGGACATATTTTGCTGTGTGGGCGCCTCATGCTGAGCGTGTGCAGTTGATTGGCTCATTTAATGACTGGGATGAGTACAGCCATCCGATGGAGAGGCTGGAGCCGTTGGGGATCTATGCCCTGTTTGTACCGGGTGTGGGAGTGGGGACACTTTATAAATTTTTGATTCTGACGCCGGATGGACGGAAGCTTTACAAGGCGGATCCATTTGCGAATCATGCGGAGTATCGGCCGGGGACTGCGTCGCGGGTCGCGGACCTGACGAAAATTAAATGGTCGGATTCGGCATGGCAGGAGAGCAAAAAGACATTTGACCAGGACAAGAGTCCGATTGCGATTTATGAGGTGCATCCGGGCAGCTGGAAGCGCCATCCACACGGCGAGGATGAGAGCGGATATTATAATTATCGGGAATTTGCCCAGGCTCTGACGGCCTATGTAAAAGACATGGGGTATACGCATGTGGAGCTGATGGGGATTTCGGAGCACCCGTTTGACGGCTCCTGGGGGTATCAGGTGACGGGATATTTCGCGCCTACCTCGCGTTATGGGACGCCGGAGGATTTCGCATATCTGGTAAATTATCTGCATAAGAATAAAATCGGCGTGATTCTGGACTGGGTACCGGCGCATTTTCCGCGCGACGCGCAGGGGCTTGCCGAGTTTGACGGCACCTGTCTGTATGAGTATGCGGATACGCGCAAGGGTGAGCATCCGGACTGGGGCACTAAGGTGTTTGACTACAGCAAATATGAGGTGAAGAATTTCCTGATTGCCAGTGCGATCTACTGGATCAATGAGTTCCATGTGGATGGGCTGCGTGTGGACGCGGTGGCTTCGATGCTGTATCTGGATTATGGCCGGCAGAACGGTCAGTGGGTGGCAAACAAATATGGCGGTAACCAGAATCTGGAGGCGATCGAGTTTTTCAAGCATCTGAACAGCGTGCTGGTGGGGCGCTATCCGGGCTTTATGATGATTGCGGAGGAATCGACTGCCTGGCCGAAGGTGACGAGCCGTCCGGAGGATGACGGACTCGGATTTACCATGAAGTGGAATATGGGCTGGATGCATGATTTCCTGGAATATATGAAGCTTGACCCCTATTTCCGCCAGTACAACCACAATAAGATGACGTTCGCGATGACGTACGCTTATTCGGAAAAATACATCCTGCCGCTCTCTCATGATGAGGTGGTGCATCTGAAGTGCTCTATGGTAAACAAGATGCCGGGATTGTATGATGATAAGTTTGAAAATTTAAAGTGCGGCTATTCCTTCTTTATCGGGCATCCGGGTAAAAAGCTTCTGTTTATGGGGCAAGATTTCGGACAGCTCCGGGAGTGGAGCGAGGAGAGGGAGCTTGACTGGTTTCTGCTCTCTGAGCCGCGGCATGCCCAGATGCAGAACTATACACGCGCGCTGCTGAAGCTTTATCGGAAGAATGCCTGCCTTTACGAGCAGGACTGCGATCCAGCCGGCTTTGAGTGGATCAATCCGGACGACAATTCGCGCAGTATTTTTAGTTTTGTGCGCCATTCGGCCAATGGAAAGAACAACCTGCTTTTTGTGATCAATTTCACGCCGGTGGACCGGCCGGACTACCGGGTCGGCGTCATGAGGAGAAAGCAGTACCGGCTGGTGCTTGACAGCAATGCTGCGGAATTTGGCGGTACTGGAAAGGAGCAGCCGGAGGTTTATAAGGCCGTGAAGCAGGAGTGCGATGGGAAACCGTTCTCGTTTGCGTATGATTTGCCAAGGTATGGCGTTGCGATTTTCCGGTTCTGAGAATTTTTATAATATAGAAGCTGTGAGACTTGAAAGCCTGATTATGAAGTAATACGGAATTCGCTGAGATAGAAATCTGGGAACAATCAAAGTCAGTACCTCGCATTTACAGCGAGGTGCTCGTGACAGGATATTGCTCGTTACCAGGAAAGCCCTGAACAGTTCGGGCGCCCGGAGATCAGGAATAAAATATAAGAGTAAATAAAATTCATAAATAGAATCCTGCGTCGCGGGATTCTATTTTCTTCTCCAGGGTTGTTTCACGAACATTTTCTGTTGCCATCCATCGCTTTGTGTAAATGA
>JAJQFO010000082.1 GCA_021201095.1 Lachnospiraceae bacterium
ATTAAATAGATTGTAGTAATCAAGGAGCTTATATGTTATTTTTCTTATTCCTGTTAGTTTCTCATAATTGTGCCAACTGTCTATGTTTTTTAATCTTCTTCTCCATATGTGTATATCATCAATATAATCATCTATATCTTCATCATTGCACGTTAGGACGTCAACATCCACTCCTTGATTTCTTAATTCAATTGCCAGTTTGCGCGTACTTATATCTGCACCTCCAACTGAGTATGGTGCATATCTAGAATTCACCATTAAAACTTTCATACGCTGCCTCCTAGTGTAATTCATCTAATAGCACTTTCAAGCTATTTGCTGATTCTTTCCACGCATATTTATTTAAAATATTATTTTGACTCTCATTAGGTGCTATTTGAACTGACCACTTTGCTTCATAATCCATTGGATCAACATAAACTACGCTGTCTCCAAATATCTCATGCATTACCTCTGTGTCCGAAACAACCACCTGCTTTGCTCCAGCACTCATTGCTTCCAGAGGTGGAATACCAAATCCCTCATAGAACGTAGGAAACAAGAATACCTTGCAATCTCGCATAAGAGTCTTTGCTTCTTCATCACTCACATAACCAAGAAGCTTCATATTCTCCGGGCATTCAAAGCCAAGCCCCTCTGCAAACACAGTCTCATTAATAGACCCGGCAATCGCAAAATTCTGATTTGGATTTCTTTTCGCCACTTCAGCAATCCATTTGAAGTTCTTATTTGGCTCCAAGCTGCACATTGAAAAATAATAGCCTTTTTTCACCAAACCATACTTTTCAAGAGCATTTTCATCATAACCAATTCGTTCATAGTGCTGCCAAGCATCTGGAATCACTACTATCCTTTCAGGTTCTACATTATAGTATTTAATGATTTCCCTTTTGGAAAACTCTGACACGGTAATTATTTTCTTTGCACGTTTTGCCTCATTTAAAAATAGCAGGTTGTACCACGCAATAAACTTCTTGCTAAAATACTGTGGAGTGGCTTTTATCTTTACATCATGAATTGCAACAATACCGGGTGAAGGCAGTGGTGCAACATTGCAAAGATTTAATGATATTGCCTTCTGCTTCGAGACATACATCGGAAAAGATATATGCTCCCATAAACGGTTATGCAATCGACCTACTTTTACGACCTTTATATTTTTATAGTCAGGAATATCATTAACTTCCGGTGGAACAGCCATAACAAGTTCTCCGGGTGCTATCGTTTTGTCAAGTTCAGCACACAATTCTCTGGCATATCTCTCTACACCGGTTACACGGTGAAGAAGAAACCTGCCGTTTATTATTATCTTCATCAATCCATCCCCTGTTGTAACCAGTCGGCTACGCATTCATTTATGTCAGTGACTCAACCAGCTTCACAACATTATTTTGGAATCTTTCAAATGTAAAGTTATCCAGTACTCGCTGTCTGGCCTGATTGCCATACTTTTCTCGCAGTGCCTTATCATTTCCCAGTTTAACCAGTGCATCAGCATATGCCTTGCTATCACGGTTTGGGCACTCAATACCGGTCACGCCGTCCAAATTGACGTAATTTACTCCGCTTCCGGAAATCGTGAAAGTAACAGCAGGCTTGCCATAATACATTCCCTCAGCAAGTGCGAGTCCAAACCCCTCATTCCTGGTTACTGATGGGAAGCAGAATATATCACAAGCCCAAAGATAGGAACGCCACTCAGAATCATTTATCCTGCCAACAAATTCAACTTTGCAGTCGCCTGCAGCTTTCGCTTTTAATTCTTCTGTAAGTTCTCCGCTGCCGGCTATGATAAAATGGAAATCATCTGGGACGTATTTCGATGCCTCGATCAAATAAGCTAGGCCCTTATAAGGGACATGCCTGCCAATGAAAAATCCGAGAACCTTCCCAGCATATTTTTGCCGAATCTGTGTTGCCTGTGCTTTCTCTTCTTCGGAAATTTTCAGCCGTTCTTCATCAATCGCATACGGAAGTATCTCCCGCTTGCTACCAAACTGAGGAGTATAGAACGACTCATCTATGTGCTTTGGTGTCGCTCCAATTATCCTGTCAGCCCGTTTGATAAGCTCCAGATTCTGATGATGGAACAAATGCTTTAGAACTTTCTGTTTGGTTATATCTAAGTGCCAGTAAATGACTAACTTAAAGTTTCTCTCCTTATATTTCAGGAGATAGTGCGTAACATATGGATTCGGATAATGAAGGATAATAATATCCGGCTTAAACTCATCCATTACTATTTTCAGTTGTACCGGTACCGTTGTTGAAATAGACTGTGAGGATATTTTCGCAACATACCCACAGCGAATAACTTCTACTCCATCGACGGTTTCAACCACGGTTTCATTCTTTTTTGTTGTAATTCCCCCAGCCGATGCATCTTCATTAAAACAGAAAATCTTTTGCTCTATTTCGTCACAAGGTTTCAGCGCATTTGCTATATCCCTTGCGACTTGTTCTGTTCCTCCAATGAACGGAAAATAATACTTCGATATTTGCAATACTTTCTTCTTCACTGTCCATTCTCCGTTCTTCACTGTAGGTAATATTGATATACTTCTTTCAATGTTTCAAAAATACTATTTTCCGGCTTCCACCCAAGCTCCGCCTCTATATAGCTGTTATCACAGCATATCCTCGGTGTGTCCACGGGGCGGAACCGTTCCGGATCTACCTCTATATCTATCTTCTGTGAGCTGAGCGACACTATGTATTCAAGCAGCTCTGTCAAGCTGTGCGCTTCACCGGAACCCACATTGAAAATCTTGGTGCAGTCATCGCTTTCAATAATCATCCGATATGCACGGACAATATCCCTCACATCACTAAAGTCGCGCTCTGCCGCAAGATTGCCAACCTTGATTGTGCCGGGCTTGCCGGACTTTTCAATCTCGGCCACCTGCTTGCAAAAACTCGGAAGTACGAAGGAATCCTTCTGCCCGATGCCGGTATGATTGAAAGGACGGACACAGTAAATCCGCATTCCATATCTCTCACGATACACCTCTGCAAATCGCTCCTGCGCCATCTTCGAGATGCCATAAGGATTATTTGCGTTCAGAGGCGTCTGCTCACTGATTGGCTCACTGGATTCTTCATACTCCTCACTGGAACCAATGAACATGACCTTGGGGTTGGTAGTTACTTTCCGGGCAGCTTCCATGACATTCAAAGCACCGATGACATTAACAGACATGGTTGTCTGTGGAATTCCCCAGGATGCACCCACACTGCTGATAGCGGCAAGATTGATAATCATATCCGGCTGGATATCAGCCACAAGGCTGTCAACACTCTCGGCTTCTAAGAGGTTAGCCTGCCTGAAATCGACGCCGTCAGTCTCTTTGGCTGCGATGTCACTTCCGTAGACCTCATATCCATGTTCCTGAAACTCTCTTGCCAGATAAGAACCCACAAAGCCGCCAATTCCGAAAATCAATAGTTTCTTTTTCAAAACATGGCCCCCCTCTCTGATAGATTCTTTTTTACAGCAATCCTGCTTCTTTCTTTGCCAGCTGAAGGTCATGCTCCGCCATGATTGCACACAGCTGCTCATAGCTTGTCTTTTGCGGATTCCAGCCGAGCTTCGTCTTTGCCTTTGTCGGATCACCCCAGAGGTTGACCACATCGGTCGGACGGAACCACTGAGGATTTACGCACACAACCATCTTACCGGTTGCTTTGTCGTAGCCCTTCTCATCTAAGCCAGTGCCTTTCCACTCAATTTCAATACCATCGTTTGCAAAAGCAAGTGTGGTGAACTCACGGACAGTATGCTGAACACCGGTAGCAATTACATAATCGTCAGGCTCTTCCTGCTGAAGGATCAGCCACATGCACTCCACATAGTCTTTTGCATATCCCCAGTCACGCAGGGAATCCAAGTTGCCAAGCTCCAGATGATCCTGCAGGCCACAGGCAATACGGCCAGCCGCCAAAGTAATCTTACGGGTAACGAAATTGTCGCCACGGCGCTCAGATTCATGGTTAAAGAGGATTCCGTTGCAGCAGTACATTCCATAAGCTTCGCGGTATTCCCTCATCATCCAGAAGCCGTACTGCTTTGCAACTGCATACGGGCTGTAGGGATGGAACGGGGTGTTCTCATCCTGAGGGCATTCCTCAACTTTGCCGTAAAGCTCAGATGTGGAAGCCTGGTAAATACGGCAGGTCTTTTCCAAACCACAAGTATGTACGGCTTCCAGAATACGCAGAACGCCAAGCGCATCCACATCACCTGTGTACTCCGCAGCGTCAAAGGAAACCTGCACATGGCTCTGAGCCGCAAGGTTATAAATCTCATCCGGCTGAACCTTCAGCACAATTCTCATGATGCTGGAGGAATCGGACAGGTCACCTTCGTGAACCGTGATTT
Source organism: Lachnospiraceae bacterium (assembly GCA_021201095.1). Classification (GTDB taxonomy): domain Bacteria; phylum Bacillota; class Clostridia; order Lachnospirales; family Lachnospiraceae; genus Choladousia. The sequence continues at coordinate 4,379 of JAJQFO010000082.1, forward strand.
TATCCAAAATATGATCGATACGGGAAGTCGTTGATACAGAAGCGCGGCGAATAATACCATGTACTTCATATCCTTTCTCCAACAATAATTCTGCCAGATAAGAACCATCCTGACCCGTGATACCAGTAATCAATGCTTTCTTCATAGTGTTATTCTCCTCGTAATTTATTTGTTTTTTAACATCTAACCTTTAAAATCTCTGCTTCGCCGAGCAGGTAGCACCTGCCCATTCCTGCAGGAATATACAGGCAGTCGCCTTTTTGAAACCGAACCGGCTTTTTTGTGTCATCCATTGTTTCAATCTGTCCGTCGCCATCAAGACAGAGGATAATCTGGAATGACTCATCTTTCACAGAGAAAGACAATCCCTTTGTAACAACGATCCTCTCCGTTTCAAAATACTTGCACCGGCAGAGAACCTCTCTTGAACAGCCCGGATAGTAATGAATAAACCTGTGTTTCTGCTTGACATCAGGTGCAACACCCATATTCATAACTTCCACAGCCTTATCGAAGTGCAGCTCGCGTTTCTTGCCGTTTTTATCTACTCGGTTATAGTCATAGACACGGTAGGTCACATTTGAGCTTTCCTGTATCTCGGCTACCAGTGTTCCTGCGCCGATGCCATGGACTGTTCCGGCAGGGACATAGTAGAGGTCGCCCTTGTGGACTTTTACCTTTTGCAGGTGCTTGTCCAAGGTGCCTGTTTTCACAGCCTCTCTTAAAATCACTTCATTCACAGGATGTGTAAAGCCATATATAAGACTGGCATCTTCATCTGCATCCATGACGTACCACATCTCGGACTTGCCGTTCTGCCCTTCGTGTTCCTTGGCATAGTCATCGTCCGGATGTACCTGGACTGACAGGTCTTTTTTTGCATCAATAAACTTAACCAGAACCGGCAGCTCTTTTGTATCTCCAACCTTTGTGCCGAGATATTCCGGTTGCTCTTTCAGCACCTCTGCCAACGTTCTACCTGAATGCTTGCCGTTTACTACGATACTGGGGCCATCCGGGTGTACGGAACATTCCCATGTCTCAGCCAGCGGCGTCATATCGATTTTCTTACCAAATTCTTCTCTAAGTCTTGTACCACCCCAGAGGTAGTCTTTACCCGCCGGGAGAAGTTTCATAATTTCCATGACGGGTCTCCTGCGTTACTTCTTTATCTCGTATTTCTTCTTGTCATCCACATTAATGGCTTCACCGATCTGAACCTCGATGATATCCAGATCCGTCTCTGCCTCAACCATATGCTTGCAGCCGGCAGCTATTGTAATCACATCTCCGGTACGAAGGATCTGCTCCATACCGTCCACTGTGGCTTTACCCCTGCCAGAAACCACTGTCCACACTTCCTCACGATAGTCGTGACTGTGATAACTCATGTGTTCCCCGGCACGGATGGAAACCTTAACCGTCATAGAACCCTGCTGCGCATCCATTACTGTGTACGTGCCCCAGGACTTCTCCGCAAACATCACATCGGTGCTTATCTTTTCAACAAACGGCTTCATGTAACCGCTGCGTTCTTTATCAGACACTAGGATGCCGTCTCCGCTTGCTGCGATTACCATGTCCTTGCAACCCATAGCGAGAATCGGGATATTCAACTCATTTACAATCTGTGTGTTCTCACAGGTCTCGTCCATGACAGCCTTACCCTTGATATCATCTGCCATGACTTCAGCCATCATGTTCCACGTTCCGACATCTTTCCAAGAGCCGGAATAACGGACAACCTGAATGGACGGCTCCTTTTCGACCACAGCATAGTCAAAACTGATCTTCGTAAGCGTTTCATACTTGAAGTAAAGGTCACGGTAATCTGTAAAGTCCACCATACTGTGAGCCTTATCTAAGAGATAACTCAACTTGAAGGCAAATACACCGGCATTCCACAGTGCCTTCTGCTTCAGGTATTCCTTTGCTGTTTCAGTATCCGGCTTTTCTTTGAATTCCTTAACATTGCTGACTTCTTCATCTGATTCAGGAATGATATAACCGTACTTCTCACTTGGATATGTCGGTTCAATGCCCATGAGTGTCAGATTTGCAGTTCCCTGCTTTACTGTCGCTTCCAGCTTCTCTACGCACTCGTAATAGCTGTTCTCCACATATGGATCGACCGGGCAGACAGCCACAGCATCATCTACCGATACTCCAATCTCATCGTGCAGATATGCCGCAGCCAAAAGGATAGCCGGGAAGGTGTCGCGTCTGCAAGGTTCCACGCAGATGGAGACTTTATCTCCCAACTGGTTATGTATAGCACTCGCCTGTGACTTACTTGTTGCAATTGTCACTTTGGCTGACGGGTCAACCTCAGTAATCTGGCGGTAGACCCTCTGCACCATAGACTCATAGTTCCCGTCATTATCCTTAAACAGCTTAATGAACTGCTTGCTCCTGACATCGTTGGAAAGAGGCCATAAACGTTTGCCACTTCCTCCAGAAAGTAATATAATGTTCATATGTCTTCTCCTGTGTTTCTATCTACTTCTTTCAAATTCCCTCAATTCTCTCTATTCCAATTTACTTCAATCCATTTTCCAGTTTTCTTACCTGCGCAAGAATAGGTTTCTCCACATATCGAGTCAAGAGGAATGCAAAACCATATGCGAGGACAAACTTGATAAGACACCCAATAATCTGCATCGGCAGGGACGAATCAAATGTAATAAACTTTGTGATCAGCTCGTACGGTATTCCAGCTCCCAAGAAAAATACAAATCCAATCTCTCCGAGCTTAATAAAAAACTTGTTGTAGACATTGATGCCTTTTGCTACAAAGAACATAAGCAGGCCAACATTGTATGCAAACAGGTACTCGAAAATCATGTCTGTGTAAGACAAAACCACTGCAATAACAAGGCCGACTTCAAACTCTACAATAAGAGCTATCATGTCTGTTCGTGAGATACTTCCTTTGTCGTAGTCTGTATAATTGATTCCTAACAATGCCACAGCAATCAAAAGACAAAAGGCTGTGGGGAAAGGCTTCCCTGTATAAAACCTCAAAGCTCCAACCAGTACCGACATAATCATCACAAGGATAAGGATGATGTGTCTTTGAGCAGTTTGCCCTTTACCCGTAATAAACCGAATACCAAATATACAAACACCAATAAAGAACGTTATCTGAATTGGCAGCATCCAACTCGCACCTATAATATTTTCAAATCCAAGAAACTCCTGAAATGCTGTGAAATTTGCAACTATTCTTTGCAAGGATAATCCTGTATCAGTTTTAACAAAACACATGAGAATCAAAAGAATCCAGTACATAGGGTAAATTCGTGCAAGACGGTTCAACAGATACTGCTTTCGATTTCTCTTTTCTCTAGCTGATACCGTAAGGTATCCTGACATCAGGAAAAAAATAGCCACGCCTATTCTTCCAATTGTAAAATAAACACTATAGGGCCAATCTAACGGCAGATGGCTGATAAATACCAGCAAAGCTGCTATCCCTCTGAGGGTTGCTATCCAGTCAAGATGCTGTACCCCCCCCCGTATTAGTTCTTATCTGCATATATTTTCCTCACTTCTGCTCCAAGTCGGTACTTCAATCAAGCAAAATAAACTTTCAATGCTTCTACAACCTTCTGTTCCATCTCAGCCGCAGCTTCTTTATCTTTGGCGCTGATGGATATATAGGTCTTCAACTTTGGTTCTGTTCCGCTGGGGCGTACCACTACAGAGCAGTTATCATCCAGCAGATACTTCAGAACATCCGACTTCGGCAATCCATCAAGCCCTTTGCTGTAATCCAGTGTAGTCTGCACTTTTTTCGGACCGATTTCGTCCACTCCTTCATGGAACTTTGCCATTATGCTCTGCATTTTTTCAAAACCCGCAGAGCCCTCAAACGTGAATGAATGGAGTGTGTTGAGACAATAGCCGAACTCCTCGTATAATTCGTTCAGCTTGTCCAGAAGAGAAACACCTCTCGTCTTGTAATAAGCAAACATCTCGCAAATCAGAAACGCACCGTCAACCGCATCTTTGTCTCTGACGTAGCTACCGGACAGATAGCCATAACTTTCCTCAAAGCCGAAGACATAGGAGTCCTCTTTTCCCTTTTTCGCCAAAAATCCTATCTGCTCACCGATAAACTTAAATCCGGTCAGCACATTAACTGTTCTTACACCGTATTTCGCTGCAATCCGTTCTGCCATATCAATGGTAACGATGGTCTTGACAAGAACCGGATCATCCGGCATTTTTCCATGTTTGGTACGCTGCGAGCAGATGTAATCTAAAAGGAGCATTCCAGTCTCATTGCCGGAAAGCAGAACGTATTCTCCATTATCATTCTTCACAGCAATGCCCACACGGTCACAGTCTGGGTCTGTGGCAAGCAGAAGATCTG
>JAJQFO010000078.1:0-31080 GCA_021201095.1 Lachnospiraceae bacterium
CAATATGCTTGTCGTTTATTTCCACGCCCTGCAGACGATATACCCTCTGCACCTCTCGCAGCATATAATCCTGCACGGCGTCGACGCCCTTGATTTTCAGGATATCATGAGGATTGACACTACCTTCTGTCAGCTCGTCGCCAGCCTCAAGAAAAGTGCCATCCACCGGTTTGATCCTGGAGCCATAAGGAATCAGATAGGTCTTACTCTCTCCGGTTTCCTCATTTGTCACGACAATCTCACGTTTCTTCTTGGTATCGCGCAGAGATGCTACACCGGCAATCTCCGTGATAATTGCAAGCCCCTTCGGCTTTCTCGCCTCAAAAAGCTCCTCGACACGCGGAAGACCCTGTGTAATATCGCCGCCGGCAACACCACCGGTATGGAAGGTTCTCATCGTCAGCTGCGTACCCGGCTCACCAATAGACTGAGCCGCGATAATTCCGACTGACTCTCCGACCTGCACCGGCTCACCGGTCGCCATGTTCGCGCCATAGCATTTCGAGCAGATACCGATTTTAGAACGACATGTCAGGATCGAGCGGATCTTGATCTTTTCAAACGGCTTGCCGTTTTCATCCACGCCTTCTTTCATAATGCGGGCTGCACGCTTCGGCGTAATCATGTGGTTTGCTTTTACAATAATTTCGCCATTCTCATCACAGATATCCTCACAGGAGAATCTTCCTGTGATACGCTCCTGAATATTCTCGATCTCCTCTTTTCCATCAGAGAATGTACTGACATACATGCCGGGAATCTCGTCGCTTCCCTCGCAGCAGTCCGTCTCGCGGACAATCAGATCCTGCGAAACATCTACCAGACGTCTTGTCAGATAACCAGAGTCTGCCGTACGCAGAGCCGTATCGGAAAGACCCTTACGGGCTCCGTGCGCTGACATGAAATACTCCAGTACATCCAGCCCCTCACGGAAGTTCGACTTGATTGGCAGCTCGATCGTATGACCGGTTGTATCTGCCATCAGGCCTCGCATACCAGCCAGCTGCTTAATCTGCTTGTTGGAACCACGCGCTCCAGAGTCTGCCATCATGAAAATGTTATTGTACTGGTCAAGGCCATCCATCAGTGCCTTCGTCAGCACATCATCCGTATCCTTCCAGGTCTCAACAACCTCTTTGTAACGCTCCTCGTCCGTAATCAGGCCGCGGCGGTAGTTCTTAGTGATACGGTCCACAGTGTCCTGTGCATTCTTAATCAACTCCGGCTTCTGCGGCGGCACGGTCATATCTGAAATAGATACCGTCATGGCTGCTCTGGTGGAATATTTGTACCCCATGGCTTTAATATCATCCAGCACCTCAGCCGTTCTGGTAGATCCATGCGTATTGATAACCTTTTCCAGGATGCTCTTCAGGCCTTTTTTATTCACCAGGAAATCCACTTCCAGCTTCAGCTCATTGCCCGGAACCGAGCGGTCCACAAACCCCAGATCCTGCGGGAGAATTTCATTAAAGAGGAACCGTCCGAGCGTAGAATCCACATCGCCCATAATCACACTGCCGTCCGGCATTTTTTTCTTCATGCGGACTTTAATCTTAGACTGCAGCGTAATATATTTATTTTCATAGGCAAGAATTGCTTCCGCAACACTCTTGAAGAATTTTCCTTCTCCAAGAGCTCCCGGGCGCTCCTGCGTCAGATAATAGATACCCAAAACCATATCCTGCGAAGGGACCGCCACAGGACCGCCGTCAGACGGCTTCAGGAGGTTGTTCGGTGAAAGCAGCAGGAACCTGCATTCCGCCTGTGCCTCCACAGACAGCGGCAGATGCACAGCCATCTGGTCTCCGTCGAAGTCCGCATTAAAAGCCGTACATACCAGAGGATGCAGCTTAATTGCCTTACCTTCTACCAGGATCGGCTCAAACGCCTGAATCCCCAGACGGTGCAGTGTAGGAGCGCGGTTCAGCATAACCGGATGTTCTTTGATCACATCCTCCAGTACATCCCACACCTCGGGCTGCAGCCGCTCTACCATCTTTTTCGCGTTTTTGATGTTGTGCGAGGTGCCATTTTCCACCAGCTCCTTCATCACAAATGGCTTGAAAAGCTCAATTGCCATCTCTTTCGGAAGCCCGCACTGATAGATCTTCAGCTCCGGCCCTACTACAATAACGGAACGGCCTGAATAGTCCACACGTTTGCCCAGAAGGTTCTGACGGAAACGTCCAGACTTACCTTTGAGCATATCAGAAAGTGATTTCAGTGCACGGTTACCTGGTCCGGTGACCGGACGGCCGCGTCGTCCATTGTCAATCAGGGCATCCACTGCCTCCTGAAGCATACGTTTTTCATTGCGTACAATGATATCCGGCGCACCCAGCTCCAGCAGTCTCTTTAATCGATTGTTGCGGTTAATAATTCTGCGGTAAAGATCATTCAAATCTGAGGTGGCAAAACGACCGCCATCCAGCTGCACCATCGGGCGCAGATCCGGCGGAATCACCGGGATCACTGTCATGATCATCCATTCCGGACGATTTCCTGACTCGCGGAACGCTTCGACCACTTCGAGGCGTTTGATAATCCTGGCACGTTTCTGACCGGTGGATTCCTTCAGGGCAGCTTTCAGTTCCTCTGATTCCTTCTCAACATCAATTGCTTCCAGCAGTTCCTTGATGGCTTCCGCTCCCATTCCCGCGCGGAAATGGTTTCCCCACTTTTCTCTCGCTTCCTGGTATTCGCGCTCTGTCAGGACCTGTTTATAATGCAGATCTGACTCTCCCTGTTCAAGGACTATATAATTAGCAAAATACAGGATTTTTTCCAGTATACGAGGAGAAATATCCAGAATCAGTCCCATTCTGGACGGAATCCCCTTAAAATACCAGATATGGGATACCGGGGCCGCCAATTCAATATGTCCCATACGCTCACGGCGAACCGCAGATTTCGTCACTTCCACGCCGCAGCGGTCACAGATGACTCCCTTATAGCGAATCTTTTTATATTTTCCGCAGTGGCATTCCCAATCCTTGCTCGGTCCGAAGATACGCTCACAGAAAAGGCCGTCTCTTTCCGGCTTTAAAGTCCTATAATTGATCGTCTCCGGCTTCTTGACCTCTCCATGAGACCATTCCCGGATTTTCTCAGGAGAAGCCAGACCGATTTTGATGGCGTCAAACGTCATCGGCTGATACTCTTCTTTATTAGTTGTCTCTGGCATTGATGGCACTCCTTTCACACGCTATTCTTCGTCAAAAGTTCCTTCCACTACCGATACTAAATCATCACTGTCGCCTTCAGGGGATCCTTCTTCTACCTGCACAAGCTCCCCTTCTGAAAACTCTTCACTGGTAAACCCATGCTGTCCCAAAGAGCCATCTTCTTTTCTGTCATATCTGCGGTCATCACCCATGATCGAGCGGAAATCCGTTTCGCCATAATCGGAAGTCTCCATAATCTCTACTTCCGTATTGTCATCCTTCAGCACTCTGACATCCAGTCCAAGAGACTGCAGCTCCTTCAAAAGAACCTTAAAGGATTCCGGAATGCCCGGCTCAGGAATGTTTTCGCCTTTAATAATTGCTTCATAGGTCTTCACACGGCCAACGACATCATCCGATTTCACTGTCAGGATCTCCTGCAGTGTATAGGATGCGCCGTATGCCTCCAGAGCCCATACCTCCATCTCACCGAAACGCTGTCCGCCGAACTGAGCCTTACCGCCGAGCGGCTGCTGCGTAACCAGTGAATACGGGCCGGTAGAACGTGCGTGGATCTTGTCATCTACCAGATGGTGCAGTTTCAGATAATGCATGTGACCGATCGTAGTAGGCGCATCAAAATACTCGCCCGTACGTCCGTCCCTGAGAAGCACCTTACCGTCTCTGGAAATCGGAACACCCTTCCACAATGCTCTGTGATCACGGTTTTTCCAGAGATAATCCAGCACTTCCGGCAGAAGCTCGTCTTCATGCTTTTCTTTAAATTCATCCCACTCCAGATTTACGTAATCATTTGCAAGCTCCAGAGTGTCCATAATATCGTTTTCATTCGCTCCGTCAAAGACCGGAGTCGAAACATTAAAACCAAGAGCTTTCGCGGCCAGGCTCAGATGAATCTCCAGTACCTGCCCGATATTCATACGGGAAGGTACACCCAACGGGTTCAGCACAATATCCAGCGGACGCCCGTTCGGAAGGAACGGCATGTCCTCTACAGGCAGCACACGTGAAACAACACCCTTGTTTCCATGACGTCCGGCCATCTTATCACCAACAGAGATCTTTCTCTTCTGCGCAATATAGATACGAACTGCCTGATTCACGCCGGGAGACAGCTCATCGCCATTCTCACGTGTGAAAACCTTCGCGTCCACAACAATCCCATATTCTCCGTGCGGCACCTTCAAAGAAGTATCCCGAACCTCGCGCGCCTTCTCACCAAAAATTGCCCGCAGAAGCCGCTCCTCTGCTGTAAGCTCGGTCTCTCCCTTCGGAGTCACCTTTCCTACCAGAATATCACCGGCTCTTACCTCCGCACCTACACGGATGATTCCTCTCTCATCCAGATCCTTGAGGGCGTCATCACCGACACCCGGTACATCCCGGGTAATTTCCTCCGGCCCAAGCTTTGTATCTCTTGCCTCTGCCTCATACTCCTCAATATGCACCGAAGTGTAAACATCATCCATAACCAGCTTTTCGCTGATCAGTACCGCGTCCTCATAGTTGTAGCCTTCCCAGGTCATAAATCCGATCAGCGGATTTTTGCCAAGCGCAATCTCGCCGTTGGAGGTCGAAGCACCGTCCGCGATTACATCGCCGGCCTCTACATGCTCTCCCTTGTTGACGATGGGACGCTGATTATAGCAGTTGCTCTGGTTACTTCTGACAAATTTCTTAAGACGGTATTCCTCGCGCTGCCCGTCCTCCGTGCGAATGACAATACGGTTCGACTCTGCCCGTTCTACAACACCGGCGTGATTTGCCACAACACAGACGCCGGAGTCCACCGCCGTCTTAGTTTCAAGACCAGTCCCGACTACGGGGGCTTCCGTCGTCAGAAGCGGTACGGCCTGACGCTGCATGTTAGATCCCATCAGCGCACGGTTCGCATCATCATTCTGAAGGAATGGAATCAATGCAGTAGCAACTGAAAATACCATCTTCGGAGAGACATCCATGAAGTCAAACATGCTCCTGTCGTATTCCTGTGTCTCCTCACGGTAACGGCCGGAAACATTTTTCCGGACAAAATGTCCTTCCTCATCCAGAGTCTCATTTGCCTGCGCAACATGATAATTATCTTCTTCGTCAGCAGTCATATAGACTACTTCATCAGTAACCCGCGGATTCTTCGGATCGGAATGATCAATCCTTCGATAAGGTGCTTCCACAAATCCGTATTCATTAATCCGCGCATAGCAGGCCAGTGAGTTAATCAGACCGATATTCGGACCTTCAGGGGTCTCAATCGGGCACATTCTGCCGTAGTGCGAATAATGCACGTCCCGGACCTCGAATCCGGCTCTTTCTCTGGAAAGACCGCCCGGTCCCAGAGCGGACAGACGGCGCTTATGCGTCAGCTCGCCGAGAGGATTGTTCTGATCCATAAACTGAGACAGCTGGGAAGATCCAAAGAACTCTTTCACTGCAGCAGTCACCGGTTTGATATTAATCAGGGACTGAGGAGAAATACCTTCTATCTCCTGTGTCGTCATGCGCTCACGAACCACTCTCTCCAGTCTGGAAAGTCCAATCCGGTACTGGTTCTGCAGCAGCTCGCCCACTGCGCGGATACGGCGGTTACCCAGATGATCAATATCATCCTTATTGCCAATCCCATATTCCAGATGAATATTATAATTAATAGAAGCAAGAATATCTTCCTTCGTAATATGCTTCGGTATCAGCTCATGAACCTGATGGCGGATCGCTTCCTTCTGATCCTCAGGGTCCTCATTTTCCTCCAGAATTTTCCGAAGCGCCGGATAATATACCAGCTCTGTAATGCCCAGCTCCTTCGGGTCGCAGTCCACATAGCTGCGCAGATCAACCATCATGCTGGAGATCACCTTCGCGTCGCGTTCTTCCGTACGAATCAGTACAAAAGGTACCGCAGCGTTCTGGATCGCATCCGCCTGTTCACGGGTAAGCTCCGTACCAGCCTCAGCGAGAATTTCTCCTGTCGACTCATCAAATACATCCTCCGCCAGAATGTGTCCGGCAATCCGGTTGCGCAGCATCAGCTTCTTATTGAATTTATAGCGGCCAACCTTCGCAAGATCATATCTGCGGGGATCAAAGAACATGCTCATGATCAGGCTTTCCGCGCTTTCTACAGCCAGCGGCTCACCCGGCCTGATCTTTTTATAGAGCTCCAGCAGACCTTCCTGATAGTTTGTCGCTGTGTCCTTCTCCAGAGTAGCGACAATCTTTGGCTCTTCGCCAAAGAATTCAAGGATCTCTGCATTAGAGCTTAAGCCCAGTGCGCGTGCAAGAACAGTGACCGGAACCTTTCGCGTCCGATCCACACGTACATAAAATACATCATTGGAGTCTGTTTCGTACTCGAGCCACGCACCGCGGTTCGGGATAACGGTACAGGAATAGAGCTTCTTACCAAATTTGTCGTGTGTGATATCATAATAAATGCCAGGCGATCTTACAAGCTGACTTACGATTACACGCTCCGCACCATTAATAACAAAGGTACCGGTAGCGGTCATCAGGGGAAGATCTCCCATAAAAATATCATGTTCACTGATTTCCTCAGTCTCTTTATTATGGAGGCGCACACGGACCTTCATCGGAGCAGCATAGGTAGCATCACGCTCCACACACTCTTCGATGGAATACTTCACATCGTCTTCACATAACTTAAAATCCACAAACTCAAGGCTCAGCTTTCCGCCATAGTCTTCAATCGGTGAGATATCATCAAAGGCTTCTTTAAGTCCCTCATCCAGAAACCACTGGTAAGAATTTTTCTGAACCTCAATAAGATTCGGCATCTCAAGGACTTCTTTTTGCCGCTGATAACTCATACGGAATCCCTTGCCATTTGTAATAGGACGTATCCTGTTTTTCTCCATTGATGTTTCACCCCTGTTCTTTCTGCAGTCTCTCAATCTATAGAGAAAGGCAAATGGTATTGCCAGTCACTAAGGAGCACTTTAGGGCATAGTTTCCCCAAAGCATAATCCTGCACAATAGTGCAACCTATACCCTACCACAAAGCTAAAACAGTGTCAAGAAATATTTTTCTGAAATTAAGATTTTCCTGAAAATTTATGATATTCAGATATTTGTTAAATCATAATAGCGCAGATACAAAACAGTTATTTTAAATCTTCCATCCGGCTGTTTGCCGGAATTACGTCCCGGCAAATACAGACCGGGATTCCTTCTGGAGTCCCGGTCTGATCAGAGTGATTCCTATAAAATCTGCCGCCACATCTCAAAAGCCGCAGTCCATCTTATTTAATGGTAACCTTTGCGCCTTCTGCCTCAAGCTTGGTCTTAAGCTCCTCAGCCTCAGCCTTGGAGATGCCTTCCTTGATCACCTTCGGAGCGCTGTCAACAACATCCTTTGCCTCCTTCAGGCCCAGGCCAGTTGCTTCACGTACCACCTTGATAACTTTAACCTTGGACGGTCCGATCTCGGTCAGCTCAACATCAAACTCGGTTTTCTCTTCTACTTCCTCAGCCGGGCCGCCGGCAGCCGCTACTACTACACCTGCAGCAGCAGATACGCCAAACTCTTCCTCACAAGCCTTTACCAGCTCATTCAGCTCAAGAACAGATAATTCTTTAATCGCTTCGATAAACTCAGCAGTTGTCAACTTTGCCATTTCTTTTTCCTCCTGATTTTTTGAATTTCCTTAATTATGATTTCGTGTCTGATTTTTCCAATCAGATATACTATTACTCTGCTTTTGCTTCCGCAATCTGGTTCAGCACGCGAGCCAGGTTGGAAACAGGCGACTGAATGCTTCCAAGCAGCTTGCCAAGAAGTTCTTCTCTGGACGGAACTGTAGCCAGCGCAGCCACGCCTTTTTCGTCATAGTAGTTGCCTTCTACGACGCCGGCGAGCATCTTGACTGTAGGAGCAGTCTTTGCATAGCCGGCGATGATACGTGCCGGAGCCGTCGCATCTGTCTTTGAAATTGCAAGCGCATTCGGGCCTTCCAGATGCTGAGAGAGAGACTCACAGCTCGTACCCTTGAACGCAAAGTTCATCATCGTATTCTTGTAAACCTTATAAATGATACCAGCCTCACGCATTTCCTTGCGGAGCTTCGTATCCGCCTCGACCGTAATGCCGCTGTAATGTACAAGAATAACTGACTCCGCGCCGTCAATATTTGCGGCAATCTCTTCTACAATCGGTTTCTTTAATTCAACCTTTGCCATGATCCATACCTCCTTATAGATTTTTGGAACCTTCAGTCATATCCAGAAAGATAAGACCAGTACGTTCCCCATACTGTCATGACTGCGACAAAAGTTTTTTAATCGGATAGGGGAAAGCTTTCCCCTATCCGCCCGCGCGGTTGCTGTGTGCCAGTGGCACACGCTTAGCAACGACCGGAGCGAAGCGTAGACAGCGTCCGGCGACAGCCGGAAAATTCCGCTCGCAGCCCTGCGCAAAAAAGCTCTTCTGCCGCGTTCGGACAAAAGAGCATTAAAATTCTTTCCAGAATCTTACTCCTCGGCAGGCTGTTCTTCTGAACAATTATGCTGTGCGGCACCTGCTGTCTTCGGCAGTCATCGTTGGTACTATACTACATCAAATTCGGAATGTCAATGAAAATTTTGAAATAACACACAAAAATATGCAGCAAAATCGTAACAAAAAAAGCGAAAATCCATGGGCAGAATTGAGCTTAACATGCAAGAGTTTGAATCGTCCTGAACGTAAGAGCCATCCACCAAAAAGCTGCAAAAAAGACGCGGCATGAAACGAAAAAACATTCGCTCATACCGCGCCAGGTAGTCATTCAATTTCAGCGGTTATCCAAGCTTCGCCGTATTCAGCTTGATGCCAGGCCCCATCGTTGATGTGATGGTCACGCTGCGCATAAGCTGTCCTTTAAGTGCTGACGGTCTCGCTTTGATAATGGCCTCAATAAGCGTCTGGAAGTTGTCCGTTAACTGTTCTTCAGTGAAAGAAGCTTTTCCAATTGGCACATGGATAATATTGGTCTTGTCGAGTCTGTACTCGATCTTACCAGCTTTTATGTCATGGACTGCCTTTGTCACATCCATTGTAACTGTGCCGGCCTTCGGGTTCGGCATCAGACCCTTCGGTCCAAGGATACGGCCAAGACGGCCAACCACACCCATCATATCCGGAGTCGCAACGACTACATCGAAATCAAGCCAGCCCTCCTTCTGAATCCTCGGAACGAGTTCTTCTCCTCCGACAAACTCTGCTCCGGCTGCAAGAGCCTCATCAGCTTTTGCATTCTTAGCGAAAACAAGTACGCGTACCTGCTTGCCGGTGCCGTGCGGAAGAACTACCGCGCCGCGGATCTGCTGATCCGCATGGCGTCCGTCACAGCCGGTCCGGATGTGGACTTCGATGGTCTCGTCGAATTTTGCAACGGATGTCTTTTTAACCAGGGCAATCGCTTCGTTCACATCATACAGTGTGGAACGATCAACGCCCTTTGCAGTCTCTTTATATCTTTTTCCTCTTTTCATATTAAATTACCTCCAGCTCTTCCTTTACTCTTCCACCGTGATGCCCATGCTTCGCGCTGTACCTGCGATCATGCTCATAGCCGCTTCAATGCTGCCCGCATTCAGATCCGGCATTTTCATTTCAGCGATCTCACGGACCTTATCCTTCGAAATCGTTGCAACCTTCGTCTTGTTCGGAGTACCGGAACCGGATTTGATGTTGCATGCCTTTTTGAGTAGAACAGCTGCCGGCGGAGTCTTTGTAATAAAGCTGAAGCTTCTGTCCGCGTAAACAGTAATCACAACCGGGATGATCAGGTCGCCCTTGTCTGCTGTTCTCGCGTTAAACTCCTTGGTAAACTGGACAATATTTACGCCATGCTGTCCAAGTGCCGGACCTACAGGAGGAGCCGGTGTAGCCTTGCCTGCAGGAATCTGTAATTTAATATAACCAGTAACTTTCTTTGCCATTTCAGAAACCTCCTATGTGGTAATGTCGGGAGTTGTCTTGTCTGCGCTCCGCATTTTGGAGCCGATGCCGGGATGCCCCGTACTGGCAAAATGACCGGGTGTCCCTTTCCCTCCCACTGCTGCGGCCTCGGCCGCATATTTTCTGTTACATTTTGCGGACCTCCGCAAAACTGATCTCGACCGGTGTCTCCCGGCCAAATAGCTCGACATTGATTGTAACGCTCTGCTTCGCCTGGTTCATCGACTGGATCACTCCGACCGTATCCTTCCAGACTCCGCCAATGACAGTAACAGTATCGCCCTCCTCGAAATCCACCGTATAGCCATTGGACTGGATTCCAAGATTGTACATTTCGGCCTCTGTCAGCGGAACCGGCTTGGATCCCGGGCCGACAAAACCTGTCACGCCCCTCGTGTTCCTTACGACATACCAGGTATCATCGTTCATCACCATATTGAGAAGCACATATCCCGGGAACATCTTCTTCTGCACGGTCTTTTTGACGCCGTTTTTCATCTCTACGACATCCTGAAGCGGCACGCGCACTTCCAGGATCTGCTCTTCCAGATGACGATTCTCAATGGTCTTCTCAATGTTAGCCTTTACCTTGTTTTCATACCCGGAATAAGTATGAACTACATACCAGCTCGCTTCTGTCATACAATCACCCTTCGCTCTGCTTTCACTCAGAAACTAATATTAACCAGGAAGTCTACGCCATACTGGAACACGAAATCCAGCATCGCAATAATCATTCCAAGCACGATCGAGACGACAATTACGGCGCCGGTCTGTTTCGCCAGTGTAGACCGGTCAGGCCAGATAATCTTTTTAAACTCAGATTTCAGACCGCTCCACCAGGTCTTTACTTTTGAATTCTTCTCGACTTTGGTAGTTTCTTCCTTTGCCATGTCTTCACTTCCTTTGCTTGTCCCTGATGGTTATTTTGTTTCCTTGTGCAGCGTGTGTGACCTGCAGAAACGACAATATTTCTTCGTCTCCATGCGGTCCGGATGAGTCTTCTTATCCTTTGTCATGTTGTAGTTACGCTGTTTGCACTCCGTACATGCCAATGTGATACGTACACGCACAACTTCCACCTCGCTTCCCTGCAAATACATTTAGGCATAAAAAAAAAGCCTTCTTCCATACGCCTGTCCAGTGTATCACAGTCTTATATGGGAAGTCAAGCTTTTTTAAAGTATTTTCTGTCACTTTTTTCCCTTTTTACCGGACTTTCTTACTAGAACTTTTTTACCAGATTCTGTTCCAGAAAATGAAGGGTAAAGGACGGCTTTTGTCCTGGATGAGTTTCCATCAGGATAAAGCTGGGTTTTCGGCCCTCCTGGCGGGGAAAGGAAAGGCTCCCTGGATTCAGTATCGTCAGATCCGGATCGCTTTCATCAATGAAAGGCCGATGGGTATGACCGAACATTGCCACATTACAGCTGTTTGTCCTTGCTTCTTCCGCCAGATCTCTCACTCCGACAGAGACATAATAGTAATGCCCGTGAGTCATAAAAATCCTGCAGCCATCCAGCTCCTCGATCCTTGCGAGCGGAAGTCTGGTAAAATAATCACAGTTTCCCGCAACCATATAGACCGGACAATTTACAATGCCATTCAGGTATTCCTGCGTACTCTCAGAATCTCCCAGATGAATCATACAGTCCGGCTGTCCAGTCTTTCCAAGAACCGCCTTCAGATTGGAATCATAGCCATGTGTATCGCTGACAATCAGTATCCTCATAACCCTTCTCCTTGCAATATGTCGCGCATACTCCGCAATGCTTTTCCCCGGTGGCTCAGTTCATTCTTTTTCTCAGGAGAAAGCTCTGCGGAATAACAGCCGCACCCGGGCAGATAGAAAATCGGGTCATAGCCAAACCCATTTTCTCCGCGGCTCTCATAGCCGATCATCCCTTCCATTGTCTCACGGCAGGTCAGGATTCTTCCGTCAGGCATCGCACAGGCAATCGCGCAGACAAACCGGGCCGTACGCTTTTCATCAGGCACGTGCAGCAGCTTTTCGAGAATCGCGGCATTTTTTATTTCATAGGACGTGTCTGTTCCCATAAACCTGGCAGAATATACTCCCGGGGCTCCATCCAGAAAATCAATCTCCAGACCGGAATCATCCGCCAGAACGATCTCTCCAGTCATTTCCATCACGGTCTTCGCCTTGATAATTGCGTTTTCTTCAAAGGTCGTACCATCCTCCACAATATCCGCATGGATGCCCGCATCCTTCAGAGAAATCACTTCAATGTCCGAATTGCCAAGTATCATCCGTATTTCTCTCATTTTCCCTTCGTTGCCAGTGGCGAACAACAGTCTTTTTTTCATAAAACCTCCCTGCTACAGTCTGTCCCGCGTATATACTTTCAGACAGACATTGGTTTCAAATTTCTCCTGCGTATTTTCCCATACGGTCCCATACTGGCTGAGATAGCTTTCCTTGCCTTCCGTCGTCACGTTCTGCGTATATTCGTCCGCCCGGTACTCCACAGCAACCGGATTGACTGTGTCCGGCGCGTTTATTTTCACAACAATGGCAAATCGCTCTCCGGCATACACCTCGCACGTCTCGTCGAGGTCCACGGTATAGTAGCCAACATCTGTGAATTCCGCGCATTGCAGATATTCCATATTCTGGAAAGAATCCGTGTCTTCAAAATCATGCACCAGATAAATCTCACAGGATGTATTTTCACTCGTCGCATAAAAGCCGACGGCAGCAATCTCCTCTTCCCCTGAGGCCGAATATACATTGGCAAAGTAGCACTCGCCGGAATCATAGCCCTGCTGTCCCTGCCAGCCGCATTCATCATACTGATAGAGATGGTCGTAATTGTCTGTATCCTCTATCCTCGTATAAGCAACCGCTACCCCTGCAATATTGGGATCTGAGTAAGATACATAAAAAATACCCTCCTCACCAAAATCTTCTCCCCAGGTATTCAGGCAGATGAACGCCCCATCCTGATCTGGCTGTGATTCAAAACTCTCCGCCGGCCACGTATCATCCCATCCAAGTATCAGCACATCATGATTCTGCGTTGCCTCTTCCAGATAATAATAGGAAGATGTCTGGGTGTTATAATATCCGGCTCCTTCCGCTGTGGTCGTCCGGTCCATATAGAGCGAGGTCTGTACAGAACCATAAGTATACACAATTTCCTTGATTTTTTCAATAGTAGAGTCCCGAAAAACCCGAACCTCCTGCACATGAACAGCCGGGCTTAAGCTATCCGGTGAATATTCATCTCCATAGGGGTCTTCTTCCTCTGTCACTGGTCCCTGCCAGCCGCACAGATACGCCATCAGCATCAGATAATCTCCGCCGTCATTGACGTCCACCGTAAAAGAATTCATATGGGTCAGATGGTCTGCTGAAAAAATGATCTGCTGCGCGGGGAGCAGGGCAGCTTCCAGCGCGGACGTAGCGCTTAAGGCCCAGCATGTCCCATAGGATCCCTGATTTTTGACGGTCGGCTTTTTTCCATAATCTCCGGCATACCAGCGGGCCGGAAGCTCCTCTGTCTCTGACTGTGTCTCTGTTTCTATTGAAAGCGTTGTCTCGGCTATCGATTGTGCTGCCGCACCATTCGCGGTCACCGCAGATGTCTGCTTCACTGTCTGGGGCACTGTCTCAGAGGCTGTCTGTGTTTCTGCAGAAAGCGTCATCTCAGCTAATGTCCGTACTGCGGTTCGGGATGCCGTTTGAGCCATCGGCCATACCGCCGGCCGCAAATCATTCCCCGCTGCGCGGGCCAGTACAGTCTCTGCCGGCGCCAAAAGCAAAAGCGCAAAGATAAGCAAGGCAGCAATGGAGCATCTGTCCCTTTTCATGATATCACCGTATTTCTTCTAGGCGGCTTCGGTCCCGGGAACTGATAAAAGTAGGTTTTGATCATGCCATTGTAAATTTTTCTGTTTTTTGCCGCGCGCTTTCCGATATAGTTTTCGGTGTCTTCATAAGCGGTAATCACATATTCCGACCAGGAATCCAGACGGCGGAAGGCGTCGCCAATCTGTGTATATAATTCCGGAAGCGCCTCCTTCTCCTCAAGCCTTTCCCCGTAAGGAGGATTGGTAATCACAAAACCATATTTTTTCGAATGACTCAGCTCGCTCACAGGTCTCTGCTGAAAATGGATCAGGTGATCCACCTGCGCTCTTTTTGCGTTCTCCCTGGCGGCTTTAAGCACCTCTCCATCGATATCATAGCCCTGAATCTCAGTTTTTACGGAAGGATTGATCAGGTCTCTCGCTTCCTCGACCGCATTGTACCATTTTCGTTTTTCCACCAGATTCTGCCAGGACTCCGCCAGAAAGGAACGTTCCATCCCGGGAGCAATATTCGCGGCCATCATGGCTGCCTCGATCGGAAAAGTACCGCTGCCGCAAAACGGGTCTACCAGAATCCTGTCCGCCTTCCAGGGAGTCAGCATAATGAGCGCAGCCGCCAGAGTCTCTGAAATCGGCGCCTTTGCGGTAAGCTTTCGATATCCTCTTTTATGAAGAGATTCCCCGGTAGTGTCCAGAGTAAGCACAGCTTCATCCTTCATCAGAAATACCCGGATCGGATACGCCGCGCCATCCTCCGCAAACCAGCTGACCCCATAAATACCCTTCAGCCGTTCTACAACCGCCTTTTTAACGATCGACTGTATATCTGACGGGCTGAACAATTTGCTTTTTACTGTTGTGGCCTTGGTTACCCAAAACTTCGCATCCACAGGGAGATACTGCTCCCATGGCATATCCCGGACCCCGTCAAAAAGCTCATCCCAGGTCGCGGCATGCACACTCCCGACCTTTAACAATATGCGTTCAGCCGTGCGCAGAAACATATTTGCCACGGCAATCGCTTCCGCATCTCCAAGAAAAGTGACCCGTCCGTCTTCTACCTTGCTGATCTCATACCCCAAATCCTGTATTTCCCTTTTTAATACTGCTTCCAGTCCAAAATGGCACGGAGCCATCAGCTCCATTCTGTTTTTCATACGTAACCGTCCTGTCTAAACTGATAACATGCGGCGTAAATCTTTTTACTTAGCGTATTTCCAGTTTTTTATGATCTATAATTGCCCGCAGCAAATGGCAGCTGTCCGTTAACTTGCGGAGCTCATCGCTGCAAGCAGCATGAACTTCTTGCAAGTTATATTACTCGCAGCAAATGCAGCTGCTCGTTAACTCGCGAAGTTCATTGCTGCAAGCAGCATGAACTTCTTGCAAGTTATATTAATGCCCGGCGTCCGTTCTGTCAATAGATTTAGGATTTCTCCACTCTTTCTCCACTCTCTTTCGCTTCACCTATTCTCAGGTCTCTTACGCCGTCAGGCTGTCAGATTGCAGCCGCGATAAGCATGGATTCCTCCAACCACGCTTTTCGTACGCCACCCTTTTTCTTCCAGCTCGCGCGCAACAGACAGGCTCTTTGCGCCTCGATCGCAGTAAAGAATCAGTATATCCCCGATATGACCGTTCAGACAGGCATGCATCTCCCCGTCCGGCGCATTTTGTGCTCCTCGGATATGCCCCTCCAGGAACTCCGCGCGTGTCCTCAGATCAATCAGCAAATAACCGCGCCTGCCGACGTACCAGTCCAGGTTCTTTGCAGAGATTGTTTCCATAATAAACACCTCGCCCGGTTGATTGCATTTATTTACTACAGTATATGAAGCTGGCTTCAAAATGCCCTCTGCAATCAGTCAGAAATGAGGCTGATTGGTTTCTGCACGGCACGGCTCAAAGTACTCAATTTGCTTCGCAAATTGGAACATACCGCGCACCAAAGTGAGACACCCGGTAGGGGAGCTACCGGGTGTCTCGAGGGGAGTATAAATAATTAATAAGGGGTTTGTAAAAAAAATTGTTTGAAGGGTAAATTCTTTTTACGAGAGCGATTATAATATAGTTTCCAAAAAAATGCAATACCATTTTTAAAAAGTTTTCATAATTTAGAGAAGATTAGGAATACTACAATTGTAACTATCAAGCAGCCGTGATGAATCAAAATCCAGCTTTTTCCTTATGCGGCCCGCAGTACTGCGGGAGTAAAAGGAATGGAAAGCGGCTCATCCAGGGCTGCCGGTTCAATTACAAAACCAGGAGGTACGAATTATGGCTAAGAACACTACAGAAAACACAACATCAAACACGGAGAGAGAGCAGGACTGCTCTAAAAACACCAATCAGCAGAACAGAGCGAACAACTCTTCCAAAAACAGCAGTTCAAACAGCGCTTCTGAAAAGAACGGATATGAGAAGGAGTCCAACTGCGATAAGGACTGCAGCAGATACGAATAATTACCAGCCTTCTTCTTTTTCCCAGCGGAAGGGGGGATCTCCCCCTTTCCCTGCCGGGAGTATATCTTGAATATGTATAGCAGTCATCATTGATCTTCCAGAAGAAATCTGTGGATGATTTCAGCTGCGCCGTCATGATTATTATCTACTGTCGTAATATAGTCTGCATGCGCAGCCACTCCCGGATAAGAATTACGCATCGCAACTCCGATATGGGCGGCTTCTATCATATCTATATCATTAGGCGCGTCGCCGGCAGCAACTGAATTTTCAATCGGAATTCCAAGATAAGAACACAGCCACCGGATTGCTCTCCCCTTCGAAACCTGATCAGGAACAATTTCCAGATAGGCATCGTTGGAAAAATAACAGTCCAGAACGCCTTCATAGGTAAGAAGAATCTGCAGCCGGAATTTTTCAATCACTTCCCTGCGATCTTTTTCAATGGCAAGCAGCTTGCATGGTTCTTGTATAAGTGCTTCTGAAATGGACGGAACTATGCGGAAGCTCTGAAGAGTGCGAGCGGCATACTCGTGTATCTCCGGCCGGTCTTCCTGCGCAAACACTTCTGTCTCTGAAAATGTCTGGATATGGATCCCCAGCCTGTGAGCAGCATCAAACAGCTTCGCAACAAGCGGCAGCGGTATCGTCCTCCTGTAAATGATTTCCCTGGAAAAGCAGTCATAGATTTCACCGCCGTTAAATGCGATCACATAACAGCCTTTTCCAAGCAATCCCAATCTTTTGGCCTGAATCTGAGCACTGGCCAGAGGGCGTCCCGTAGTGATCACGATTTTATGACCGCCCTGCAAAGCTTCATTGATGGCCTGCTGATTGTCCGGTGTGATCTCCTTCTGATCATTTAACAGAGTGCCGTCCAGATCTGTAAAAAAGATTTTTTCAGGCTTAGCTTCAGGATTCTGCATCTGTTTCGCCCGTCTCATCGCTGCCATAGATAAATTCATGTAATAACTCAAGGGTCTCCTCCCAATCCGGCACAAGCATATCCTGACCATTTACATAAATCGTACTGTACATGCCGTCATAAGGAACTCTGCTTGACTCAAAGCTGTATTCAAGCATTTCCGGCAATTCGGTCACCATGCTCCAGATCTCTGTCTCCGAAATATTTGTCGTAACATATTCCAGAATAGACTGCATGGCGGAAGTCATTTGCGCGAGCGACATCTGTTTTACTTCCTCCATCAGCTGCGTAAGGACATAGCGCTGGCGCTCCGTTCTCTCAAAATCCGAATTACCAACGTAGCGGTTGCGCGCGTAAGCCACTGCCTGTACGCCGTCCGCATATACGGTGCCGCCCTCTGTCGGGAAGTAATGCTCTGTCGGATCAATATCCATGAGACGTTCACACATATCCAGGATATAACCATTCGCCACTTCTGCCTCTTCTGCAGAAATATCCAGCCAGACACCGCCAATAATATCAATAATGTCAACCAGATCCCAGAAGTCAACAGCCACATACCGGTCAACCTCTATCTTATAGGTTTCTGTAATCGTTTCACACAGCAGAGGACCTGCTCCATAAGCATATGCCGCATTCAGCTTTTTATAGCCAACCCCCGGAATGTTTACATAGGTATCACGCATCAGCGACACCATTGTGACACGGTTATCCGCCTTATTTATGGACACCAGAATCATACAGTCTGAATTTCCATTCCAGGTCCTTTCCTGTCTGTCCACACCAATCAGAAGGACATTATAGATATCTTCATCCGAAGCCACGCTCTTCGAAGTATCCATGGATTCCTGGATTGCAGCCAGCTCCTCATCACTCACAAGATCACCTGTGCGTTCATCCGTTTCTTCTTCGGCTTCTTCAGGAAGCGTCTCTTCCACAGTGACTGTATCATCCGATACATAATTCACACTGCTGTACAAATCATGTCCAAACTTATATACAACGCCGCCGCTGACAAGTACCACGCCCAGAACGATGCACAGACTGATTAAAAATGCTTTTTTGAGGTTCATACGCTGTTCTCCTGTTTCAGATGATGATGTGAAATACGTGCTGAATTTTTTCACAATTGTAAATATATGAAAAAAGCTTCCCATATATGGGAAGCTTTTATGCGGAGGATGGGACTTGAACCCACACGATATTGCTACCACAGGCACCTGAAGCCTGCGCGTCTGCCAATTCCGCCACCTCCGCGGTTGGATTGATGAGTTTCGCAACTCACAGCGCATATATTACTATATCGTTTTCGAAATGTCAAGCGTTTTTTTAATTTTTTTTGCTCTTTATTTTCAGCTTTATTTTCAGGGCTCTTTGTTTTCAGCCTTTTCTTTTCAGTTTTGCGGATTTTCGGGCTTTTGTTTTCTGTTCTTTTTTATTCAGATATAATTTTACCCTGTTTCCCGACGTCTGTTTTTCATCCCTGCAATTCAGGTACGTCCCGCTGCCGTACGATTTACTTTTCCTGTTGTTTTTTTTACATAGTTCGCTTATAATGAGGAAACACAAGAACTATTGAGAACCGTTATATTTCAGGAGGTACAAATGGGCAGAGCAGGCGGTGGCGGCGGTGGCCGCGCAGGTGGTGGACACTCAGGAGGCGGTGGAATGCGCTCGGGAGGCGGACATTCCAGTTCTGGTTTTAACTGGTCCGGCAGCAGTTCCGGGCGCGCCAAAGGCAACTCTTTTAGCAGCGGTCGTGCCGGAGGCGGCAGCTCCGCCGGCGGATTCGGAATGGGCAGCGGCAAGAATCCAGGCAGTGCGGGCAGATCCGGAGACGGCAGAAATCATCCCGGCGGTCCAGGAGACATGGGCGCACGGCAGGGTATGAATCCTCCTCCCGGAGGCAGAAGACGCCGCATGTTCTTTGGCTTTACACCCTTCTGGCGCCGCGGCTACGGCGGAGGCTACTACCGGGGCGCAGGCGGAGGGTGCCTGACATTCATTATCGTCATCATCCTCGTTGTTTTCCTGCTTGTCTTCTCCGGTATGAGGCAGTTCATGCAGGACACCGGTACGGATACCGTTTCATCCGGGACAGATGTTTCTGTAAGCTCAGATGATTCCACCTCATCAGGAAGCTCCGATGAAGAACACTCCTCCGGAGAACATTCTTCCGATGAGGCAGACCACTCCGATGAGCATTCTGGCAGCACGCGGGAAAAAATCGAGTCGGATCTGGCCTTTGACAGTGACTGTATTTTGGATGAGCTTGGCTGGTTTGATGATGTGTCTTCTGCCGGAGAGAGCCTGGAAGATTTTTTTGATGCGACCGGCGTGCAGCCTTATATCTATCTGCGCTCTTATGATTCATCCCTGACTTCTGATGCAGAGAAGGATGATTACGCGCAGCAATGGTACGAGGACAATATTGAGAATGAGCAGACATTTCTTTATATTTATTTTGCTGAGGAGGATACCGATAACGATGTCGGCTACATGTCCTGTGTCTGCGGTTATGATATAGAGGAAGTAATGGACGAGGAAGCGCGTGAGCTTTTCTGGGATTATGTGGACGAGTACTGGCCGACAGACCTGTCCACAGATGAAATGTTTGCGGCGATCTTCAACGCTCTCGCAGACGAGATTATGTAATAAATATGCTGTAATGAATATCCAAACTGCTTCTGAAAATGCAGTGAAATCCAGCCCTTAATCAGACAGGAGGCGTTTTTCGCCTCCTGTTTGCTGTGTTGCTTATGCCGGCGTATTCTCTGATCTGTTCCGCTTTTTGTCCGCCTTTGCCTGAAACCTTTCATTGTGTACAATAAAGCGTTCGTGACGGCCTCCGCCGATTCTGCCCGTCTCGTCATAAACATCCACCTGAAAAACAAGGCGGCGGCCATCAATCTCGATCAGCTCGCTCTCACAATATACATCCATCCCAAGCGGTGTCGGCGCATCGTGCGTAATGTCAAGGCGGATGCCGACGGTCCCATCTCCTTCCTCCAGGTATGGAGCAACGCTGACCTGTGCTGTCTTCTCCAGCAGAGCGACCATCGCCGGTGTGGCGAACACCTCCAAAGTACCGCTGCCAAGTACTCTGGCAGAACGCTCTTCCGTCGATTTTATAGTCTGACGGCCTCTGATTCCTGTTGTAAGCATCATTTCATTTTCCTCCAAAATGTTATTTATGTCCGTACTCGCTTGCAAGTATGGACAAAGGCCGCGCCCCTCGCCGGGTTTTGCCCCTCGCCGGGTGGCATCCCACACTTCGTATGGGATATACCCCAATCTTTGATTGTGGATGTGGGCATCCCACGCTTCGTATGGGATATACCATCGCGCAGCGATTATTAATTGCGCGGCTTTCATTATATGCTTTTAACTGCACTATAATGCTGCCCTGCCCTCAAAAAAACAGGCGGCAGCTGTAGAAAAAACTGACATTCCAGCTGCCATTCCCGTTTACGCCGCATACGTTGCCCAACACCATGAACAAAACGGAATGTCTTTAAAGCCTTTCCCTCTATAATAAGACAAAAACACACTTCTGTCACTTGAATTTTGTCATACTGCTCATCTGTCTTCCAATCGCAGGTGTTTCATGGCCAGTCACGATCCTGGCCGGACTAGTAATATCCATCTGCGCAGCATTCACAGAGCTTGTCTCCAGACACGGATATGACACGGTCAGCGTTCCGCCGGCGGCAGCCGTTCTGATTTATCTGGTGCTGCGGATCTGAATCCCAGCAAAATATTTTACAATTACAGCTGATTTCACTTATGATTGTTTTCATTTACAATAGACTGGTTCTTTACCCGCAATGGCGGTCCATCCAGGTAAACCACGTATCCGCACTCTGCCACGACATCCGGCTCATGGGTAGCGAGAAGCATCGGAGTCCCCATCTTTTTCAGCCGTTCCAGAATGCGAAGGCGCCGCGCAGTGTCGACTCCCGCAAACGGCTCATCTAAAAGAAGCAGCTCCCCTCCAAGTGCGCAGCAGCGCGCCAGAGCCAGCCGGCGGGCCTGACCTCCGGAGAGCTCGCCGGGATACGCATCCTTCACTTCCTCAAGCTCAGCGAAAGAAAGCCACTCATCAGCCTGCCCAGAGGAGCACGGGCAGACATCCAGGATATGCTCTCTCACTGTCCGCCATGGCAGCAGACGATCTTCCTGAAAGAGAATGCTGATCAACTTCTGATTAAGCTCTCTGCTCTCATCCCTGCCATAATCAGCATAATCAGCAGACCCAGATGTGCCGCCTGAAGGCTCAATACAGATACTGCCTTCTGCACTTTTCTCAAGGCCAGCCAGAATCCGCAGCAAGGTGGTCTTTCCACAGCCGGAGGGGCCGGAAAGCGCCGTCCGCCCATTCAATGGCAGATCCATACTTAGGCAAACCATGATTGGCTTATCCCCATAGGAAAAGGTCAGATTTTCTATATGAAGGGTTTCCTGGTGCTTATTCATGTAAAAGTTCTCCGTCTGAAGATTACAGGTAATGAATCAGAACAGATCTCCGCACCTGCTGCGAAGACTGTATAAAAGCATATCGCATGGGTAGATACGGAACCATTATGATTTTTGACATGCATCTTTCGCTTTTCGTAAATTCAAAAGTCTGCGCAATACAACTTCCATCGTCAGAGACAACAGGATAATCACCACGGTCCATGCATACAGCTCTGGAGACTGCAATGCCGTTTTCGCTTTTGAAAGCTCCGTCCCGATCGCATATCGAGGCGGACAGATTACCTCGGCAGCCACTCCGGATTTCCAGGCAAGGCCAAGCGCGTCAGCAAGGCCGCTGCTAAAATAAGAACGCAGGGAAGGCAGCCAGATCAGGCGAATCGTTTTGATCCTTCCAAAGCGGTAGGCCGACGCCATCTCCAGAAGCTTCTGATCGACGGAATCCAGTCCCAGGCGCATACGGTTCCACATAATTGGAAGTACCATCAGGGTCGAAATGCAGCCGGGAATATTTGCGCGTACCACCCAAAGATACACCAGCAAAATAAAGGAAACCACCGGTGTGGCACGAATGACACGAATGGCGGGGGAAAGCAGCAAATCCACAATTGGAAACTGAAAGGTCAGAAACGCTGATAAGCACCCCAGGAAGCAGCCAAGAAGCAGTCCGGCAAGCACACGTCCCAGGCTTAGAAAAATGCTTTTCCAGAAAGTGCCTGTGCCGGCAAGCTCCAGTAATGTTCTGCCAACCGATGCCGGGCTCGGCAATAACAGCGGAAAATTCACCTGTACTGCCAGAATCTGCCAAACCCCCAGCCAGAAGGCCAGGGGCAGGATTGTTCTTATAATGCTCTTTTTTATTTTCTCAGACATAGAATACCGTTATTCTTTTGTGCCTGCGAAGCAATGATACAGACAGCAACGGTCGGTCCTTAACACGTACCGCTGGCACACAGAACCGTTAAGTGCCGACCAAAGCGAGGTGTAGAGCTGTCGGCTTTGCCGACAGATTATGACATAGCTTGCAAACATAATCGGGTGAAGAAAACCATTATATTCATTCACAATAATAGAACCCGTCATCCGGCAATGCGCCTCCGACAGAATCCGGATCAGCCTCATAAAGTACATCATAGTAGTCGGAAATCGCCGGTTCCATCGCCTCGCCGGAAATAAAAATCAGGTTGCACTGCGGAATCGCTGCTGCAGCAATCGCCGCGGACGGGGTAATGCCAAGCCCGGCCACCAGCTCCGCTGCCTCTTCCACATTTGAATTTATATAGCCGATAGAGGCTTCGTATTCCTCCAGGAACGTTTCCACCGCATCCGGATTTTCTTCGATAAACTCTGTACGGGCAACCACCGCTGTCATAATCAAAGAAGAACCATTCCCCAGATCCTCCCAGACGTCATTGACATCGATCGCATCCCGGACGGTACCGTCGCTTTGCAGAATTGCCGCGGTCGCCGCAGGCACCGGCAGCATAGCTGTCTCGATCTCCCCGGAAATCAGACCGGCGCTGATTTCTGTTGCGTCCGCAAAAACGATCTCCACATCCGTATCCGGATCCAGATCGTTCGACTCCAGAAGGTAGCGAAGGATATACTCCGGGTTGCTGCCCTGGCCGGTCGCGTAAATTGTCCGGCCTTCCAGATCACTGATGGACTGAATTTCCTCTCCCTGGCCGCTCTCCAGAATATGCAGTACACCCTGAGTGCCAAGGGCAATCACCTGAATCTCAACTCCCTGATTGTACAGGTTCAGTGCCGTATTGGACGCCATGCAGGCAATATCCAACTCACCGGTGGTCAGACCGGAAACAATTTCACTGTTGTCTGAGGCAATCACATAGTCATACGCATTCGTGGTTTCATCATTGTCGCTGTCCGTCAAAAGCCTGGCAGCACCGATACCGGTCGGACCGGAAAGTACACCAAAGCGCACGCTGTCCGTCTCTTCCGCAGCAGAACAGCAGGCGAAGGCCCCGGCGGCAAGTACTGCAGCAAGCAGCGGCGCGATGAGTTTTCTGTTTTTCTTTTTATTCAGGAATAATGTTTTCATCAGATCATGAGTGTCCTTTCTTAAGTGTGATTTGCGAAGAGGTTCAGGTTTCTCAAAAGGCTGTTCTCATTAAGCATACTCCAGAGGGCTTCTCCGGTCAAGGAGAATTTTTATTGGGACGGATTGAAACAGAAAAGCAGAAGGGTAACAAAATCTTCACTGGTTTTTCCGTTTTACAAATCATGAACCATTCATCGCATATTGTAATAATTACTAACTGCTGACATATGGATTCACATGCACCATCACGTGTTTTATATTATCGAACGTATTTTCAAGACCAGTATGCACCCTTTCCGCAATTGCATGGGCATCCTCCAGATCCATATGCGCATCTACTGCGATCTCCACATCGACGTAAACCTTTTCGCCAAACATTCTGGTCTGCAGCAGGTCAATCCGGCGCACTCCCTCCTGGCGGGCGATATACGCACGCACCTGTTCTGTGTAATTCTCGTCGCAGGCCGTATCCGTCAGCTTCCGCACAGCATCCCGGAAAATATCGACTGCTACCTTTAAAATAAAAAGACAGATCACAACACTGGCCACGGAGTCAAGCACCGGAAACCCTGCTCTCGCTCCCGCAACACCGATCAATGAGCCGATGGAGGAAAGAGCGTCTGATCGATGATGCCAGGCGTCCGCCATGAAAACAGATGAATGCATCTTCTGCGCACAGCTTCTTGTATACCAGAACATTGCTTCTTTCGAAACGATAGACACAATCGCCGCCGCAAGGGGAAGCACTCCCGGAATGGCAAGGTCCGCATAGTCTCCAGACAGAATGGTCTTCATCCCGGTCATACCGATGCCAAGTCCCGTGGCGAGCAGCAGCCCGGAAAGGATAATGGACGAAACGCATTCAAAACGCTCATGCCCATAAGGATGCCCTGCGTCCGCGCCGCGCTTTGCAATCTTCACGCCAATCAGGGCAATCACAGTCGTAATCACATCCGAAAGAGAGTGCACAGCGTCCGAAACCATCGCGCTGGAATGTCCCAGTACTCCTGCAATAAACTTGAACGCAGAGAGAAAAACATTTCCCGCGATACTGACTGCGGAAACCTTTCCGGCCAGAGCCTCATTTTCTGCATTTTTTGATAGAGTCTCTTTGGATTCTTTTGTTTCTTTTAATTCTCGGGATTCTTTAAATTCTTTTGACAGGTTTTTCTGATTTTTCTCCATTAGATAACATCCTTTCTTTTCCTGCAACGTTTGAGCAAAGCTCCCGGCATTTCAGGATATAGAAATAGCATCCCGAGCCGATAGTAATAGTACTTACTACTGTCCCGCAGATGCCATGTTACCTGCTGTCGCAAATGCGACCCGGCAGCCGGATACGCATCCGGGCGGTACACTTGCCTTCGCCCTTCCCACGATCCGAAGCCTGATCAGTTTGTACTGTAGATGATGCAGTGCAAATTTATTTTGATTATCTTATGCCAGCGTCAGCGAAATGTCAACCACTTTTTTACCACCGAACCAGACACGCAGCGCTGGAGAGCCCGCCTCCAAACGCTACCATTACCAACAGATCATTTTCTTTAAATCTGCCCGCACGGTTCCATTCATCCAGAAGCAGCGGAATGCTCGCCGCGGAGGTGTTTCCATATTTCTGCAGGTTCACGCAGAAATGATCCGCCGGGACATGCTTCATCCGCCGGGACGCGCTGTCGATAATGCGCTTATTTGCCTGATGGGGAATGACCCAGTCCAGATCTTCCTCCTGAAGGCCCGCCTTCTGCAGCACCTCGTCTACCCGTTTCGGAAGGTTGCTCACGGCAAACTTATAGGTCTCCTGCCCATCCATATGAACCAGCGGAAGCTTCTGTTCATTGAGATACCAGGGCGAGATCCCATTTTTCGTCGGAATCGCAATCACCTCATCGTTGCCCTCGGTAACAAAGGAAGAGGCCAGATAGTTATCTCCCGGCTCAAGCACCACTGCTCCCGCCCCATCTCCAAACAATACTGCTGTGGAACGGTCATGCCAGTTAAGGATGCGGGACATGGATTCTGCGCCGATCAGAAGCATTTTGCGGATCCCTCCTCTGGCAAAAAAGGCTGACGCCGTATCCATCAGATAAATCCAGCCAGTGCAGGCTGCACTCAGATCCACGCAGGGACACTGCGCGCCCAGACTTCTTTGCACAAGAGCAGCCATCGACGGGCAGACATACTCCCCGCTGATGGTCGCACACAGGATCATGTCGATCTCATCCGGAGTTGTATGCGCATTTTCCAAAGCGTTTCTGGCGGCTCCGATGGCCAGATCTGAAGTAGTCTCTGTCGTGCAGATATGCCGTTGTTCAATGCCGCTGCGGCTGCGGATCCATTCATCGCTTGTGTCCAGAAATACCGTCAGGTCTTCATTTGTCACAACCTTCTCAGGCACGCAGCTTCCTGTTCCGATAATTTTAAAGCTTCTGGGTCTTGTGTTTGTCGTTTCATTCATCTGATTACCATCCTGCATAATAATAAACCTCTTCTGTATATATTCGTTCCGCTGTGAGCAGAAACCCGCTCTCCTTTTTACATCGGCCGGCTCTGAACGGACAGCCGCTGGATGTCCGGAGCCTCATAACGCATCAGAATCTGATGATTCCGATCTATAAAATTACTTATCCTTCCAGCACCATCACAGATACGGAACCATAATGCCTATATGCAAATTAATTCATAAATATCCATCCTGCGGGCATGTAAAAGCGGCAGTTCCCGGCGTGTTTTTGCCGTATCTTCGGGATTGAATTCGCAGTACAGGATCGCCTCCCGCTCATCCAGTCTGGCCAGAATATCGCCCCATGGTGAAACCACAAGTGAATTTCCGTAGGCGTGATAGCTGCTTTCCATGTCCCGCGCCGGTGAACAGCCCAGCATAAACACCTGATTATCCACCGCGCGGGAGCGAAACGCCAGCTCCCAGTGCGCCGGTCCGGTCGTCAGGTTGAACGCGGCAGGCACCAGAATCACATCCGCTCCTCCCAGCGCCAGCAGCCTGGCCAGCTCTGGAAACCGGATATCAAAGCAGATCATCAGTCCCATCCGGCCAAATTCTGTGTCAAAAAGTGTTACCTGATCGCCTGCTGTCAGGGTCTCGCTTTCATGGAAGCTCTGTCCTCCCTGAATATCTACGTCAAACAGATGCATCTTTCGGTGCTTTGCGATCTGCCGTCCTTGGCGGTCAAAGACATACGCTGTATTATAGACATTTCCGGACGCAAGCTCCGGCATAGAGCCCGCTGCCAGATAGACCCCTGCCATACTGGCCGCCCTTGACAGAACCGTCCAATTCTTCCCGCCGTCCGGCTGGGCATACGCCCGAAAAACGTGCGTGTCATAGGGGCAGCTAAACATCTCGGGCAGCATCACCAGATCTGCGCCATTGGCTGCAGCCTCCTCAATCAGAGAACAGGCGCTCTGGATGTTTGCCCTGTTTTCCGTCTGAACACGCATCTGTATCAGAGCAGTCTTCATTTTATGCTTCCTCCAAAAGTCCGCAATTCCACTATCCTTTGCATATTCAGCATTTCACATTTCATACAACCTTTTTAGCATGTCCAGTAAATGTTACAATCTCTTTGTATTGCTGCTCTTTGGATCAAAGACATACCAGAAATTTACCAGGATACCATCAGACTGGCTGTCTCCCGGATTTAAAGACTCCCATCATCTCCCGCGTCAGACTCACGCCGTCGTCCTCGGGCACTTCCTCGCGCGTACACCATTTCGCGACGGAAAGCTCATTTTCATCCATATGAATATGGGTATCACGATCCACCTCAGCGAAAAAACCCGCCAAAAGTGTATCTGTAAATGACCAGGGCTGGCTTTTATAATAGCGGATATTTTTCACTCTCAGGCCAACCTCTTCCATCACCTCGCGCTCGACCGTTTCCTCCAGGGTCTCCCCGATCTCCGCAAAACCGGCTATCAGCGCATAATTCCGAAAGCTTCGGCCTGCATATTTGGTAAGAAGGATCCGATCTCCATCTGTCACCGCGACAATCACCGCCGGACAAATCTTCGGATATTCAATCTGGCCGCAGGCCGGACAGTGCATCATGCGTTCCTTCTCACTGTGTATCATGTGTTTGCCGCAGGCCGGACAGAATCGGCGGCTGTTGTACCACTCATAAAGCTGCAGTCCGGTCACTCCCGCAAATGCGGCCTCCTTTGGCCCGACCGTACGCATCCGCTCAATCTTCACCCAGGAGTAGCCGGGAAAGGATGCCAGAAGATTTTCTGTTTCCTTTGACTTACAGGCTTCCTGCAGGTCCAATTTCTGCGTATCCATTTCGAATTCCGCTATCAGGAAATAAGAGACTCCATCAATAGAAAACAAATATATCATCTTTTTTCCTGCCTCCGGCCACACCTCTGACACCTTCTCAAATGTCAAAAAACAAATTTGCTCTTCCTCACATTTCACAAATATCTCACGGCCACGATAAAATAACACTTTGCTGTCCGCCCTGGGTACAGCTTCCGGGTGGTATTCATTGCGAAATCTGTGTTTTCCTATGTCCTGTATCATTTTTTACTGCTTCTTTCCCAACATTTTGACTCTCACTGCCCGATTATACCATTTTCCGGGAAAGATGTATACCATAAAATGTGTGAAAAAATGGAGATCGAGCAGGGAGACTCGTTCCCTGCGCAATCGGATAGGAGAACGTTCTTCTCCCCTATCCGCCGCGCCGGCCGCGTATAGCGTAAGCCATAAAACTCCTTACGCGGCCGTGTGCATGAAAAAAGGAGAAGTATCCATCATAGATGCTTCTCCATCTGAATCAATATCATTAACGCGCTATAACCTGCTCTGCTCCATACCTGGCAGACGCAAACCGGTGTCCTTTTAAAACCGGCTGCTTTGGCCCGCTGCTCCGCGGGAATTAATTGCCCAGCTGTGCAGCCACTTCTGCCGCGAAGTCTTCCTGCTTTTTCTCGATACCTTCGCCGGTCTCGAAGCGGACAAAACTCTTAATGGTGATCGCAGCACCGTTTGCCTTCGCCACCTGTGCCACATAATCGCCTACGGACTGCTTGCCATCCTCAGCCTTTACGTAGATCTGATCCAGGAGGCAGATCTCCTTGAGCTCTTTCTTCACACGGCCCTGAATGATGCCCATAATCACCTTTTCCGGCTTCTGGGATTCCTTCGGGTCATTCTTGATCTGTGCGAGGAGAATCTCCTTCTCATGCTCGATATAATCTGCGCTTACTTCCTTGTCGCTGGTGTAGAGCGGCTTCAGTGCAGCTACCTGCATGGCAACATTCTTCGCCATCTCTTTAACCGCGTCATTCACTACATCCGTCTCAACATCTACAAGTACGCCGATCTTGCCGCCCATATGGGTGTAGGATGCTACAAAGCCAGCTTCCTCTTTTACCTGAGCGAAACGGCGGATGTTCATATTCTCGCCGATGACTGCGATCATGCCTGCCAGAGCTTCCTTTACCGTCTTGGAGCTGTCAAACTTCCACGGCTCCGCAAGGAACGCATCAATGTCTGCAGCCTGTGTTTCCATCGCCTGCTCAGCTACCTGTGTTACATAATCCTGGAACTTCTCATTCTTTGCCACGAAGTCGGTCTCGGAATTAACCTCTACCGCTACTGCGCTCTTGCCGTCCTCAGATACGAGAACCTTCGCAATACCCTCAGCAGCAATCCGGCCCGCCTTCTTCTGTGCAGTCGCAAGGCCTTTCTCTCTGAGCCATTCCACTGCCTTGTCCATATCGCCCTCGGTCGCCGTCAGAGCCTTCTTGCAGTCCATCATGCCGGCGCCGGTCATCTCTCTTAACTCTTTTACCATTCCTGCTGTTACAGCCATTTTCATGTCCTCCAAACTTTACTACCGCCCCGCAGCTGTTTTATATCTTACAGTTACGAGGCGTATCATGCACTTTAAATTTCAAAAATGCCAGGCGCCCAAAGTCTGTACATCGTCTTGAGTCGCCTGAATCATTACCGAATTATCGAAAGCAAATTGTATGAGATCAGAATCAGAATGCCTCTACCGGTGCTTCCTCGTAAGCTTCCTCAGCTACCTCCGGAACCATCTCCTCAGCGCCCTGCTTTGCTTCGATCACAGCGTCTGCCATCTTGGAGACAATCAGCTTCACCGCGCGGATCGCGTCGTCATTGCCCGGGATCACATAATCCAGCTCTTCCGGATCGCAGTTCGTATCGCAGATGCCGATCAGCGGAATGCCAAGCGTATGCGCTTCCTGTACACAGATGTGCTCCTTCTTCGGATCGACTACGAAAATCGCATCCGGGAGTCTCTTCATTTCCTTGATACCGCCAAGGTTCTTCTCCAGCTTCTCAATTTTCTTTTTGAGAGCGATGACTTCCTTCTTGGGCAGGACATCAAAAGTGCCGTCCTCCTGCTGTCTCTCGAGATCCTTGAGATATTTGATTCTGGACTGGATGGTCTTGAAGTTTGTCAGCATGCCGCCAAGCCATCTCTCGTTTACATAGAACATGCCGCATCTTTCGGCCTCGGTCTGTACTGCGTCCTGTGCCTGCTTCTTGGTGCCGACAAAAAGGATCGTGCCGCCGTTCGCCGCGATATCCGCAACTGCTCTGCATGCCTCATCTACCTTTACCACCGACTTCTGCAGGTCGATGATATAGATGCCGTTTCTCTCGGTGTAGATGTACTCCGCCATCTTCGGGTTCCATCTTCTGGTCTGATGACCAAAGTGAACACCAGCTTCCAGTAACTGTTTCATTGAAATTACGCTCATGTCTTTTCTCCTTTTGGTTAGATTCTTCCGCATGCATCGTCTCCCGGGGGAACCAGACCGGCACCGTCCCCGGAATCAACACACGTGTCTGGTTTTCAACTCGCATAGTATAGCATAACCATTTTCTGTAAGCAAGCGTTTTTTTCCGAATGGATAAATTTTATGTGCAACCGCCCTTCCTTATGGTTCAAAAAAATTCAGCTTCCATGCACCAGACACAAGTATTAGAAATATCACATATCACAGTAAACAACAGGATTCATTTTTCTTGCAACAAAAACATGTATATGATACAATGAAAGCCGCGCATTTGAAAATCGCTGCGCGATTGGCGCGGCCTACATCCATACTCGCTGTGCGAGTACGGACATATGATACAATGAAAGCCGCGCATTTGAAAATCGCTGCGCGATTGGCGCGGCCT
>JAJQFO010000078.1:31180-40131 GCA_021201095.1 Lachnospiraceae bacterium
ACATCCATACTCGCTGTGCGAGTACGGACATATGATATAGTACAGCTATTCACAGAATTTTATAGAAAGCAGGCAGCATTATGAAGCAGCAAAGACCATATCCGATTCTCACAGTCAGTAAAAAAGCAGAGCGTTCCATTTTAAACGGGCATCCCTGGGTCTATGACGCAGAGATCCGTCAGACGACCGGGGTTCTGACAAACGGGTGTCTCGTAGACGTGATATCCGCACCTTCTTCTTTTCAAAAACAGGCAGACTGCCATTCCTCTGCAAAAGAAACTGAAGCTTCCACTCAACAGGCTGCGCAGAAAACCGGCAAATACCTGGGAACTGGTTTTTACAGCGAACACTCCAAAATCCGTATCCGCCTGATTTCGCGCAATGCAAATGATAAATTTGACGCGGCCTTCTGGGCAAGAAGAATCCGTTATGCCTGGGAATACCGGAAAACAGTCATGAGCGCAGACATCGACTGCTGCCGGATCATTTTCGGCGAGGCTGATCAATTTCCGGGACTTACGGTTGACCGCTTTCATGATATTCTGGTGGCTCAGACACTTTCCTATGGAATGGATCTGCTAAAGCCGGTCATTTTCCCATTGTTGGTTCAGATATTGACAGAAGACGGGCAGAATATACGGGGAATCTACGAACGAAATGATGTGTCTATACGAGAGCTGGAGGGATTAGGGCAATATAAAGGATGGTATCCGCTGGATTCCGCCCAAAGAGCCGTAAAATCCTCCATGCAGATGGATTCCCTGGAGAAAACCGCGATTGCTCCGGTACTACCGGTTTCGCAGGCTTCAGGGAGCAAGGAGGCAAGGGTCGGCGGCTGTGTATCAAAGGAAGAACATATAGAGGAGCATTTGTCGGCTGTTCCTTCCTGTATCACTGAGATCACGGAAAACGGCATTATTTATCAGGTGGATGTGGAAAATGGTCAGAAAACCGGCTTCTTTCTTGATCAGAAATACAACCGCCAGGCGGTCGCCCGCCTGGCAGAGGGGAAACATGTGCTGGACTGCTTCACCCACACCGGCTCCTTTGCGCTGAACGCAGCAAAGGGCGGAGCGGCTTCTGTCTGTGCGGTCGACATCTCCCAGACGGCGATCGATATGGCACGCCGCAACGCCGAGCGCAACGGGCTTGCTGACCGCATGACCTTCCGCGTCGCCAACGTGTTTGACCTTCTCCCGCAGCTGGAGCACAGCCATGAGGAAAAATACGATTTTATTATCCTGGATCCGCCGGCCTTTACCAAAAGCCGCCGCACGGTGGACAGCGCGAAAAAGGGCTATAAGGAAATCAACCTCCGCGCGATGAAAATCCTGCCGAGAGGCGGTTATCTGGCCACCTGCTCCTGCTCCCA
The DNA here is from genome assembly GCA_021201095.1 of Lachnospiraceae bacterium. Classification (GTDB taxonomy): domain Bacteria; phylum Bacillota; class Clostridia; order Lachnospirales; family Lachnospiraceae; genus Choladousia. The sequence goes on from JAJQFO010000078.1 coordinate 32,553, forward strand.
TTTCATGCCTGACGAGCTGTTTATCAAAATGCTGCATTCCGCGGCTGCCGACGCCGGGGTACAGCTGCGGCAGATTGAAGCCAGACAGCAGGCGCCGGATCATCCGATCCTCTGGAACGTACCGGAGACAGACTATCTAAAATTTTATCTGTTTCAGGTGATATAAAACCACTTCATAAAAAAGTCTGAAGGAGAACTGGTCCGGTATCGAAGCCTGTTCTCCTTCTTCTCATAAAGTTCTCATAAAGCATTCCTGCGTTTCAGCGTTCTCTGCCTTTCTGGCAGTTCGGACAATATACACTGCTTCGTCCTCCAATTACACATTTGCACAATGTTTCTCCGCACTTCGTGCATGGTTTTCCTGCCCTGCCATAGACACGCAGGTATGGCGTATTCCGATAATCCTTTCCTTTTCCAGCAAGATACTCTTCCGGAGAAATGGTATTCTTTTCTATAAAGTATGTCAGCTGCTCCGGAATTTCACGCGCAAGAGAGTTCCACTCCTCGTCAGTCAGCTCATTTGCCGGTTTTCGGGGATCAATTCCTGACGCGAACAGAATTTCATCCGAATAGATGTTTCCGATTCCGGCAATTACTTTTTGATCAAGCAAGCATTCCTTAATCGGTTTTCTCCGCTTTTCCAGCCTGTCGATGAGATAACGGCTGTTGAAATCGCTGTCAAATGGTTCTTTTCCCAGGTTCCCGATGCCAGTCACTGTATTCTCGCCCGACTCCTTCTTCCTTTCATCGGCTTTCAAATACCAGAATCTCCCAAATCTTCTGGTATCCACGAAACGCAGCTGCCACTCGTTTTCCATTTGCAAAATAATATGGGTATGCTTTTCCATTTCAAAAACCGGAGGAGTGAATAAAAGACATCCTGTCATTCTGAAATGAACAATCACACCATCTCCGCTTTCTAAAAGGATGATCAGAAATTTTCCCCTTCGGTCTATTCCTGCCACCGTCTGATTTCGCAGTGCCGCAACAAAAGTGTCCGCATCCGGATATGCCACTACTTCCGGGCGGTTCACTGCAGCATTTTTGATAACGAGTCCTGTGATCTGAGGCTCAAGTATTCTTCTTACAGTTTCTACTTCTGGCAGCTCCGGCATTTTGTTTCTTACTCCTTACTGGTCAGGCAGAGTTCCCTGTGACAGGAATGTCTGCCTGACCCTTTTCTAGAATTTTCCTGTACAACTGTTTCAGGCTTTCCACTTCATTCTCTGACAGAGTCAAAGATCCCGATGCAAGCATACGGGGCATCAAATTTGTGGCGATGCAAGCACGGCTACTTGGCTCGTTGCTTCGCGGGAATAAAAAATCATACTATAGTTTTTCATACGTACCTCGCAGCAAGTGCGAGGTACTGTCCTGAATAGGTACGATCATACAAATCTTTCAGTGCTCTTTTTTATCTCAGTCACGGCATCTCCTTTGCGCTGTAAAGAGCCTTCTTTGCGTCTTCCATGCTTGCGAAGGGGCCTGGCAGCACCGCAAGTCCCCGGTGTTCTCCAAGATAGTCCGCATCGAAAGTAATCGGTGTTCCATCCGGATTCTCGTATTTTTGCTCCGGCTCAAAGGCTTTGCCGAGGATTTCCGTGTTGATCATCCGGCTCGCAAAACCGCCCAGCATATCATAAATATTCGTATCCAGATAAAGCTTTCCATCCTTCTCCACAAGCTCCGCCCGGATATCCCCGCGTCCGTTTGCAACGGTCAGCCCGTCCTTCTCATGCCTGCCCGCTTTCGCGCCGCCGAGGTATACGTTGCCCTCAGACCACACCGGCAGGTGCCCGAAATGTGCCGGTTCGCATTTTTTCATGTCAGCTGGCTTTGTAAAATCGAACTGCGCGATCCACTCATCATAGGTCGGATACTCGTCAAACATCCAGTTGCCGACTGCACGGTTTTCGCTGTCAAATCCGTCGTCCGAATCGTGTGGAGTAATCACGTCCTCTGACGGCCATTTCTGCACGAAAATATTGTTGTAGAAGCGGTCGTCCCCGTGAAGAATCGTCATGAAGCCCATAACCTCCGTGCGATGCGGAATATGATACGGCGTGTAGCGCCAGTCGGTGCCGTCTCCTACGCAGGTGAGCGCGCCGCAGATCAGGTTGTGCACCATGGCGACGCCCTGTGTCGCGAAGCGCATGGAGACATCCGAGAGCAGGATGTTGTTATCAATCAGTGTCGGGCCATGGCTCACTTCCACAAAAAGGTCCTGGGACATCATACTGCCTTTCAGATTTTTCGCAAACGGCGGCATCTGGTTGTCGTGCAGCAGATTCTGCGTGATGCGCACGCCCTGGGCCTCCCAGTCGCACCAGATCCCCATCGTGCAGTGGTGGATGTGATTGCGGCGCATAATGACATCGATCGCGGCGTGCATTTTGATGCCGGAAATTTCCGCGCCGCCCTGCTCCATCATGTTATTGATATGATGGATATGGTTGTCCTCAATAATGCTGAACACGCCGCCCATGCGGCCAATGATCCCGCCCTGCTCGCAGTGATGGATGTTGTTACGGCGGATGATGTGGCTGCCGACGCGCTCCTTCAGCCAGCCGTGATACTGCCCCCGGCAGACCGCATCCCGCTCCATCTGTGTCGGGCTTTTGACCTGTTTATAGGTAAAATAGTGCTCGTTCTCCGGATCCAGGTATTTTCCCAGAGAAATACCCGCGCACTTACTGTCGGAAATCTCGCAGTCCTCAATAATCCAGCCCTTGCTCCAGTGCGGTCCGATCATGCCGTCCTGAAACGCTGCCGGCGGCGCCCAGGTCGTCGCGGCCTTGTTGATCTTAAATCCGCTGACCGTGATGTAGCTAACGCCCGTCTTTGACGGGAAAAAGCACTCCCGGCGGACATTGATTTCGATATTCTCTTCATTGGGATTCTTCCCCTGGAAATTCGCGTAGAAAATCGTCTCGTCGGTCGTTTCATCCTGCTCGGTGTACCATTTGTAAACAGATTCCTCCGGCACCCAGCTGCACTCGTACACCTCACCGCGTATGCACTCGTCAAGCGAGGTTGCCTCGTACAGAGCCTTATCGTTCAGATAAACACAGCCGGTATGCTTGTCCGCTTTCGCAAAATACCAGTCGCCGTACACCGGTGTGGTATAGGGATTATACGCGCCAAAGACGCTGTTTTTCACCCGCGCCGTCCAGACGGTTCCTTCGTACAGGCTCCAGCCGGTCAGCACCTCCGCGCCGGTAATCACCGCTCCGAGCGGCTCCTCGCTGCGGTAGGTAATCCGGGCGTCCTCGCAGCCTGCGTTTAGCGGATTCACGTACTCCCGGTAAATACCAGGGGCTACGGAAACCTCATCTCCCGGCTGCGCGATCTTCGCCGCATCATTGATATGTTTGAACGGCATCGTCTTTGTTCCATTGCCATCGTGGGCTGCTTTTGCGTTTACGTAGATAATCATAGCCTTCCTCCTCCTCATATTAGCTTTTTCTGTTATCCGATCTATAGGATACATCGTCCAGTTCTCTGCGGACACCATACCCGGAAAAACTGTTCATTTTTCTGTTCCAATTATAAATCTGTAAAGCATTTTTCCTGTCCCTGTGTAGAATCGTAAAGCGATATTCCCTGCACCGTTACAGAAAACAGGCAACCGCCACCATCGCAAACGGCATCGCCAGCTCACAGACTGTGAGGAAATACCCGGCAAGATCGCCGTTAATTCCTCCGAAATATTTCATCGCCCGGTGATAGTACCAGGCAAAAGAAACTGCCGCCCCGACAAGCGCCGCCGCCGCATAAACCGGCTGCAAAACAAACATGACAATCGCGGCGATCAACAGATAACCGACCGACGTCGCCTGAATCACCCTCGTCTGCGCGTTTTTTGAAAAACCGGCGACCGTTCCCTTTGACGAAGCTTTCGGAAAGGTGACAACCGAAAATGCACTCAGCGAGCGGGATACCACAAAGCAGCAGGCATACACCGCAGCCATCTCCCCGCGCACAGAGTCCAGCACCCCGTACAGTAGGAAAAAATAGGCAATCCCGCAGATAATGGCAAAAGCGCCCGCATGAGAATCCTTCAGGATCTCCAGCCGTTTCTCCATCGGTCTCCAGGAACTCATGGCGTCGGAGGTATCCAGAAAGCCATCCAGATGAATGCCGCCCGTCACCGCGACCGGAATCACGAGCAGAATTCCATTGCGAAGCGCATCCCGGACTCCCAGATACGAAGCCAGCGCATCCCAGCCGAAGCAGAGCAGGCCGATGATCACTCCGATCCATGGAAAGAAGCACATGACATATTTCATGGTTTCCTCCGACCATTCACACTGTGCCGCCGGGAGCTTCGAATACATGGAAAATGCGATATTTAAGCTGCTCCAGCATTGTTTGATCCTTCGCACACCGACTGTCCTCCCCTGCTCAAAATATTACTCTGCCATAATTTATAGAAATTCCTGCTCTCATTTCTTTCATCTTCTTTCAAAAACAGCATCCCAAACGAACTGATTTTGCCATAATTCAGAAGCAATCTGAGCCGACGATCGATAAACAGCGATATCTATCATTTCACCTGCACTGGAATTCCATACACCACCTCAGTGACCGCATCCGCCTGCACCGCCATTTCCCGGTTTACCGTCCCCAGGTAAGATAGATAACGCATGGTCTCCGCGTCATATGTCATACCGTCTGAAAACACCTCATTCGTCACGACCACCAGGTGGTGCACCTGCCGGCGCAGCACTTCTATGCCGCGCAGAACTGCCGCAACAGTATCTTTCCCGGCTCCGTCAGGCTCAAACATTTCATTTGCCACCAGGTTGGACATACATTCCAGTAAGACGGCAACTTACGGAGAATCAGTATCTATGTTTAAAGCTTCTGATTCACACGCGGACAAGACCGGGACTGTTTTCCCAATAAAAAATTTCGAATCCTGCTGCTCTGGTCTCATTTTCTGAATAACCGGCAGCAAATCCAGTTGTTCCAGCCCTGTATAGCATTCGACTGTTTCGAAATTCTTTTCCCTGCGAAGGTTCCGGTGGCGCTCCACCCTGCTTTTTCCATCCTCGCCGTATGGAATCATCGTCGCGATATAAATCCGCCTGGAGGAAATTGCAGTGACCAGGCTCTCCGCATACGCGGATTTTCCACTGCCGCTTCCGCCTGTAATTAAGTGAAACGAAGAAAACTTTTCCTTCCCTGCCATTTATTCTAAGACCTCAATTTCACGCATCTTTTCTTCTGTTTCTCTGTACAACAGCACTTCCAAAAGCCTTCTGCATAGCGGGAGACTCTTCTGTAGGTTTTTGACCGTTATCAATAGTGAATGTTTTGGTCATAATAAAGACTCCTCATCTATTGCGAACCCTTTCCGACTCTATTTATTGCACAAAAAATTCTTTATCCAAAAATTTTCTCACCAGTTCCAGCACGTCCGCCAGTTCTTCTCTCGTATGAGCCACAGAAAGGAACATTGCCTCAAACTGTGATGGAGCGATATAAATATGATTTGACAGCATATGGCGGAAATACTCTGCGTATTGAGCCGTATCGGATGTCTTTGCTGAAGCATAATCCACCACCGGTTCCGATGTAAAAAACATGCAGCCCAGCGAACCGCAGGAATTGACCTGCACCGCCGCTTTGGTTTCTTCCGCAATCTGCTTTAAAGAGCCATAGAACCACTGTCCTTTTTTGTTCAGTTCCTCATAGATTTCCGGATGTTCCTTGAGAATGGTCAGCTGAGCCAGACCGGCCGCCATGGCCACCGGGTTTCCGCTTAAGGTACCTGCCTGATAGACCGGTCCGACCGGGGCGACGCGCTCCATGATCTCACGCTTTCCTCCATAAGCGCCGACCGGCATGCCCGCGCCGATGATCTTGCCGTAGGTCACCAGATCCGCATCCACGCCAAAATAGCCCTGCGCGCCGGTAAAGCCAAGGCGAAATCCGGTAATGACCTCATCGAAAATCAGCACCGCGCCGTATTTTGTACAGAGGCTGCGCAGGCCCTCCAGAAATCCAGGTCTCTCAGTCTCCAGGGTATTGCCCTTCTCATTCGGTCCAGGCGATACAGGCTCAGCGGACTCCTCTGCAGCTGCTCGATCCAGTGAATCTGCTCTTGCACATCCATCCCCGGTTTTGCCGGAATATGGCGGAACGACTCCCATATTTGCCCCGACCGGTTCTACAATAACCGCGGCAATCTCATCCGGGAATTCTTCAAACAGCCGCTCCACGCTCGCTAAATCGTTATAAATAGCCGAAAGCGTATCCTTCGTACAGCCCTGCGGCACTCCCGCGCTGTCTGGAATCCCCGCCGTCATCACGCCGGAGCCCGCCTGCACCAGCAGGGCGTCGGAATGTCCGTGATAGCATCCCATAAACTTTACAATCTTGTCCCGCCCGGTATAGCCGCGCGCCGCGCGGATCGCGCTCATCACTGCCTCCGTGCCGGAATTGACCATGCGCACCATATCCACATTCGGAATTGAGCCGCAGATCAGCTCTGCCATCTCAACCTCCCGTTTCGTCGCCGCGCCAAAGCTCAGGCCGTCAGCGCAGGCCCTGATCACGGCCTCGCGCACCTCAGGTTCATCATGCCCCAGAATCATCGGTCCCCAGGAACCGACGAAATCGAGATAGCGGTTGCCGTCTTCATCTGTCATATACGCTCCATGCGCAGACGCGATCATCCGCGGCGTCTGTCCCACTGAGCCAAACGCCCGTACCGGACTGTTCACCCCGCCCGGGATCACCTTGCAGGCACGTTTAAAAAGTTCTTCTGATTTTGTCATAAATATACCTTTGTAACTGTTCAGTTCCTTCACAGTTACGTGGCTTATCCCGCACTCTGTGCGGGATGCCGCCCCGGCGAGGGGAAAAGCCCATTTAAAATCGCTTCGCGATGGGGCTTTTCCCCACATGCTATAAGTTTTCATACGTACCTCGCAGCAAGTGCGAGGTACTGTCCTGAATAGTTACATACCTTTTCTTTTCTTCTCTTTATAGCAGGCAATTTTATCAGTACAAAACTGCTGCCACAGTCTACTCTTCGCTCTTATCAGAACAGCGTCAGGAAAATCAGCCGATTTTCCCTTCACGAATATACTTCGCAATTTCCTCCGCGAAATAAGTCAGATAGATGTCACATCCTGCGCGGAATGCGGAGATGGCCGTCTCACAGATGATCTTCTCCTCATCAATATAACCAAGCTGCGCGCCCGCTTTGATCATCGCATATTCCCCGCTTACACTGTAGGAAGCGACCGGCACATCCGTCACTTCTTTTATTTTCGCAACCATATCCAGGTAAGACATGGCCGGTTTTACCATAATGATGTCCGCGCCTTCCTCCACATCAAGCAAGGCTTCCTTAATTCCCTCACGGCTGTTGTGGTAATCCATCTGATAGCTTTTGCGGTCACCAAATGCCGGTGCGCTCCCGGCCGCATCGCGGAATGGTCCATAAAAAGCAGACGCATATTTCACCGCGTACGACATGATCGGTACGTTCAGATACCCAGCCTCATCCAAAGCCGCACGGATCGCAGCCACCCGGCCGTCCATCATATCCGACGGGGCCACCATA
>JAJQFO010000193.1 GCA_021201095.1 Lachnospiraceae bacterium
TCCTCATCCTCCAGACTGACGTGCAGGTACGGCGTCACGCCCACCACCGGAATCCCGGTCAGCTTTTCCAGCATTTCCACGCCCGGATCCAGGATGGATTTGTCGCCCCGGAACTTATTAATCACAAGACCCTTAATCAGCGCCCTCTCATCGTCGTCCAGCAATTCACAGGTACCATAAAGCTGCGCGAACACACCGCCCCGGTCGATGTCGCCGACCAGCAGCACAGGCGCCTTCGCCAGCTTCGCCATACCCATGTTCACAATGTCGTCCTGCTTCAGATTGATCTCCGCCGGGCTGCCCGCCCCCTCGATCACAATAATATCATACTCCTGATCCAGAGTTTCGTAGGCTTTCATAATATCCGGAATCAGGCTTTTCTTTTTCTTAAAGTAATCCCGCGCACTCATCGTGCCGAGTACTTCGCCGTTTACAATCACCTGCGAGCCCACGTCATTGGTCGGCTTTAAAAGGATCGGATTCATGGCGACGACCGGCTCCACGCCGGCGGCCTCTGCCTGCATCACCTGCGCCCGTCCCATCTCCAGTCCTTCCTTTGTGATGAAGGAATTGAGCGCCATGTTCTGCGATTTAAACGGAGCCACGCGGTAGCCGTCCTGCCGGAAAATCCGGCACAGTCCCGCGGCCACAACGCTTTTGCCCACGTTGGACATCGTCCCTTGAATCATAATCGCTTTTGCCATTGTTTTTCTCCCTTCCGTGAGACACCCCGGCAGTCTTGCCCTTCGATCACGTGCCACGCGCTGCAGTACTTTCCGATTTCGAATCCGCTGCAGCTGCTCATAGTGTTTTCGTAAAGCACCGGCAGAAACAGTCTGGCGCCGCCAGATTTATCACGCATGACATTTTCATAGATCACTGACATGGGCAGGCGGCTCCCATCGGGCTGATCACGCGCAGCAATGCTTCATTCTCCTCGCGGCTGCGCACACAGACCCGAAAATATCCCCATCCATCCCCGGTTTGAAAAAGTCCCGGGAAATTTCCGCAGTCTCTGATCAGAAATCCTTCCTTCAGACAGGCATCTGAGAGCCCCTGCGGAGCGCGGAGTAAAAGAAAATTCGCACAGGATGGAAAAACGGCAAATCCCGCTTTTTGAAGAGCTGACATCATCTCTTCCCTGTTTTGCGCCACAGCTGCTGCACTTTCCCGTGCAAACACTTCCTCCGAGGCAGCCGCAGCAGCAGCCTCCTGCGCAATCGTTGACACATTCCAGGGCTGCATGAGCCGGCGCATATGCTCCAGAAGCTGCCGGTCGGTACTCAGGCCATATCCAAAACGGATCCCAGGCATGGCATACATCTTTGTAAAAGAGCGGATGACAAACAGATATGGATTATATTTTTGAAAATGTGATCCGAAAATCGTCCGCCGCCAATCTTCCTCGCTCAAGAAATCGATAAAGCTCTCATCGAGCACCAGCAGGATCCGCCGCTCACGGCACAAATCCGCAAGCTTTACGAGGATCTCCTTCTCAATCAGCTGCCCGGTCGGATTGTTAGGATTTCCGAGAATGATCATACTGTCGGACTCTGTGGACAAATCAGCTGCCAGAGCCCTGTCTGCAGCCCTCTGAGTATCCGCAGCGGTCTCCTTCATGCAAACAGTTTTCTCAGAAAACTGATATGCCGCTTCCAGAAAATCCTCTCCGAGAGCAAATTGATTCTCCGGTTTCAACCCGAACCGGCTGATTTCACATCCAACTGCGGACAAAGCCTGTTCGTATTCAAAAAAAGAAGGAACCGCCAGCAGTGCCCTCTTCGGACGGCAGGCAGCCGCAAGGGCAAACATCAGCTCCGCCGCTCCATTCCCGCAGATCAGATTCTCCGGGCTGATATCCTGCGCTCCGTAAAAAGACGCCTCCCGCCTGGCCAATGCCCGGCGAAGCACACGGCAGTCCGGATCCGGATAATGCTCCGACGCATCGACAGCCCCTCTGGCCGCCTCCCGCACGGACGCAGGCATCCCTCTGAAATTAATATTTGCGGAAAAGTCAATCACATTTCCATAGGTATAAATATCTCCGCCATGCCTGTGTATCATCGATCAAATACCCGCACTCTGACATCCCGGCTTTGGATGATGCCAGCGTCTTCTAGACATTTCTGTTTTTGCAAAGCCGCTTCTGTTCTACATTTTCATACGGTCTTCCCAACGAGTGCAAAGACCTGTGCCGAATCATTACATTTCTTCTACAAAACGGTTTCAGGATAACACACCCCCAAAATAAAGTCAACAATGGACTAAAATGTCTAAAACCATGTTACATGTTACACGTCACATCCGCGCCACGCTTCCCGGCAACTCGAACACCCGATGTATAACGCCCTTCCCTGACCTCCAGCAGCTCCTCAATCTGCTTTCTGGTATTTTTTACAAGAGCGTGATTCTGCCCGGACGCATTAACGCCGGCCACCACCTGATTTTTTTCTATCACCGAAGGAAAAAGAAAATCACACGCTTCGATGCCGGTACAGGCATTTACCGGAATCCCTCTTTTCCGGCATTCCTCACTGATCCGGGCATTCAGCGCCGCATCGTCTGTCGCGGCAAGCACAAGGTCTTTCCCCGTGAGATCCTCTTCCTCAAAACAGCGCTCCAGGACCGTTATGCCTGTCGTCTCGCCCGCCGCCGCGTTGTCAGAAGCTTCTTTCGCCGCCGCGCCGTCCGGAGCTTCATCCGCTGCCGGAATGTCCCTCGTGATCCGCGGGGCAACGATGGTAATATGTCCTGCAAAACCCAAAAGTGCCCGGATCCTGCGCCGGGCAATGGTCCCGGCACCAACCACCAGGACATTTTTTTCAGATAAATCCAGAAATAAAGGAAAATACATAGTAATTGCCTTCTTACACTTTTCTGCACAAAAATACACTAATCGGTAAAAATATCGGTCAGATTGATGATTTGATAAATTACACTCCGGCCAGCCTGGCGGCAGCCGTCAGCAGCAATATTTTGACTGCTCCCAGAAGGATCAGCGACAGAACCGACGCGGTCACCATCAGACGGTTCACCCGCGCAATGTCTTCCTTCTCAATCGGACGGTCGTCATCCCCGATAAACGGCTTTTTATACAGCTTTCCAAAATAATAAGCATCCCCGGCAAGCCGCACATGCAGGGCACCCGCAGCCGCAGATTCCGTCTGCGCAGAATTCGGGCTTGCGTGATTCCTGCGGTCGCGCCGCCAGATCCGCCATGCGTTTTTCCCATCCAGGCCTGAAAGCGGCGCGGAGACAATCAGGATCAGAGCCGCTATCCTGGCCGGAATATAATTCACCACATCGTCCAGCTTTGCCGCAAACCGTCCGAAATACAGGTATCTGTCGTTTTTGTAGCCGACCATGGAATCCATCGTATTAATACTTTTATAGAAGAATCCCAGCGTCCCTCCGCCGATCATCATATACAGCATCGGGGCAAACACACCGTCGGAAAAATTTTCCGCCACCGTTTCTACAGCCGCCTTCACGACTCCTGTTTCTGAGAGCGCCTGCGTATCACGGCCGACGATCCGCGCCACCATCTTTCTTCCTGCCTCAAGGCCGTCCGCCTCCAGGGCATGCTTTACATTCATGCTTTCTTTTTTAAGGGACTTCACCGCAAAAAGAAAAAAACACAGCACAGCCTCGACCGCCGCGCCAAGCCAGAACTGAATGTGATAGCAGACAGCCAGTAAAGCCGCCGGAATCCCCGTGGAAATCACAATCACAAGGGCTGCCATCCCTGTACCGCCCGCAAGCTCTCTGCGCTCCCGCGCCTGGATTTCCTGATTTTCTTTGATCCGGTCAGGCTCTCCCGCATCTCCATTGCCCCGAATCCATTTTTCCAGCCGCGAAATCAGGTTCCCGATCAGGCAGATCGGATGCAGCGGCGTCGATGGGTCTCCGAAAATCAGATCCAGAATAAAGCCAGCCAAAACCGCAATCAGAGATCCCAGCAGATATCTGTACATTTTCTCATTATGCCTCCTGTATAGTAGTGTTCAGCGCTCCCATCATATCCCGGTTACAGCATATATGAGGGGTGCTTCAGCCGTGTCCCGATATGATACTTGCGGGTGCTTCAGCCATGTCCCGATCCCGCAGACGACACGCACCACTGCACTTGCCCGCGAGGCCAGGCAAGTGCAGACACGGCCGGTCGTCTCCCGCCAGAGCCGGTCCTGTTTTTCCATTGGAACAATTCCGTAGCCCAATTCATTCGACACAATCACGATATCTGGATTCTTTTCGATCAGCCAGGAGGCAAATCGATCTGCCGTATCTTCCAGCGCAGTAAGATCATCCATCCGGAAATCCCAAATGTCCTCATGGTCCCGTGCTCTCTCCGAAGCCCCTGTATTTTCTGAAACCCCTGAACGCTCTGAATCCTCTGTATTGTCCGAATCCGCTGAACGCTCTGAATCTCCGGTATTGTCCGAATCCGCTGAATGCTCTGACTTCCCGGTACCCTCCGAAACAATAACAGAATCCAGACCGCAGTGGCCTGTGCCTGTTATCCTTCTCATATATTCGTGAAAGTGATGAATCCCTCTGCATGAGACAATCTGTGAAAGCTCACAGTCCCGCCCATCAATCCATTCACTGGTAATTCCATATGTCTTCCGCGCAAAATCCAGTTTGCCCTGATACGCGCCGCCTATGACCAAAATCATCGCTTTCTCCAGTCACCTTTTCTGCATTTTATGTACTTACACATCTTCGTTCATTTTGTAAAGCTCCGGATTTTCCCGAAGAAGATAAGAAAGAAGGCTTTCACATCCCTCCACAATTTCTGTATAAGTCAGTCCAAACTCGCCCGTATACCAGGGATCCGCGATATCACGCGGATGATCGGAAAAATCCAGCAGCCTCCGAACCTTATGCTCCGGGTCACCGCCAAAGCAGCGGAGCATGTATCCGATATTTAATTGCTCCATCCCCAGAATCCAGTTGAATTTATCATAGTCCGCCTTCGTGATCCTTCGCGCCCGCTTTCCTGCACAGCGGATGCCATGCCTGGCCAACTCCCGTGCAGCAGGCGGATAAACCGGATTGCCAATCTCCTCGCTGGTATGCGCTGCCGACTCAATCAAAAACTGACCAGATAAATGGCGTTTTTCCACGAGATCTTTCATAATAAACTCGCTCATGGGCGATCTGCAGATATTTCCCCAGCAAACAAACAGGATTTTTATCATTATTGGTTCCTCCTACTCTCTGCGCAGTGCCTCGATCGGATCGAGGTTGGCCGCCTTCATGGAAGGCATGAGGCCAAAGATGATGCCGATCAGCATGGAAAAAAGTACCGCGATTACGGAGGCCGGCACACTGATCGCTATGGGGATTCCAGAGAGATTGCCTATGGCATAGGCCAGCCCGATGCCGGCTCCCACGCCGATCATGCCGCCGATGCTGGTGAGCACCACCGCCTCTGTCAGAAACTGGCCGAGGATCGCCCCCTGTCTCGCGCCGATGGCCTTTTTCAGGCCGATCTCACTGGTACGCTCGGTGACGGACACCATCATAATGTTCATTACGCCGATGCCGCCGACCAGCAAAGAAATGCTGGCAATCCAGATCAGCTGGCTGTTGGTCGTACTGGAGAGCAGGTCAATCTGCTTTGCCTGAGACACCAGATCCTCTGCGTCATACTTGACATCCGACTGGTTGGATGAAATCGTTTTATTCAGAATTTCCTTCGCGGACGCACCGGCCTTATCCATATCATCCGTACTCACCGCCTTCACGACCACGTTTTCCGGCTCATCAAAGCAATAGATGATCGGCCAGCAGGCCTTCGGGATAAACAGAGTGCCCGGGTCATCGGAAACATAGGTATAGTAATCCGAAATTGAATTGATGGAGGCAGTATACGTACTGTCTGAGTCCACCACAACTCCGATGATTGTAAACGGTACCGAATTGATCTCGATCACCTCTCCCACCGGATCTTCATTTGGAAATACGGAATCTGCCAGCACACTGTCCAGGATCACCACTGTGCGGAATTCAGTAAAATCCTCCTCGACGAACTCTCTGCCGGAGCGGATCGCATAACCCAGCGTGGCGAAGTAGCTGGTGTCAATCCCATAAATGGCGGGGTATTCGAGCTCCGTATTCTGATAATAAGCACTGTCTGTATATTCCCTCATCGAGTAGCTGGTCACATTCTCGACTGTATCCAGGGCAAGGATCTCCGCCTTTGTCTCATCAGACACCTCCGGCACACCATAGGGAATGTCCGAGGAAGAGTAAATACTCAAATCATTCCCGTTCTTTTTCAGCACCACATTCACGACATTGCTGCCGGCACCGATCAATTCATTTTTGATCTGCTCATTCGTCCCCTGAATGGTGGACACAATTGCGATAATGGAAGCAATGCCGATGATAATGCCGAGCATGGTCAGGAAGGAACGCATCTTGTGCGCCCAGATGCTCTGAAAGGATAGTCTTAAATTTTCAAGCAAAGCAAGCACCTCCCGCCTTATTCATAGGAAAGCTGGTCGACCTCTGTCGTCGCCGCGCCTTCGTAGACGTCATCCCCATAGGGGAATGCGATCAGATCGTCCAGGCTCAGTCCGCTCGTCACCCCAATATAATATCCGTAAAGCTTGACGCTGCTCAGCGTTACATATCTCTTCTCGAGGGTGCCGTCCTCTCCCTGGACATAGACATAATTATTGCCGGTATTGTCCGTCCTGACAAAATATTCTTCCGATAAATAAATGGTATTGTCTACATCAGCGTAGGCCGTGGAAAGGGTAATCTCAGCGCCTCCCTCATCGATTCCCTCCGGGTCATCGATCAGCGCGTAAAACGGGTAATAGGACGCATTTGTATTCCCGGAATAGTAATAATATTCATCGCTCGTATCCGGGTATTCCGAAATTTCCTTGATTACTGCTGTAAAGGTGTCCCCATAATCCGTGACGCCGGAAATGGTATCGCCAATGTTCACAGACTCCAGCGCCAGTTCGCTGATCGCGCCCTTCGCATAGAGTCCGACCGAGCTGGTGACCTTCACAAAATATTCATCCTCCGAATCTCCGCTCTCATCTCCGATGCTGACCACAGTGCCGTCCAGCGTGCTGGTAACTACCTTTTTATCTACCTCCCGCTGCAAAGCTGCGACCTTCAGCTCTTTTTCCCGGATATTCAGCTCCTCCGTCTTAATGCTGGTCTCCTTCTCCTCAATCTGCTCCTTCAGCTCGGCAGCAGTCAGCGATGTGCCGTCGTCATAACCATAATCACTGTAATCATCATCCCAGTCAAAATCATACTCCGATTCATACTCCGACTCTGCCTCCAGCAGACCGTACATGTCCAGGTAGCTGATCAGCAGATCTGCGTTCCATACCAGCCCCATCTGCGTTGTGGAAAGAGACAGATATTTCAGATACAGCGACTCCAGATCCGTCAGGAAATCCTCGCTTTCCTCATCCAGCTCCTGAATCTGAAGAGCAATGTCATAGGCCGTCAGATAATCGGACACAGACGGAGACTCCTCCTCCAGCAGCGCCGACCAGGTAATCCCCAGCTGGTCATAGACCTCCTGTGCGGCAGCAAGCTCTTCGCGGGTCATCGTCTCCGCATCGAGAGACTGAACCATATACTTCACATAAGCAAGACAGAGGCTCTGGTAAGTGCTTCGAAGCTCCTCCGCCAGGGCTTCACCTCCGTCCTCCAGTCCTGAAAGGTAAGCAAGCGTTTCATCGCTTAAATCATATCCTTCCATGTAAACGGTCTCTCCCACAATTTCTGCGGAAGCAGCCGCAAGATACATCTGATAAAACGCGATGGCATTCTGATAATCAGCCCCCTCCGGCGATGCAGTCTCCGAAAAAATCCCATCTGCCATCATCAGGAACGAATTGATTCTGCCCGAAACCGAGATATCATCGCTTCCTGAACTGGTCTCACCTTCTGACTCCGACTCGCTCTCCGTGCCGGCGTCACTTTCTGTCTCGTTCGCTGTATTGTCTTCGCTCCCGGTATCGGATTCCATTTCCGTATCCGTTTCACTCTCCGTGCCGGTTTCATTTTCCGTATCGGTCTCGTTCTCCGTCCCGGATTCATTTTCTGTATCAGATTCGCTCTCCGTGGCAGTCTCACTCTCCGTCCCGGTTTCGCTTTCCGCGACGGTTTCGCTCTCTGTCTCAGTTTCACTCTCCAGCTGTTCTTCCAGTGCCTCCAGCAGTTCAAGATTTTTCACATATTCTCCTGCGGTACCGCTCAGGTACTCATACGCTGCCCGTGCCTCCTCCACAGCCGCTGCCAACTCATCCCCGCTCAGGGAAGCCGCCGCCTCAATCAGCAGATCAACATAAGCAGCATGGTAATGCTCCATCAGCTCCGCACACGCGCTGAGTGTCCTGTATTGTTCATCCGAAAGGACATCCTTCACGGTCTCTTTTATCATATAATTCTTAACGGTCACTGTCTCCCCGTCTTCATCAGTGATCTCGTCCTCTGTCTCGTCTGCCAGATTATCCCGATAAAAATCAACCGCCCCGACCAGATCATTGTCTTCATCTCCCAGCAAAGCCTTTCCGATCACCTCAATGTCATCCGAATCATATGCTTCGCCGCATGCCTCTATGT
>JAJQFO010000277.1 GCA_021201095.1 Lachnospiraceae bacterium
TGGAGGAGAACCGAAGCGCATTGGAGCTGATAGCGGCACGCCTGCTGGAAAAAGAGAGCATCAGCGGAGAAGAATTCATGAAATTGTTGAAAGGATAGTGATCTGCATAATGATTAAAACACATGTATTACAACATGCAGGCATGCAAATACAACTAAAAAAACAATAAACTGAAAGACCACCTGTTGGCATTTGAAAAGAGGTTGGCAGGTGGTCGGTTCTACGTGCTTGCAAGCATGCATTTAGCTTAGACTAAAGTGGAGTGGGTCGTTGGTTCCCGGAAGATAAGCCATCAGACCGTGCAGCACCAGATTTTGCATTAATACACTGACTTCTTTGGCGGGCAGATCTTTCCCCCTTTCGTTCCACAACTGCAAAATGCTGAACATCGCAGAATTTACGTAGTCTAACAGATAATCAAAATACGGCGAATCAGTCGGGAGTGGAAGATAATCTTCCACCAAAGGGAGTAACTCGGATTTTACTTTCGGGAAAAAAGCAGAGTCTCCATTTGGCCCAAGCAGCAGGTAGATTTTTTCGTTCATAGCATTAAAAACAATCTGAAAAAGGTTTTCCAGGGAATCCGCCCTTTCAGAATCCCTTCGGGTTCTGGTATTCCCGGAGCCTGATTCCGGCATAACCTGGCGAATCGCCTGTTTCAACTCGTCCAGCAGGTCTGCCTCTGCATTTGCGACCAGGTCATCAATATCTATAAAATACTCATAAAATGTACCTCGGTTATAGGATGTGCGCCTTGTAAGTTCGTTGACTGCGATTTTGGAAATCGGCTTTTCTTTTACCAGTGCCCAGAAGGCGTCAATGAAAATTCGGCGCGTCCTTTTGGTGGTCTCTGATTGCTTTTTCATTTACTTTTCCTCGTTTCATGTGTTTTCGTCTGGTCTTTATCATGCGTATAAAATGGTTCATACAGCGCATTTTGTTTGGAAACGCTATGCTTTCACGGCAGATCAGGCTTTTGAGTGTTTCATAAAAATCCGACAGATTTTGAAAATCTGATGGTTGAAATTTGTGTTTCAGGTATGTATAATGCATCGTACAACAGAATGTTGGAAAAATCAAGGAGGAATTTTATGTCAGTAATTTCTGTAGATCATCTGACAAAAGACTACGGCCACGGTCGCGGTGTGTTCGATGTATCGATTCAAGTGGATAAAGGCGAATGCTATGGCTTCCTTGGCCCGAATGGCGCCGGAAAGACAACGAGTATTCGTCATCTGATGGGCTTTTCTAAGCCAGATAAGGGCAGTACCGCAATCGCCGGGATGGACAGCTGGAAGAACAGCGCAACGTTAAAAAATACGGTTGGATACCTTCCGGGAGAAGTAACGCTTCCAGCAGGACTTTCGGGAACCGGGTTCCTGCGCATGATGGGGCAGATGCGTCATGTGGAAGATGACAGCTATCTGAAGATGCTGCTGGAAAAATTTGACCTGGATCCAAATGTCAGTATCAAACGGATGAGCCTGGGTGTCAAGCGAAAGTTGGCGGTTGTCACGGCTTTTATGCAGGATCCGGATATCCTGATCCTGGATGAGCCGACTTCCGGGCTTGATCCGGTTATGCAGGAGACCTTTATTGAATTTGTAAAGGAAGAAAAGGAACGGGGCAAGACGATTTTCCTCTCTTCCCATATTTTCCATGAGGTGGATGCCACCTGCGACCGCATTGCGATCATAAGGGATGGAAAAATTGTCTCCGAGTTCAAGTCGGAGGAACTGAAACAGAAGCATGACCGCATCTACCGTGTGACCTTTACAGACGAGGCATCTTATGCGGCGTTTGTTCAGAAACCGTTCCGGTTCACATCGAAAAACAAGGGAAAACTCCGCGCAAGAGTACAGATGGAGGCAGACCGGGTCGGTGAATTAATGACCTGTCTTTGCGACTACAATATCGCAGACTTTATTGAAATACCGTTTACCCTGGAGGATTATTTCATGGGCTTCTACGATACCGGCCATCATTTTAAGGGGGTGAGCGCATGAGCGGAAGTCTTATATCTGTAAGCAATCTGACAAAGGATTACGGTGATAACCGCGGAATATTTGATATTTCCCTGGATATTCAGGAAGGGGAAGTGTTCGGTTATCTGGGCACCAACGGGTCTGGAAAGACAACCACCATCCGTCATATGATGGGCTTTTTGAAGCCTGATTCCGGCGAAGTGCTGGTGAATGGATTAAACCCATGGAAGCAGGCACCGGAGGTCATGAGAGATGTCAGCTATATTCCCGGGGAGATCGCGTTTCCGGATGTGGCCACCGGCACGGACTTTTTTAGGGTGCAGGCACAGTTCCTGGGCGTAAAGGATTTTACTTATATGAATCATCTGATTGACCTTCTGGGCCTGGATCCGTCCGCCAATCTGAAACGTATGAGCAAAGGAATGAAGCAGAAGACGGCGATTGTAGCCGCACTGATGGGTGATAAGAAAATACTGATCATGGACGAACCGACCACCGGCCTCGATCCGCTGATGCGCGAGACATTTCTGGAGCTGGTTCGTGAGGAAAAGAAAAAGGGAAGGACCATCTTCATGTCCAGCCATATTTTTGAGGAAATCGAGGATGTCTGCGACCGGGTTGCCATCATCGGGAACGGTAAAATTAAGGATGTACTGAGTCTCTATAAGCTGCGCCACGACACGCCGAGAATGTTCCGGATTACGTTTGCCAGTGAAGCAGCTGCGCAGGAATATGTGAACAGAGTTAGGGAGGCAGCAGTGGATGAGAACGAAAAGTCAAAAGTAACTTTTGCCGTTCCTGCTGCCGAAATTGACCGTATGATCAAGGCAACGAAAGAACTGCCGGTTGTTTCGGTTGATGAGACGCATGAGGATCTGGAGGAGTATTTTATGAATATTTATCGGAAGGAGATCAGAAAATGAAAGTTACAAAAATATTTTCCTGGCCGCTGATGAAGCAGAGCCTGAATGCCAATAAAGTCCTGTTTATCGCCTGCACGGTTGTCCTTTGCCTGATGACGGTGGTCACTACCTACGCGAATAATCTGCTGGGCGGAACGGAGACCGTGGATTATACCGATGCACAGACGGATTTCTACAGCCATCTGTATGTACTGGCTTCCTACAATGAAATGATGGGAACAGAACTGAGTTATGAGGATTTTGCGGAAGCAGAAGATCAGACCATGTATGAGACGGCATTTGAGATGGCCTCCGCACAGTCCGACGATCTGGACCTTTCCTGTGAGAATTTTGAAACGGCGGCAGAAACTCTGGCCGGATCGGAGGCCGGCCTGGATGCCTATATTTCCCAGTTTGAGTATGTTTATGCTTTAGGCTCTGTACAAGGCTGCTTCTCCGGAGACGATCTGGACATGGAATCCATGATGACCATGATGCTGGAAATGATGGGAATTCCGTCCGATATGCTGGAAACGATGAGTGAAATGGACACGACTGCCATGATGAATCAGATGTATTTCACGATCATGAGCTTGCTGCCGTTAATTCTGTTTCTGGTATTTGCCGGAAACGCGCTGGTGGTCGATCAGGTGGATAAGGGTTCCATGGCTTATATCCTCTCTACCCCGACGAAGCGCAGTGCGGTGGTCATCACGCAGGCGATTTATATGGTCATCATGCCGTTCCTCATGGTTGGATGCGCGTTCCTTGTAAAGCTGGCGGCAACACAGGCATTTGCCGGGGAGGTGGAGGTCGCGAGATTTGCCGCACTTTATGGAGGACTGTATCTGCTGGCGGAGGCAATGGCGGCGATCTGTTATCTGGCAAGCTGCCTGTTTAACCTCAGCAAGTATGCACTGGCGCTGGGCGGCGGTTTAAATGTCTGGTTTTTCCTCTGCTCGCTGCTCGGTATGTTTGGATCGGAAAGCATGGTCAGCATGGGTATCGGCGTGGAAATGCTGGGTAACTTCAATAAGATCACCATTGTTGGCCTCTTTGATATAGAGGCGCTTGGTACGGTTGGTTCCGGGAGTGTGGATTATGCGTTTGTACCGAAGCTGATTATTCTGGCAGTGATCGCGGTTGCCTGCTATGTGGTAGGCATGATACGGTTCCAGAAGAAGGATCTGCCGCTGTAATAAACAGCTGCGGACGAAGCAAAAAGGTTGAATATGGTTCAGATACGAAGGGAATCCCCTTTATATGAATTGCTTGGGATAGAAACTTTGGGAGTAAACAGCTACCACCATCAGGCAGTAAAGGAACTGGGGTCGGACCTTGAGGTCATGGCAGAATCAGAGGATGGGTTGATAGAAGCTGTGCGCCATACGAAGCATAAATTTGTATGGGCGGTTCAGTGGCATCCGGAATTTGACTATCATGTAAATCCGGCAAGCAGAAAGATTTTTGAAGCATTTGTCTGTGCATCAGCGGCATGATTTTTGTGTACAGTTTCCGATTTCTGTATTATAATTTCCTATGTACAAGAGCCAGAATAAAACGATGTCACCTTTCCGGGAGATATCTTAATAAAGGGCAATGTGAACGTGGAGGAGGAACTATCATAGAATGAAATCACTGAGCCAGAAAACGGACGGTTTTACGGATTCCGTTATCCGTAGAATGACCAGGATATCCAATCAATACCATGCGGTAAATCTTTCGCAGGGCTTTCCTGATTTCGATCCGCCAAAAGAGATTACGGACCGGTTAAAGGAAATTGCGCCATACGGCCCGCACCAGTATGCGCTGACCTGGGGCGCACAGAATTTCAGGGAGGCGCTTGCACGCAAGCAGGAGCATTTTTCCGGGATGAAGGCGGATCCGGATCAGGAGATTGCCGTCACCTGCGGGAGCACGGAGGCCATGATGGCCTCCATGCTGACCGTCTGCAATCCGGGAGATAAGGTGGTCGTCTTTTCGCCTTTTTATGAAAATTATGGCGCGGATGCGATCCTGTCCGGGGCAGAGCCCATCTATGTGCCGCTGAACCCGCCGGATTTTTGCTTTGATCCCGATGTGCTGGAAGCGGCAATGCGGCAGGAGGGTGTGAAAGCGCTGATCCTCTGCAACCCGTCCAATCCTTCCGGAAAAGTATTTACCAGAGAAGAACTGCAGATTATCGCAGAGTTGGCTATCCGGTATGATATCTATGTGATAACGGATGAAGTCTATGAGCATATTTTATATAAGCCGAATACGCATACCTATATGGCAGCCCTGCCTGGCATGAGAGAGCGAACGATTATCTGCAGCTCATTGTCGAAGACGTATTCTATTACCGGCTGGAGGCTGGGATATGTCATCGCGCCACCCGAGATTACAGAGCGTGTAAAAAAAGTACATGATTTCCTGACCGTAGGTGCCGCAGCACCGCTGATGGAAGCGGTCCTGCCCGGCCTGAATTTTGGGGATGACTATTACCGGGAGCTGCAGGCGCATTATACGCATTTGAAAGAGCTGTTTATCAATGGCTTGCGGGATATCGGATTTTCTTTTGTGGAACCCCAGGGTGCCTATTATGTCATGGTGGATATCAGTGAGTTCGGCTATGAGAATGATCAGGAGTTCTGTATAGACTTGGCAAGGAAGGTCGGCGTTGGAGCGGTTCCGGGCTCCAGCTTTTTCCGCGAGAATATTAACAGCTATATCCGATTCCATTTCGCGAAAAAGGAAGAAACCCTGTATGAGGCATTAAACAGGCTGGCTGACATACGGAAGAAAATGTGAGGAGCAGTTCTGCAGGCCAGTCAGTATGATTCGGCACAGTTAACCTTAATGGTTCAACTGTGCCGTTTTTTTTATTATGCGAATGCCATGAACCATGCCACAATCTGTAGATTATAGTGAAGGTATATTCTGCCTGGTATACTGGAATATTCAGACCGGAAGGAAATGGAATAACCAGGAGTTTTCGTATCCGGAAGACTATGGAAAATCTTAAGACTTTTCGCAGCAAATTCGATGGCAGAACCTGCTATACTCAGATCAAACATTAAATTCTGATTCGGCACCAAGGAGAACAATTATGGCAAAATTAGAACGGACACTTACAGGAAACTTTGACCAGATACTGGATAAAATTGAAGAAGGGATCAAAGGCGGCAGTGTCTCTGCATCAATGGAAGGATGGAGTGATTTCAGAGAAGGTTCTTCACGGTGCAGTGTGCGTGTATTTGAACGGTACAGCTATGCCGGAGGCAACCGTGTCAGCATGAATATTACATTGTTTCAGGTGGATGGAGGACCAATTCGCCTTTCAGCGATCACATCCGGCGGAAGTACGGCATTGTTCTGCAAGATTAATACGCTGGGAGAAGAAAACTTCCTGAATAAGCTGAAAGAAGTACTTCGAGCCTGAATTATGTTATCTGATCAGTACCTGTAAAGTGATCGAAACACTTACATTACAGTTGATTTATATCAGAAGGATAGAACCCGAAAACAATGGAGGACAAGTATGTACACAGGTTTTGGTATGGGATTCGGCACGTTTGAACTATTATTTATGATCGTATTTATTTGTGTGATCGTTGTTTTTATAGTGATGGCGGTAAAAGGACTTGCTACATGGAACAGGAACAATCACTCTCCCCGCTTATCTGTTTCTGCAACCGTTGTTACAAAGAGGACAGATATTACTTATGATCAGCATGCCAATGCTGGTGATGTAACTGGGGCTCATGGATTTCATACGACCACGACGACCCGTTACTTTGTTACATTTCAGGTGGAAAGCGGCGACAGGATGGAATTTTATGTGAACCGCTCGGAATACGGAATGCTTGCGGAAGGAGACAGGGGGACATTAACCTTTCAGGGGACAAGGTATCTTGGCTTTGAAAGAAATGTATAGGAAAACTGAGAAATGAATCAACATTGATCAGGAATCAGACAATAGAATATTCAGCAAATAAAGGAGATCAGAATGAAGAAAATCGCTGTGATTATAATATCCGTTTTCTGCGCTTTGATGGCAGGTCAGGTGCTTGCAGAAGAAGAAACGGAGGAGAAAACTTTTTGCGCGACCGTATTGGAGATAGATGAGGTTTTTATTCTTGTGCAACCGCATTTTGACATGAAGGAATACGACAACTCTGACCAGATGTATGTCGGCTTAGATGAAGTTGATCATGCACAACTCGAAGAATTTCTGGATATGGTTACAGTGGATGATACCGTACAGATTACCTATAACGGTAAGATCATGGAGACCTATCCGGCCCAGATTATTGCATCGGATATTGAATGTCTGGAAACATCAGAGATGGCGGCAACTGTTGCAGAACTGATTGAAGGAGAGGGCTTCCAGACAGAGTTTTCAATGGGCGGAAGTGAGTATTGCTGTGAGTATGCGGAAAGCCTGACGATCTGGCCTTCGGCAGAAGAAGATGACCCAGAAGGAGATCCGGATGAGGAAGTCGATTACATGACCACTCTTGGATGGATAACTGTTTTTCACTATACGGATAGTGACATGGCTGAGGCAGCATCTGAAGCGTTTGATCCGGACGATCCTTCCATGTTTGTGATGGAGTGCGAGAGAGTGGTTATTGACTACATGGCGCCTATCCGTTTTTATCTGCAGGAGGAATGTATTGTTCTCTATGGCGGTACGAATGAGACGGTGATTTCCCTTTTGAGTGGAGAACTGGGGGAGCCTTTTGCTTATAATGACTATTAAACGATGGAAAAATAATCTGGATTGATATGGGAATGATGGGACGGCTGACAGAAAACGACCGTCGAATGCTGACCCTTGGTTTACAGGGGATTGCAATGAATGATACAGGCAGAATCGAAGAAGCTGTTTTATCGCTTTGTGAATACACGCAGAAGCCGGATCACAAAAAGCTGCAGGACGATATCGAAAATATACTGAACCGGTATGGCCAGATTGGTATGGGAAACCTGAAGCTTGTGGAGTTCCTTGCGGATCTGATGGACATTATGCGGGACAACCGAATAAAAATGCCGCACAGTCTGACTATGCTTGTCCGCGGCCTGACGCATATGGAAGGCGTATTGGCCGAACTGTCACCGGATATTAATATCGTGGAAATTGCCCGTACAAAAATTGTGGAGAGTTTCTGGAAACCAGCGAATATTTCAAAGGAATTAGAAAACAGCGGGAAAAATATTCTTCTCTCTCTTCGCAAGGGCCTGGATATCCCTTCCTCTCTGTCAGATGCACTTCGGGAGTTCCGAAGCGGGGAAGCCAGGATGAAATTTGACCTTCATGCTACGGATCAGTTTTCCGGGCTTCTTTACAACCTTGTTTACGGACTTGTCGGAGGACTGCTGATCACAGCGCTCCTGATTAGTGCAAGCATCATCTGCACGACGGACCTTCAGCCCCGGTTTTTGGGGATGCCCGTGATTGCAGCAATCGGTTATGGACTGGCAATCCTGCTTTCAGTATGTTTAATCTTTCATTACTTCCGCAGGAAAAAATGATTTCACATAACAGGGAAAGCGATAAAATAATTATTAAAAGCATTAAAAAACGGTTCAACTCGTTGACGGGTATAAACGATTGTGCTATTTTTCGTATAACAAAATTAAAAGG
>JAJQFO010000323.1 GCA_021201095.1 Lachnospiraceae bacterium
CATCCTTCTTATCCGTATACAGTTCCAGATGCAGCACGTTGGAAGAAAAGTACACGATCCCGTCCGCCGGCGCGTAGCCGGAAGTATGCACCGGGTAGCCCAGCACCCTGTCCGGCTCGCCGCTCTGGTAGCTCGGCTGCCAGATGTAGGCTCCGTTGCTGTCTTTCAGTTTTCTCACCGCCGCAATCGTCGCGTCGTTCATGATGAAGGACGCGTTCCTGCGGTACGGGCGCTTCAGTGCGTACACCAGGTCAATCAGGGAATCAGCATCCACCGCCGCGATGGTATCCGCCACCGTGCCGCCTGCTGCGCCGACCAAAGGGCGCGTTTCCCCGGTTCGGAACTGCGGTCAGGCTACGAAACCGCCGAAAACATCTCGCGGTTCGCGCCTGCCACAGTCTGCCGCACGACTCCATAATCTTATCCTCCATCAAAAAAGCAGCGGTCATCGATACTTTCCGATCTTGCCGTTGCTTTTTCCTTACATTGTGACATCCATTGTTACTTTCTTTGTGATATCTATTGTGACATTTACTCATTTATTAGGCCTGATATTCCTGAATCTGAAACTAGATAAATGATGTTCACTCCATTATTTCCCAGTACCCCTTCCTGTCCGAGCCAACACGAATTATAATCCCCTTATCTTTCAAATTTCTTAGCCTTTTCGTAATGGTAACTCTGCTAACACCCAATTTTTCAGCAATGTTACTGGTTGTACATGTGGGTTCCTCCGCTAACAGTTTAAGAAGTTCCATTTCCTTATCTGATAATTTTTCTGATAACTTTTCTGATAACCTTCCTGTGGTTTCATGTTTTTCCACATCTTCTTTCTTTTATAATATCTATCGCCATATCCATAGTGTTTCCAGCCTCCACAAATTTAATGCTCACTTTTATTGCTCACCTATTATAACACAGGTGAGCAATAAAAGTGAGCATTAAATTGGAATTTTTAAGTTTTTCTCGTATTTCTACATCGCCACTTCCGTCTCCAGCCCCGACTTAAACTCCACCGTGAAGTGATCGTCATAGACCGTAATCTTCTCAATCAACTTCCGGACGAGGCTCTCGTCATATTCCGTAACCGCCGTCTCCATCTCATCAAGCATTTTCTCCATCTCCTCCACCCGCTGGCGGCTTCCCCTCGCCGGGTGGCATCTCATCCTTCGGATGAGATATTCCTCGTTGTTGGCATCTTCCAAAAGCAACGCCTGCTTTTCTTTGCGAAGCTCCTCGATTTTATCCGCGATGTCATCATAGGTCTGTCTCGCATTGGCCTTGGCCCCAAGTTTAAGTGATATTCAGTAACCATATATCAGGCATCCGCAATCATTTCATCAATCAATTCTTCATACGTGAGGACAGTCTTCCCATCCAGCACCTTTGTCACAATCGCCTGGAGCCAGAAGAATTTATAGCATTCGCTGGTATTGTTAAAAAGACGGCTTAGATATTGAATTTCCAATTCGTCTGAATATGGCAACCTCATTGTTCCATACCTCTCGAAATCAACGCGACGCATTCAATATGTACGCTGTTCGCGAACATCTCAGTCGGACAAACCTTCCTCAACTCATACCCATTAGCGCACAAATATTTCAGATCCCGCGCAAGTGTCGCGGAGTCGCAGCTGACATAGACGATCCGTTTGGGAGCGATTTTGAGCATAGTATCAAGCACACTCATGTCGCAGCCCTTGCGGGGCGGATCGACAACGATGACGTCCGCGTGGATTCCTTCTCTTTCGTATTTCTCGGGCAGGACTTCCTCGGCCTTGCCGACGAAAAACTCTGCGTTTGTGATGCCGTTCAGCTCGGCGTTCCGGCGGGCGTCGCGGATGGCGTCCGGTACAATCTCGACGCCGTACACAGTGCGTGCTTTCTGCGCAAGAAACAGGGAGATAGTGCCGATCCCGCAGTAGAGATCCCACACGGTTTCCTGCCCGGTCAGACCCGCGTATTCGAGGGCTTTGGCGTAGAGCTTTTCGGTCTGACGTGGATTGACCTGGTAGAAGGACAGCGGGGAGATGCGGAAACGGATGCCTCCGATCTGGTCTTCTATGTATTCTTTGCCCCAGAGCAGCTTCACCTGTCTGCCCATAATAACGTTGGTGTGCTCGCGGTTGATGTTCAGCGTGATGCTGGCCATGCCGGGGATGGCGCGAAGCGCCTGAACCAGACGGTCGCTTTTCGGCAGAGAGGTTCCGTTTATCACAATGCAGACCATAATCTGACCGGATGGTGCGTCTGCCTTCCCGTGTGCTGGTTCTATCGAAACAGCGCTGCCAACCTCCCCATGCACTGGCTCTGTCGTAGTAACGCTGTTTGTCTCATCAAGCGCCAACTCTGTCGTGTATGCGGTATCTGCGCTGCCTGGTACCTCCGTAGATTGCGCAGGTTCTATGCCATCATTCAGCAGGTCTTTTCCCACCCGTATCATCACATGCCGCACGAGACCTTTTCCAGTCGCTTCATCATAAGGCTCGATTCTGCAGGTTTCCATGTGGTTTAAAATGGTATCGAGAATGGTCTTGTTGACTTTCGCGCCAAGCAGGCAATCCCGGCAATCGATGACGGTGTGAGTGCGGCCAGCGTAGAATCCGGCAATAAGACTGCCGTTTTTGTCACGACCGATGGGATATTGGGCTTTGTTGCGATAGCGGAAGGGGCTCTCCATCATATGTCCCGCATCGTATTTGGATGCGGGACGAAGGCAATGTTCCGATTCACAAAGTGAATCGAGAACGGCACCACGCCCATTGTGCGGAGCACAATCTTCAATGGCGTGACTCTCCATTCCAATAATCGGCTCCATGGGTGGATTGGCAAAGCCGCCGATACGCTGCAGATTGCCGCGTACCTTTTGTTCTTTAAAGCGCAGCTGAGCCTCGTATTTCATTTCCTGAATCTGGCAGCCGCCGCAAGGGCGGGCGACCGGACAGGGAGCCGTGATCCGGTCGGGGCTGGGTGTGAGTACGCGCAGCAGACGGGCATAACCGTAGGTCTTTTTCATTTTCATGACCTTTACTTCCGCCACATCCCCGATGATGGTATCCTTGACAAATAAAACCGGGCCCGGGCCTTCGCCTTCTGCAGAGGATTTCGCCCGGGGGCATGCTCCATCTTCTACAGAAGATTCCCGCACCGGATAGCCAACGCCAAGTCCCTCGCTGCTGAAATCTTCGATTTTTACTGTCAAAATGTCATCTTTTTTCATATATATACCGTTTATACGTTTTCTCAGGTCAGCACAGTCTCATTGATCAATATTCCGACGTCTTCCGCAAATTGGACTCAAACAGCCGGTTGTAGCCGAGCCATTCGGGGTTTTCGCCGGCGTTTTTCATGATCTCACGCATGGTCTCGAGCTTGGCGTCGGTGTCGTCGGCGTAGTTGAGGGCAAGGGCCTCAGCGAGCGCCGGTTTTTTGGGGGAGCCGTATTCGAGCTGTCCGTGATGCGCCAGGATACAGTGCTGCAGCTCGCTCATCAGCTTTTTGGGGAAGCCTTTGATATGCCGGCAGCCAAAGCCTACCAGCTCGGAGCCCATGACAATGTGTCCGAGCAGCTGGCCGTCGTCCGTGTAATCGTTCTCCGGAAAGTTTGAGATTTCTTTGAGCTTGCCCACGTCGTGGAAAAGGGCCGCCGTGAATAACAGGTCTTTTTTCAGATAGGGGTATTGCTTTACGTAAAAATCACAGAGCTTTACGACTCCGAGTGTGTGCTCGAGCAGGCCGCCGACGAAGCTGTGATGGACCGTTTTGGCCGCCGAATGATTTTTGAATGCGGTGATAAAGGCCTCGTTGTCCACAAAATACATCTGGATCAGCTTCTGGAGATAGGGATTCTCGACCTGGCGCGCGTAACTCATCAGCTCCTCGTACATCTCGTCAATATTTTTTTCGCTGACCGGCAGGTAATCCTCCGGCACGTATTCGGACGGGTCGGCCCGGCGGGCGCGGCGGATGTTCATCTGCAGGGTGCCCTGAAAGTTCGTAATATCAGCGTTCACGT
The DNA here is from genome assembly GCA_021201095.1 of Lachnospiraceae bacterium. Lineage (GTDB taxonomy): Bacteria > Bacillota > Clostridia > Lachnospirales > Lachnospiraceae > Choladousia. Next base: position 4,015 of record JAJQFO010000323.1, read on the forward strand.
GCACGTAATCCAGCACTTCAAAATCCTCGATGCCCGAAGAATCCGGCTCCCAGATTTTCGCATCGATCGTCCCGGTCTTGTCCTGCAGAACCACGTTTTCATAAACTCTGCCGTTTTTCGCAGTCGCCGACTGCTTGTATTTACAAAGATAAATGTCGTTTACCTTGTCTCCCTCGCGAAACATATTGATAAATTTCATAAAGTCCTCCTCAAATTTTTCTGATTGATCATTACATAAAATTACATAAATTTTCAAAAATTTTCTAATAGATCATTCCTTAAAATCTTCAAAATCTTTCTGATTCCTTTTTGTGACCGGCTTATTTTCTTGTGATAAACGAATCCAATAAGACAATATGCGATCGGCGTGCGGCACCGTGCACGCGAGCTACACAATGTCTGAACCCAATTGGATTGATACCGACTTATTTTGCGCTGTAAAATCACAAGCAACACAATCACAAGGCTCTATACCGTTATCTGGATTTCTCTGCCGCTCCGTTTATAGCGGTAGTAACGCACTCCGGCGGCATCCATCATGCGCTTGGACGTCAGGACAGACGCGGTGCCCTCGTATTTGTCGTCGTCGTAGACTACCGTCTTAATCCCGGCCTGGATGATCGCCTTGGCGCATTCGTTGCACGGGAAAAGAGAGACGTAAAGCTTCGCTCCTTCGAGGCTGCCGCCGCGGTAGTTTAGAATCGCGTTCAGCTCGCTGTGCACCACATAAGGATATTTCGTATCAGTTTCTTCTCCCTCGCGCTCCCAGGGAAATTCATCATCCGAGCAGCCCATAGGAAAGCCATTGTAGCCCATCGACAAGATCTTGTTATCCGAGCTGACAATGCAGCTCCCCACCTGAGAATTCGGATCCTTCGAGCGCATGCCCGCCAGCTTGGCCACCGCCATGAAATATTCATCCCAGGTAATATAATTTTCTCGTTTTCCAGCCATTCCTTCCGACCTTTCTTTTATGGTTGATCATGCAGGCGGCAAAGACCGCAGAGGAACATTTGCATTCCAATTCATAGTTTCTGATTCCTGATTTACAGGCTTTGCTTTTAAGCCTTTAATTCACAGCCTTTGATTCGCAGATTCTGGCTCACCGGCTTTGGAATCACAGCCAAAAGGTTTCCGCGAAAATACTCTGCAGCAAACCTGTCTCAGACACGCCTCCGCATTATGGTAGTAAACATGGAAAAAAGCGAATGGCAGTTATTTTTGCCATCCGCTATAATATAACAACCCCGCGCCCCTTTTGCAATTACTTTTTGCTCCCAAGTTCCGAACAGCAGCAAAATGAAAGAAACAGGCTGGGCAGATTTATCTGCCCACAGCCCCAGGACAGATTCGTCATTTCTTCTTCCCGCGTTTTTTAACGTCCTCGCGGATCTCGTCAAAGCAGTCGTCAGACATCGCGCCGCTGCACCGGTACTGGGCGCTCGCCTCGGCGACAGCGCGGAAGTTCAGCTCGGTTCCCCGCGCGTCCGGCACGTAGTCCATCGCCCGATCCGGGCTGATGCCAAAGCGGCCGGCCGTGGTGACAGCGTCCATATTTGCACCGAGGAAAAGGAATTCCCAGCCGTATTTCTCTTTTTCGTGTTCGATCATCTGGCGAACCTTCGACAGAGAATACTCTCGGCTGGAGTTTTCCTCCCCATCCGTGATAATGACAAACAGGACCTTGTCGGCGCGGTATTCCTCCGCCACGCTTCTCTGGACGCTGACCAGCTTCTGGATTGTGCGGCCGATTGCGTCAAGCAGCGCGGTCGAACCGCCCACATAATACTCTCTTTCTGTCATGGGTCTGACAGCACGAAGGTCAATCCGGTCGTGCAGCAGCTGATAATGGTTGTCAAACAGCACCGTCGTAATCCGGCACTCTCCTGCCAGAGCCTTCTGCTTTTCCAGCATAGAATTGAACCCGCCGATTGTGTCCTTTTCGAGCCCGCTCATGGAGCCGCTTTTGTCGAGAATAAATACCAGTTCTGTGAGATCTTTCTTCATAATAAAATGCCCTCCTTTTTCGGTATGCGCATGTCCGATCAGATTGATGAAAAAGCGATTTGCCATTTTCGTTCTGGCCGTTTCGCTCTTAATCTTTTCCGCTCGTTTGGTTTTCACGCATCTGTTTCTTCTGTGATGTTCAGAGCATACCAGAAAAAGGATGGGATTCGGTCGCTTCAAAAGCGACAATCAAATTTTTATTTTTAGTCAGATGCCGACATTGCATTCTCAGGTACAGGATCCCAGCAGCGGCTGATCATATTGAAACAGCACCTCATTGATCACGAAAATATCGTATTGCCCGGTGAGAATGAAGTATTCCACGATCACATCAAACTTGCTCGCGTGGGAAAGGGCATATCCGGCGCGTTCCAGCAGGTCGTCGGTCTGCTCAAGCGTCAGCTCCAGCGCGACTGCGAGAGCCAGTATTGTCGGCTTTTTGGGCGTATAGCCTTTGCCGCTGCGGATCTTGGAAAACAGCCTCCGGTCAATGTTCGCTTTTTTATAGACCTCCACGTCCGTTTTGCCTTTCTGGTCAATCAGACGCAGAAGCGTATCGGAAAAGGGCTCGTCCAGATGCTCCATGAGCGCATCCAGCCCTGCGGGCGCCGGATAGGAATCACAGATCTCTGCCAGCGCCTCATCTGCCTGATGAACTCCATCTGCCGGTGCCGCCGCACCTGAAGGTTCTGCCCTATCCGACGCCGCTGCGCCTGAGGGCTCTGCCCTATCCGGTGCCGCCATGCCTGAGCATTCTGCCCTATCCGGTGCCGCCGCGCCTGAGCATTCTGCCCTATCCGGTGCTGCTGCGCGCAGCATTGCCCTCTTTTCTGCCTCCAGGAGCCTTCTGCCGCGCGCTTCCTGATCCAGCCGCGCACTTACATAATGCTCATCAATATAGGCACGGACGGAGCCCATCAGCTCCTCGCCAAGAGAAAATGCCCTCGGATCAAAGACTGCGAGGTAAACCTCCATCTCATGCTCTTTTAGATAGTCCAGAATCGCTGTTTTGGCGACTTCGAGCGCTTCCTTTTTCGGGTAACCGTAAATGCCGCTGGAAATCAGCGGAAACGCAATGCTTTCGCAGCCATTTTTTTCGGCAAGCGTCAGCGCTTCCAGGTAGGCACTCCGAAGCTCCGTTTCGCTTCCGACCGGATCCCAGCTCCGGTACACAGGACCGACCGCGTGAATCACATAGTTTGCCGGAAGCTGAAATCCCGGCGTGATCGCGGCACTTCCGGTCCGGATCGGAGCGAGCTGATCACAGGCTTCCTGCATTTTCTGCGCTCCTGCGGCGGAAAAAATCGCGCCGCAGACACCGCCGCCCTGCCGCAGATCTGTATTTGCCGCATTGACAATCGCGTCCACACGCATTTTTGTAATATCCTGCCGTATAATCGTAAAAGGCATTTTAGATTCCCTCCTTCAAAGAAGCGTGTTACCGCTGTTTTTGTCTCAGATACAGTCCCAGCGAATACAGGCATGGAACCAGTGCAGCCAGCACGGTAGCCGCCAGCGGAATCCAGACAACACCAAAGAAAATATCCAGCAGCCAGAAAAACCCGGTCAGCACAAACAGCCAGCCTCCCAGCCTGTGCGTGCGCTTCCAGTTCTCCGGGTCGGCAAGGGTCCACGGAAGCTTGATTCCGACGGTGTAATTCTGACGGCATTTGGGCAGGTAGTTTCCTATTGCGATAAAAATAACCGCCATAAAAATATCCACAGCTTTTAAGACATCAATCTGGATTCCAAGCGCTGTCGCATACACCAGTATCGCGCAGAACCAGCTGACCAGCGGGCAAATCCAGAACACTAGCGTCAGCATTTTGGAGCTGACGTTTTTCTGCCTGGGATCCAGAAGCGTGACAAACGAACAGAACAGATGCATGGCCAGAAGGAACAGCGGCAGTCCGAAAACCGCAAAGATGCGGCTGCTGTATCCGTCCACATCCCCGCTGAAGCCAAAGTGCGTCGGCATTTGCTCTGGCAGACGGCTCCACAGCATCATTCCGACCAGCATCGGCAAAAGCGTGACAATCCCTGTAAGAAAAATCACCCGGCGATATTTTTTAAGCATAATACTCTCCCTCCTTGATTACGATCATGAAGAAATCTCTGCGACTTCCATACGCCGCGCACAACGCAGCACACATACACAGCCGCGCCTGCCAGACAAATTTCCGATTGCCAATTGCCGCTCAACCGCCGTCCTTCAGGTCCGACAGCCAGAGCATTACTTCCTCCAGCACCGAAGTATTCAGCTCGTAATAAATAAAATTTTTCTCCCGCTCCTCCGTCACCAGATCGGCTTTTTTCAAAATGCTCAGGTGGTAGGAAATCGTCGCGCCCGTCATGTCAAAATGACTGCCGATCTCCCCGGCTGAGAGTCTTTTTGATTTTAAAAGCTCCAGGATCTGCCTTCTGACCGGGTCAGAAAGTGCTTTAAATGTCTCCGCAAACGCCATCTGTCTCTCTCCGCATTGCAAC
>JAJQFO010000069.1 GCA_021201095.1 Lachnospiraceae bacterium
TCGCCTGCGCCGCTGTTGGTCACATAAGAGAGCTGGTACGGGCTGATATTCAGCTGCTTCGCCAGAATCTGCCGGTCTCCCGCCGCCTGGTTTAACATCAGGATAAAATCGCTGTTCTCCAGGATGTTCTCAATCTCCCGGCTTGCCAGCAAATCCTTGATGTTCTGTGTGATGCCGGTCGGAATGCCACCCCATTTACGGAACCGCTTCCAAATCTCCACCGAATACGCGGCGGTCTGTTCCTCTTTCAAAAGAAGGTGGAACTCGTCGATGTAGTACCGGGTGGATTTATGCTCAGAGCGGTTGACCGTCACACGGTTCCAAACCTGGTCCTGAATTATGAGCATCCCCAGCTTTTTCAACTGCTTACCCAGCTCCTTAATGTCATAGCAGACAATCCGGTTATCCAGTTCCACGTTGGTCTGGTGGTTGAATACCTTTAAAGAGCCGTTGACATAAATCTCAAGCGCTGTTGCAATGCGCTGCGCCTGTGACTCCTTCTGCTTGCGCAGGCAATCATACAGATCACCCAGGACAGGCATATTCTCCGGAACCGGATTTTCAAAATACTTCTGGTACACCAGCGGCAGGCACCGGTCGATCACCGACTTTTCCTCTGCTTCAATCCCGTTTCTCGAACCCATAATCAGCTCACACAGAGACAAAATAAAATCCGACTTCACGCCCAGCGGGTTATCGTCGTCCGAATAGTTCATGTTGATGTCCATCGGATTGATATAATCGCGACTCGTTGCTGAGATATGGATCACCTGACCGCCAAGCTCATGGACAAGCGGGTAGTATTCTCCCTCCGGGTCTCCGATGATGATGTCGTCCTGCGTCACGAAAAAAGCATTCGTAATTTCCCTCTTTGCCGCGAACGATTTACCGGAACCGGGTGTTCCAAGAATTAAGCCGTTCGGATTTTTCAGCTTCTTGCGGTCTACCATAATCATGTTGTTGGACAGGGCATTCAAGCCGTAGTACAGGGATTCTCCCGGCATGAACAGCTCCTGTGTCGTAAACGGCACGAAGATCGCCGTGGAGGTAGTAGTCAGAGCCCGTCTGATCGGGATATGGTTGATACCGAGCGGCAGGCTGCTCATCAATCCTTCCTCCTGCATATAGTCCAGGCGTCTCAACGCACAGTTGTATTTCTGTGCAATTCCTGCCACCTGGAACACTGCATCATCCAGCTCCTGCTTCGTCTTCCCGGTATTTAAAAATGTCACCGTCACCAGGAACATCCTCTCGTTCCGGCTCTGCAGATCATCAAGCAGCTTTTTCGCCTCACCGCCGTAGGTACTAAGGTCGGACGGAATTATGTCCATATCATATCCGGAACGAACCGCCTTTTTCTGTTCCTCTATCTTCATCCGGTTAATGTCCGTCACCTTGCCTTTCACAATCTTGATCGCCTTCATCTGGTCAAGGGACTGGATGTGGAGATTGACAATCAGGTTCTTATCAATGTCCAAAAACTCCGCCAGCATCTTGTCCGTCAGTTCTGGAGCCAGTATCTGCAGATAAGACGCCGCACCATAGGTATCGCCCATCATAAAATCCTTGCCGGATTTAAAGAGAAAGCTTGTCGGCGCAATGAAGTCCTTTGTCCCCATGCCAGTCCTTAAAATCTGGTCATATGTGAATGTGAACGGTACCATGCTCTCCGGGTTAAAGGTTTCATAGAGAATCTGCAGTCGCTCCGCGCCGTTTAACGGGTACGCAATTACGCCGAGTACCTTGAAGTTGTTCAGGATGTCCGCTTCAATCCGCTCCAGCTTCGGCCTTGCCTTTTGCAGGCTCTCCGCTTCGATGGAAAAAGTGATATACTTGGACTTGAGCAGCCCATTATTGCCCTTCGCCAGCTGGTTCTGCAGCATCTGCGCGTACTCCATACGCACATCGTCATAATCATCATCCTGCGGCTCAATCCGGATTACATTTTCATACTCCCTCATGTTGCTCTTATGATTGATGAAAGAGAGCTGGAACCGGATGGTGCTGTCGAAATAATTGAGGAAATCGCACCAGTTCTCAAAGATGGCGTTTTTATCCTCATTCTGCGCCAGCTGATAGTTGATGTCATAAAAGCGGATAGTCTTGGAATAGGTGTGTTCCGCCACCCGGCAGATGCCGTCCCTGCCCATCTCCTTATAAGCGATAGACTCCTGCACAGTCAGGCGTTTTTTCTTTGCCGCTTTATCTTCCTTGCTTCCGCCTTTATTTGCAGGCTTCTTCCCATTTTTCCCAGAGCCGGAACTATTTGGTGCGCCATTGGCCTTCATTCCAACGGCACCACCCTTTTTCTTAGAAGAACCATTGGGAGATTTACTGTGGCTGCTCTTTTTCGCTGAATTGTTTTTCTGCTTCTTTTTGCCGGATGGTTTTTCCTCCGGACTTTTCTTCCAAAAGCGCCGTCTCTTCTTTTCCGAAGATGGTGCAATCACCGGCTCTACGACTGCGGATTCATACAGATTTTCTATCTCATACCGCCGGACTGCGGGTTTCTGGAACCGCACCCGTACAATGTTCTGCAGAATCTGCTCCAGGTACATCCCGTCCTTCTCATACATAGCGAAAAGAAACTCCGGCAGCATGAGAAGCACCATCCCGGTAGCCGCTCCGCTTGTGCCGATATAATTTCTCGTCAGAAAATAAAACGGGATTCCCAGCGCCGCGCCGACCACGATGCAGATGATCTGCCGCAATGTCAGATTGAACGCGACTTTGTTTTTCACCTTCGTCAGGTCTTTCGGAATCGTCACATATGCCATTTGCTTACCTTGGGCAACAGGAACCTAACCGGCAGGGGAAACACCGTCCCTGTTCCCATTCCTTTCATTCTATTTCCCCATAATCAATGCGAGTTAAAGATTGACTTGCTGAGTGTCCCGGTCCTCATCAGGCTGAAGCACAGGAGGACAGTATACGCCGCCACACCGAACAGGGATGAATGGATGTCGCTTGTCAGGGAAATTGAAGCGACCAGAGCCGCATAAATTCCGACGCAAACCATCATCAGAAACGCCTGGAATGCCAGGGCAAACAAGCCCCTGAAATAATTCGTCCCCATCTGTCCCCATTCCCGGTTGGACATGGTTGCGAAGGGGATCGGTGCAACCGAAGTGTACAGGTAAATCTCAATCATACGACCGTACAGGATTACGGTAATCAGCACGGACATGATCTTCATACAGAAGCTGACCAGAAATGTCTCCAGTGCAAGGACGAGCAGCTCCCCGATTTCCATAGACTCCATCGTGGTGTCAATCGTGGCAATCATGGAACTGATGTCAATAGATGTAGAGCCGCTGATCACACCTGCGGCACTGTTGACCACACTTTGGCCAACATCAAAGACCGCCATCGTGATTGTCCAGGTATTGCTAACGATATAAACGGCTACCCACATCTTGAAGAAGTACTTGAAGAACATCCAGGTATCTATCTCATGCATGTTGTTCCGTTCTGTCAGCATGGAAATCAGCTCATAGCACAAGACCATCGTGATGATGATCCCGGCTATGGGTACAATCACCGAATTAGACAGATTCTGTACCATGCTGTAAATGCTGCCGTTCCATCCCTGCGGGGTCATTCCAACCTGGGTGGCAATCTCACCGGTCTTTTCATTGACATCGGTAAACATCGTTTCCAGGTTGGAATCCACCATGCCTGTAAGGAGATCACGTATCCACTCTTCGATTGCTTCAAAAATCTTATCGAACATGGATTCTCCCCTTTCTTAAAAGATCAGAACAGCGTTGAAAGCACCGGAATCAGCTGAGTACCGATCAGAATTACACCGCCGCCCGCCATGAGCTGCTTCATGCCCTGGCTCTTCGCGCCGGGGTTGTCATTGCCGTAACCTTCCATCAGGTTGATGACGCCCCATACACCGAGGCCCGCCCCGATTGCAATGACCAGGGTCTGCAGAATACCAATCGCGCTCGTAAAAAATGCCATAATGATTATTGAAACTAACTTTTTGAAATCTGGGGTTTTGTCGGTTTTTCCTCCGGATTTACAAAACAATCGGCCAGGAAATGCGATCTTTCGCATCCCCCAAGTTAGCTTCGTCTCCTTTCGATTATTTTTGTTGTTTACCTGACCGATGTTTTTTGTTTAGGCAGCATTGATAAAGATCAGACAAAAAGGGCGAAAAAAGCCGCCAAGAATCATCCTGACGGCTCAAATCAATCCTTATATCCTGTTTTCATCACTGCCAGCCTGTCCCATCAAGGCTCAGCCCGGATGGGCGGAAGATGATGCTCCCTACTGGCTGTCACTGTTCCCATCGTCCTCATCACTCTCCCTTTCGCTGTCTGCGTCTTCCTCAGTTTCCTCATCTGCACAGTTATCATTAGCGTCAGAGTCAGCCGGAGCCGCATTTTTCTGCTCATACTCCCGTAAAAACCAGATATTCAGGTTCTGGAATGCTGCCAGCTCCCTGTCCAGATTGATACAGGACGGCTTATCCCAGATTTTTTCATAGTGCTTCGGAAGCAGCCCGCCCTTTTGAAGCGCATCTTCAATCTGTTCCTCTGCTATATCTCCCAGATGCCGAATCCTTTGAATTCCTTCCTCGTATTGTGACAAAATCACCAGCTCCCGGATTTGACTGACTTCATAATGCTGCAGAGCGTGGGTGACACGGACAGGAAGGTTCAGGTTTTCAACATTCCGAAAGTAAAGCCCTGACCCGCGCATGTCTTCTATCCAGCGAAGGTATCTCTGCTCCTGCCACTCAAGACACAGTTCCAAATGCTTCTTTCTGGCTTCATATCCTTCTGCCACATAGAAAAGCAGCTCCCGGTCATCCAATTTCATAATGGAGCGAATAATAATTCCATAGGCGTGGTTTTCCCGTAAACCGTACTTTTCTGCAATCTTTTTCTTGCTCATACAGTCTACATACCTGTCCCGGATCAGCATTGCCTCCCGTTCGGTAAGGACATTCTCAAACAGGAAATTAATCCCTTTCCTCTGGTCTGCCGTCAGCCTGCTGTAGTCAAGCCCCGGATTCAGGCCGCAGACCTCATTCAAATGCAATGTTTCCAATAGAGATTCCGGATAATGTTTTGGTCTCAGCATTTTATCTTCCTTTCCGCTGCTCACTCCGCAGCCATGTCTTCTTCTGTGACTTCCACTTCGTAGGAGTCAAATTCCTCATCGACGCCCATCTGCAGATAGTGGTTGATGTATTTCTCCACATCGAACGCATTCTTATCGTCATAGTCAGCCAGTTCCTTATACCGCTTGTGCCGCGTGATGTCGTACTTATCAGAAAGAAACGGCCTCACGCCCCTCACCTGCAGGATGCACTTGTTTCCATCCATGACAGAAAGTTCATCCCGGCTCATCAGTTCTTTTCCGGTCTTCTGATAATTCATACCGTAGGAACGGCTCTGCCCGCGGGTATCAGAAGTATTGAACAGGTCAATCGTCTCTTTCCCCAGCGTCTCTGAGATTTCTTTTAACGTGCTGCTCTCCTTGCCTCCAAGGAAAAGCATGGTGTCGCAGTTGCCCGTGATTGTCTCGGCAGCATCCTTATAGATTGTCTTTAACTGGCTCTGCGACTGCAAAATAATAGAAGCCGAGATTTCACGGCTTCGGATAGTTGCGATCAGCTTATCAAATTTTGGTATCGTGCCGATATTGGCAAACTCGTCAAGTAATAACCGTACATGGTACGGGAGCCTGCCGCCATGTTCATCATCTGCCTTGTCACAGAGCAGATTGAAAAGCTGGCTGTACATAATCGCCACGACAAAGTTGAACGTGTCGTCGGTATCACTGATGATAACGAACATCGCCGTCCGGCGCTCTCCCAGCATATCCAGTTCCATCTCATCATAGGCCATCAGGTCTCTCAGCTCCTTAATGTCAAACGGAGCCAGCCTTGCTCCACAGGAAATCAGGATGGATTTTGCCGTCTTACCTGAGACTAAATGTCAATAGTTTTTTAGTACCTTTCCAAAAAAAAATTGCAGACAGGCTCCCATCCGGCAGGAGACAGGAGCCTGTAATATGCTTTATCCGGCGTGGCGCTGGCTTTGCAGCTCTCTGGTCAACAATCGCTTTACCTTGTCCTTGGCGGTCTCTTTGGTCTCGGTGTTAAAGTGAATCTTGACCGTGTAGGTGCGTCCGTCAATGGTACGCTTGATATAGGGGACTTCCTGAGTCGTGGTGTTGGTATTATCCATAAGCAAAACCTCCGTAAAATAAAAATAGCCGGTCTGTCTTTGCAGGCTCGGCGTGGTTGGTGTGTGACGCTTGTGACGCTGTGACGCTATTTTTATATACCAGATAGCGTCACGGAAATAGCGTCACCGGAAGCAGTGGCTTCCTCGTCTGTATTCAGTTTTTTCAGAGTAAAGGTGCGTTTCTCCCGGCTCCGGCTGTTCGGGGTGTAGCTGATACCAAAGTCGTTATAGAGTACCGACACGTTGACATTCAGCTTTCTGGTCAGTGTATGCGGCTTGAGCTGCATATCCGGCAGAAGCTCCAGAAGGTCAGTAGCGCTCCCTGTCCATTCCTGCCGGTCTTTCATAAATTCGGCGATGGTAATGACAATCGGGTCGGGCGTTCGTTTCAGAAGCTCTTTCTCAGCCTTGGTCAGTTTCCAGAAGCAATGCTCCCGGTCAAACTCAAGGCTCAGTTCCTGATCTTCCTGGTCTCTGCCGACAATCATCATCTTGGCGGTGTTCTCCACTCGCTTTTTCTTTTGCAGGATAATCGCGCCGTCCGCAGCACCCAGCAGGCCATTAGTGCCGGAAATCATATCGAAGCTGTCACTCGCCTCCATCTTTCGGGTGTGGTGGACGATCAGCACACAGAGGTTGTGCCTGTCCGTGAAGGATTTCAGCTCTGTGATATTCTGATAATCGGCTGCATAGCTGTACGCCTCGTTCCCGATCTCCCTGACTTTTTGAAGCGTGTCCACGATGATAAGCCGGGTATTGGTGTTTCTCTGCATGAAGCGTTCCATCTGCTCGGTGAGACCGCCGGTCAGTGTCCTGGACTGTGTGGTCAGGATCAGGTTCGGCGTGGACTCCACTCCAAACATCTGGACAAGCCTCCCTTGCAGTCTGGCGTAATCGTCCTCCAGGGCGAGATAGAGGACTGTTCCTTGCCGGACAGGATAGTTCCATAACGGAATGCCCATCGCCACATGGTAGGCAAGCTGCATCATAAAAAAGGATTTTCCGATTTTCGGGGAACCGGCAAAGAGATAGGTGCCGCTGTAAAGCAGCCCGTCTATAAGCGGCGTCCTCGGCGGGAACACCGTGTCATAAAGTTCGGTCATCGTGACTGTGTGCAGATCGACGTTGGGGTCGAAGCGGGGCGGTGAGGCTCTCAGTTCCTCCATCTCTTTCATTGTCTGTAACACGGCCTCCTGTTCGGCCTGTGGTAAACTCTCGAATTCGTTTTTCAAGTCTGGTCACGTCCTTTCCATGAAGTTTAATAAACTCTGCCTTGTCAGTAATGCTTCCGTTCAGGAACACATCATCCAGCAGATACTCCACACAATTTTTTCTTTGAAGTGCTTCAACAAAAAGCGGGTGCCATTCCTCGTCCGGCGCTCTCGGTGCATAATCCGCCTGCCATTTCTCAAGCAGCCGGAGATAATCGCAGAGGACACGGTAGCAGTAGCTCTCTGTTTTCCTGAATTCCAGCTCTGCGGAAATCTTCGGTTTCGGCTTTGGCCTGGGCGGATCGTGCGTCCGTTCCTCGTAGGGAATGCCAAAGTCCTCCGCTAACTTTTTGGCGGCGTCGATGGGTTTCAGTTCAAAATATCTGGACACGAAGCTGATCGCGTCGCCGTCGGCCTGACAACCAAAGCAGTGATACCGGCGATCTAATTTCATGCTGGGGTTCCTGTCGTTGTGGAATGGGCAGACCGCCATGCCATTACGGTTGACTTTGATACCATATCTTTCTGCGGCCTGTCGTGCCGTGACGGAATCCCGGACAGCTTCAAATACATTCATACCTGCAAGACCTCCTTTCTGGTTTGCTCATCGGCATTTACCCAACAAAAAAGGCACCTGACTTTTATCAGACGCCTCACTCATAATAGCAGGAAACCCAAGCGCTCGTTGCTGAGTGCCTGGGTTTCCTGCCTGTTATCATGTATTCAATTTTTCTTAAAACTTTAATTAGGAACCGGGAATGCTCCGCCGATTACTACAAGCAAAACCAAGATAATTGCTATAATTGCCGGTATCATCAAGAAGCAAACCGCTGCGATAAAAGTCTGTTTGCAAGGTTGATGGTGCATTTTTCTCCAGATTCCGAAAAGCAGCAAAACGATTCCACCGACAATACCAATACAAGGTAAGAAAACCATGACCGACATAATAATTGTGTCGATTCCATTGGCAGTAA
>JAJQFO010000328.1 GCA_021201095.1 Lachnospiraceae bacterium
GGTGCAGGAGGCTATCGATCTTCTCAATGAGGGAATTGAGAATGAAGAGGAGCAGTATTCACTGAATATAGTCATTCTTGATGAGGATGGTAATCCGGTTGAGCTGCAGACAGATGGAAGCAGCTTTGAAGGCTATGAGCTTCTTACCCTGTTTTCAGATGCTGTGTTTGTGGCGAAGGACAGCCTGGAGTTGGTGGAATCCAGTGACGGGGTGACATACACATATGGTGAGAATGCGACCTTTATGGCGGAAAACGTAAATGCAAACGAGCATGTAGCGACTGCCTCTGCTGCTGGTGAAACAGAGGATGAGACGGAAGCGGAAACTGAGGCTGCTGCTGAGTCAGAGAGCGCTACCGCTCATCTTTATCAGGCAACCTTCCCGGCTCCGGACGTAATCCGGAACGTGAATGATTACGAGTGGGAGACTCTGTATCTTCTGCAGTATGATCCGTCTACCGCGACCTTCTACAGAATTCCGCTGTCAGCTGATATGTATAATGAGGAGACAGGAGATCTTACAGTAGACTTCCCATGTACTGGTTCGTTTACGCTCGTTCAGGATATGGTCAGACTCTCTGAGCTGGTTGCTGAAGCAGCAGAAGAGTAAGATCCGGCAGTTTTCTTCCAACTGAAAGTGAACAATTGTGATCCGGGACGGAGATAATCTTGACCGGATCTCATCTGCCACAAAGCGGTGAAAGAGGCTTCTGTCTGTTGTGGGCGGACGTTCTTCACCGCTTTTTCTGTTTTCTGATATTTACTGGAGATTATATATATGTCTAAAAAGCAAGATAATCGTAATGTATACAAAAAAGCAGGGAGCCCATGGAGCATGCTCCTGTATATTATCATACTGGCGGCTCTGGTTGCATGTATTGTTTACTTTTTATATCTTTATCGTGTGAGACAGTCGTCCTATTCTGAGGAGGTTCGTCAGGCTTCATTGACTGAGACAGAGCTGCAGCGCTCCAGTCTTGAAAGCGAGACGGAGTCAGAAACAGAAACTGAAACCGAGACGGAATCTGAGACTGAGACAGAAACCGATACAGAAACGGAATCTGAGACAGAATCTGAAGGTGAGACGGAGGAGACAGAAACAGAGTCAGTCTCAGAAACAGATTCGACTGCGGCAGCATCACAAAATCCTTATGCGCCTGTGCTTACCTTGTCGGCAAATCAGGAGACGATTACTGCGGGAGACTCGTTTGACCCTGTCTCCTATGTGGCAACGATTACCGATGACAAGGACAACCGCTATGTTCTCTGGAGAAATATACAGGTGGCGGGGAACTATGATGCAGATGTCCCTGGAGAATATGAACTGCAGATTTATGCGGTAGATTCCTCCGGTTATTCTTCCAATATTGAAACATTTTTACTCGTGGTGCAGCCAGCTGAAACTGAGACGGAAGCGGAAACAGAAACAGAATCTGGACTGTAGCTTGAGGAATCTGAGGCTTTGAAAATTGTTTTTGCATATTTTGCAAATAGAGCTTGCATATTCCATTTACTGTGATATAATCCAATTCAAATAAATAATAGCGAAGTAGGAATCTATGCGTTAAGTGTTCATTGGATGGGGAGTCGCCGTGAAACGAAAAATCCGGCCGCCGAAGTGTCAATTCCCGGACACGTCGGTATGGAAGAGATTTACGATATATTTTCCGCACCCGTTGCTACAATTATGAGACATCTCATAATGTGGAGGGCATATTATTTATGGATGGCCTTAGCTATCCAGAGGATAGCCGGGACCGCAACCTGTTGATGGGGCATCTGGAGTTGATCTGACTCGGTGTTTCCAGAGGTGGTTGACAGATTGCCTGTGTGATCTGTTGTCTGCTGTACTGATTGCCAGAAACAATTGCTCCGGAATGCTGCTTGCACATTATGGAGGTGTTTTATTATGCACAAAAGTAGAAAGAACAGCTGGGATACCCGTACGCTTGTGTTTATGGGACTTCTGGTCGCCATGCATATCGTTCTCACGCGTCTTCTGGTGATCGAGCTTGGCTCATACCGGATCACGGTCGGCGTGGTTTGCACGATTCTTTCCGGACTCTGGTTCGGCCCGGTCGCAGGGGGACTGTGCGGCATGGTCGCAGACCTGCTGGGGTGCCTGCTGAAGGGCTACGCAGTCAACCCGTTTATTACGGTGGCGGCGATGTGCTGGGGTATTGTTCCGGCTCTGTTCCGTCCGCTTATGAATGGGACAAAGCGGAAAAAGGTTGTTTTTATATGCATCGGTGTGTTTCTGGCGTCTGTTTGCTCCACGCTCGGACTTACGACGACCGGCCTGGCGGTTTATAACGGAGGAGAGTTTGCGGTGAGTTTTATGGCATTGCTTCCGGGCAGACTGATTCAGTGGGCGATTATGATGCCGATCTATTGTGTACTGAGTTCGCTTTTGTATATCAGTCCGATGACCGTATTTGTCCTGAATGCATCCGGGGCGAAGCCGATTGATCATACGGTGAAGGTCTGAATTTTATATTCCGCCTGATTCCCGGCGGAAAGGGAAGCTGGCTCCGCGATCGCGGAGCCATTGCTATCTTATCGCATGGCAGGGCAGGGTATATCCCATGCGAAGCGTGGGATGCCACCTGGCGAAGGAACTCTGCGGCTGAAGCCGCAGAGTTTCTTATCTTATTTTTGAGTGTGGACAAAAAGAAAAAAGCGCGGTAAGATAGGATGAAACGAAATATAAGATCATCTATACAACCAGATAAGGTGGCAGATATAAGCCCGGTCTTCAGGACAGGTATAGGGTCGGATTTTTATGGAGAGTATGACAGCATGAAGGATTTGCAGGAACTGAGACAGGAAATCGATGATGTGGACCGTCAGATTACGGAGCTGTTTGAGCGCAGGATGGATATCAGCGAGGAAGTAGCCCGCTACAAGATCGCAAATGGCAGAAAGGTGTTCGATAAGGAGCGGGAGCAGAGCAAGCTGGAAACACTTGGCGGGATGGCTCACAGTGATTTCAACCGTCATGGAGTACAGGAGCTTTTTTCTCAGATTATGTCGATGAGCCGCAAGCTTCAGTATCAGCTTCTGGAGGAGAATGGCGCCGCGGGACGTTTACCATTTATTGCAGTGGATGATATTGACCGTTCGAATATTCGTGTCGTATATCAGGGAGTGGAAGGCGCATACAGCCATATGGCGATGCGTGAGTATTTTGGGAAGGATGTCAACTGCTTCCATGTGAGAAAATTCCGCGACGCGATGGAGGCGATTGCAGAGGGGTCCGCGGATTACGCGGTGCTGCCGATCGAAAATTCTTCCGCAGGCATTGTGGCGGATAATTATGATCTGCTGGTCAATTTTGAAAATTACATTGTCGGAGAACAGATTGTGAAATGTGAGCATGCGCTGCTAGGCCTTCCAGGTGCGAAGCTGGGAGATATCAGGCGTGTATATTCTCATCAGCAGGCACTGTCTCAGTGTGAGGAATATTTGTACCGTCATCCCGAATGGCAGCTGATCCCATTTGATAATACCGCCCGCGCGGCTAAAAAGGTGGCGGAGGACGGCGACACGACTCAGGCGGCTGTGGGCAGCGCCTTCGCGGCAGAGTATTTTGGCCTGGAAATACTCGAAGAGAAAATTTATTACAATGAGGCAAATTCGACTCGCTTTATCGTCGTCACGAATCAGCGGGTTTTCCGGAGAGACGCGAAAAAGATCAGTATTTGCTTTGAGGTACCCCATTCGAGCGGCTCTTTGTATAATATTCTTTCACATTTTATTTACAACAATCTGAACATGAATAAAATCGAATCCCGTCCCATCCCCGGACGGAACTGGGAATATCGCTTTTTCATCGATTTTGACGGCAACCTCATGGACGGGGCTGTGAAAAACGCGCTGCGCGGCATCCGCGAGGAAGCGATTAATATGAAGATATTGGGGAATTATTGAGAGAAACTTCTATGATGTGAGCGGAAGGGATTTTCGCTGCATGCAGCAGAAAATCATAAGGCTCAACGAGCAGCTGTGCTGCGAGTAAGAGTGATACTGTCAGTGAAAAGATGTCCTGGCGCGAAGGAGAAAACGTCTGGGACTTGCCATGCAGCGATTTAGGAAGATCTGTGGAATAAAGAAATCTGCTGTGTGAGACTATATAGAGAAAGCGAGAAACGCAGAAATGGGAAATCTGGATGAATTGATTCTGTATCGCGGGTTTGAAAACGGACAGGTTCTGGAAGACGTGGAATGGGTGCTGGAACACAGAAAATGTGAAAACGTCCGGGACGAGGTGCGGAAGCGTTTCTTTGCCTGTATGCATGAGCTGATTGATCTGGCGGGCACTTATGGTTTTGAAGGAAATCTCTGGCATGATTATCTGACACTGATTCTGGTTAACCACGAGAATGTGTTTTCCACCGCCTGCGAAATCCGCGGAATGAGCGACGGGAGCCTGCTGCATTTTGCCAGACATGATTTTACGATTTTTATGCGGCTGTTTGCGTTGGATTTTAATGGAATCGAACAGGATTTGGATGCCGGATTTTTTGAGGAAGTCCTTTGTTATCAGAGAGGAAGCGCAGAGGGAAAAGTATTTAACCGGCGTATCCGGGACCGCATTTGTGAGCTGAGCGCGCAGCTGGCCGCGGACGCGGGGACAGGACGAGGAGAATCCCAGACAGACGGGTATCGTGTGCAGGGGGCCAAAGACCTGAAGGATGCGGAGGCTTCAGCAGTCACCGGGGGATCAGGTACGTATGGAGATCTTGATCAGTTCACGATGCACATGATCCGCTTTTATCAGGAGTACGGTGTAGGAAAGTTCGGCCTGCATAAGGCATTCCGCGTGCAGCATGATGAGAGCGGCGTGCAGATACTTCCGATCACGAACATCGCGCATGTGAAGCTGGACGATCTGGTCGGATATGAGATTCAGAAGAAAAAGCTGATCGATAATACAGAAGCGTTTATTCAGGGGAAAAAGGCAAATAACTGCCTGCTTTTCGGCGATGCGGGGACTGGGAAATCCTCCAGCATCAAGGGTATCCTGAACCAGTACTATGACCGCGGTCTGCGCATGATCGAGATCTACAAGCACCAGTTTCAGGATCTGAATGAGGTAATTGCGCAGATTAAAAACCGCAATTACCGGTTTATCATTTATATGGATGATCTTTCTTTTGAAGAATTTGAGATTGAGTACAAATATCTGAAGGCCGTGATCGAGGGCGGCCTGGAGCGCAGGCCGGAGAATGTGCTGATCTACGCCACGTCAAACCGGCGTCACCTGATCCGCGAGCAGTTTGCGGATAATATGGAAGGAGACATTGGAAGACCTGCCGAGCTTCATGCAACACACGGGGGAGATCTGCACGTCTCAGACACGGTGCAGGAGAAGCTCTCGCTTTCCTCGCGGTTTGGAGTCACCATTTATTTCGGGTCGCCGGATAAAAAACAGTTTCAGAATATTGTGCGGACACTTGCTGCGCGGTACGGCATTACAATGCCGGAGGAAGAGCTGCTGCTGGAGGCGAATAAGTGGGAGCTGAGCCATGGGGGGCTTTCCGGCAGGACGGCAACGCAGTTTATAGATTATCTTTCGGCCTGCCGGTCTTCTGATGTTTAATTTTCAGTTTTATTGTGCAATATCTCGCTTTTGCTGCGAGGTATGTATGAAAGCATATAAGTTTGTATTTCTGACATGATATTATGCTGGGATATCTGTCGCCGGACATGAGGAATCATAAGGAAGAGGGGCACGGCTATCAGGCTCGTTGCTTCGCGAAAATAGTGCAGGAGGCACAAGGAGGGCTTTATGGCGGTGAAAACATTCGCGGCGGTCAGCATCGGCTCTGCCGTGACTGAAATGAAGATTTTTGAGTTTACGCAAAAGCGGGCCATGCGGGAGATTGAGTGTGTTTCTACCCGCATGAATCTGGGATTGGATGTGTACGAACAGGGACGCATCAGCCGGGAGCATGTGGATGAGCTCTGCGCGGTGCTGAATGATTTCAAGCGCACGATGTCCGGCTACCGGGTGGATGCTTACCGCGTGTTTGCGACGAGTGCCTTCCGGGAGTCGCGCAATAAGACATTTCTCTGCGATTATATCGAGAAGCAGACCGGGCTGGAGATTGATGTATTTACGAATTCAGAGCAGCGATTTGTGGACTATCAGGCCATTGCTTCAGTGTCGGCGGAGTTTGAGTCGATTATCGCAAATGCGACCGCGATTGTAGATATCAGCGGCAGCAGCACGCAGATTTCCCTGTTTGACAAGGATAAGCTGATCACGACTCAGAATATTCGCGTGGGAAACATTACGACTCGGGAAAACCTGCTTCCTATCTCCAAAAACGGGGAGCATTTTGAAAGACTGATCCGCGAGCTGATGGATTACGAGCTGACTGGCTTCACGAAGCTTTATCAGAAGGATCGAAAAATACGAAATCTGATTGTTCTCGGCGGAGGTTTAAGCGAGATGCTCTCTATGAAGGAGCAGGAGGAAATCCAGGAGCTGCTGCGTAAAAGGGAACTGGAAATTTCTAAAACAGCCGCACTTTCCAGAACAGCTGCATTTTCCAAAAATGCTGCACCTTCCCCAAATGCTTCGCTTTCCAAAGGCACTGATGCATCGGCATCTGATTCTTCTAAGGTGGCGGATTCTGCGGTGAAAGCAGGAATACGGCTCAAGGATACGGACGGGACGAAAATTCACTCTCTGTCAAAGGAGCAGTATGAGATCATTTATGAGTATTTGATTGCGCATACGCCAGATGAAATAGCGAAAAAATATCAGCTGCCATCAGATATGACGGACGCGATTATTCCGTCCGCGGTGATCTGCCGCAGCCTGATAGAGAGCTTTGATGTAGATGTGGTATGGATGCCGGGATTTTCCTTAAATGACGGTGTGGCGTATGATTATGGTGTGCGGATGGGTCTTCTCACCAGACGGCACAGCTTTGACGAGGATATTCTCGCGGCAGCCCGCAGCATCTCTAAACGGTACAAGACCAGCCAGTCGCATATCCGTAATATCGGAGACATTGCGGTGGAAATCTTTGACCGCATGAAAAAAGTACACGGTCTGGGAGCACGGGAACGCCTGCTTTTGCAGATCGCGGTGATTTTGCACAGCTGCGGCAAATTTATCAGTCTGACGGATGTTTCTGAGTGTGCCTATAATATCATTCTGGCCACGGAGATTATCGGCCTTTCCCAGGAGGAGCGCTCGATAGTGGCTTATACGGTCAAATACAACACGAGCCGTTTTATTTACTACGATGAACTGGAGACCAAAACGGATCTGGACGAGAAGGAATATATGATTGTGGCAAAGCTGACGGCCATTCTGCGGATCGCAAATTCGCTTGACCGTACCCATCAGCAGAAATGTGAAAATCTGACGGTGACCCTGAAGGAGCATGAGCTGCGGATTTCTGTGGCGAGCCAGGCCGATCTTTCGCTGGAGAGAGGTGCTTTTGAGGAGAAGGTAGACTTCTTTGAGGAGGTATTCAACGTGCGTCCGGTGCTGAAGCAGAAGAAGTCTGTAGGAGCTTTGTAAGCAGAGGTTTTCTGGCTGAGAGAATGGGAAATGCGCATGTGAAAAAAGTGGAACAGGTTAGGAAGCTCGGCGAAAACCGGAGCGAGAGCTATGGCGGTCATATAAAGATATCAATATGCAAGGAATAGAAACGTAATCGGGAGAGAGGTGCGGAAAATGGCGAATACGGGATTTGATAAACCGGAATATTTTACAAACAGAGAGTTAAGCTGGCTGAGCTTTAATGAAAGGGTACTTTCGGAAGCGCGGGACAAAACGATTCCGATGATGGAGCGGCTGAAGTTTTTGAGCATCACGGCATCGAATCTGGATGAGTTTTTTATGATCCGTGTCGCGTCGCTCAAGGACATGGTTCACGCAAAATATACTAAAAAGGATATTTCCGGAATGACTGCGGGTGAGCAGCTGGAGACGATCTCCAGAGTAGCGCACGAGCTTGTGAAGCAGCAGTATTCGACCTATAACCGCTCTCTGCTTTCCCAGATGAAGCAGCATGGGCTGGAGGTCGTGACCGGACATGAGAGGCTCACAAAAGAGCAGGCAGAGGCTGCAGACCGCTATTTTGAGGAAAATGTTTACCCGGTGCTGACTCCGATGGCGCTGGATTCTTCACGCCCGTTTCCGCTGATCCGCAATAAGGCATTGAATATCGGCGCGCTGATTTCCAAAAAAGACGAGAAAGAGGAGGACGCGGCAAAGACAGAAGCTGCGCAAAAAACGGAAGATACGTCCAAATCTGAAAAGGTG
Source organism: Lachnospiraceae bacterium (assembly GCA_021201095.1). Lineage (GTDB taxonomy): Bacteria > Bacillota > Clostridia > Lachnospirales > Lachnospiraceae > Choladousia. Next base: position 8,291 of record JAJQFO010000328.1, read on the forward strand.
GAAGCTGTATCAAAATCTGGAAAAACGGAAGCTGTGTCTAAGTCTGAAAAAGCCGGAAAGGCTGAAAAAACGGACAAAACTGTAAAAG
>JAJQFO010000169.1 GCA_021201095.1 Lachnospiraceae bacterium
TTCATTGTTTTGTCTTCAAGACTGCTAACATAAATCTCTGCCATGATATCTCTCGCGCTTTTACCTTCAGCCGCCTGATTCAAAATATCACTGGCCTGTGCCATAAGCTCCTGTTCCTGCTTTTTTGTAAAATCTGCCATATTTCTTACCTCCATTGAATGAAACCTCTGTCGCCTTAGAAGCCTCCTCAAATAGTATGAAGACCTCCTGCATCTGTTTTCCTTGTTTCTATGCCCTGATTATAATCAATACTGAAAACTTATTTTCTGTTTGCAAAAGAAATGAACCCCATACTCCACTTTTAATAGTCCCTGTAAATATTTTCAAACTTACGGACGCCGTTTTTGCCATATTCCTCAAGCACCTCATAGACGTCCCCGATTTCATAGCATTTCACATCCAGAAGTGCTAAAATAACCAGATCCCGCGGATCATTCGGATTCAGGCTGTTCGAACCTTTCACCATAAAATCTTCTGCCTCGTCCACACTCAACCGCAAAGCAATCACTAATTTTAACAATGTTTCCTTTTTGGGAGTTGCCGTGCCATATTTTAACTGGCTCCATGTAGACTTGTCGATTTGGGCGTATTGATAAAAAGCGGCCGCATTGAGTTCGCCGTTTTTGAAGAAAAATCTAGATTTACCTAAGCGTTTGATATAAAATAAAATCAAATCATATAAGCTTTTCTGGGTTTCGTGCTGCTGCATGCGATTTTCCACCGCATCCATTACTTTTTTGTCAATCCTCGCGGCATATATTTTGCCAGAAGACGAAAAATAGATATCAGCCGTTGAATCTAATCCCGTCTCTACACTGGAATCAGCAGAAAATATCAACGAATCTGCTGCGGAAAGAGCTCTGTATTTGTTGATACCTTCTTCGATTTTTATATATAATTCCTGCTTCAACATACATCATTATCCCTTTTGGCAATGTGAAGAATACGGCGATTATACAAAAAAAAGCTTTCCTGCCTCTTAACCGTTCATGCATCGACACACGTCCACATTTTTATCATACCATAAAACCGGCAGTAAAGTACTTTGGAACGGTGAGCATCTCACCATAGTGGTTATCTGCCGGCAAGAGCCTGTACTTTCCTTATTACTTACTATGCATTTTATATGTAGATAAGGAATAGATATAACATACACAGTGATTCTAGCACCTTTAATTTTTCAAATGGTGTCCTAAAAAAAGACTTCGGAATTCGTTTATACAGGAAGTCTCTTTCCATTTTTTTCATGCAGAGAGTGCAGTGTTCCAAAATAAGATTTTTTGTGTCCCGGCAGAAGACTTTTTTCGAAAATCAGCAGAAATATTTGTCAGTCTTTGGCTGACTGTGATATACTTTCAACCATAGCAATCGAGTATACCGCATTTCCTGCGGCAGATAATAAACTTTTTCACAGCAAGTCATGATAATATGAGGAGGGACAGCCTTGGCCGGTCAGCAAAAAAAAGAACTCACAACCTCTCAGCTTCTTTCGGTTATCAAAAAATCGAATAATTTTTCTGAGGTGACCGAGACCTGGCATGACCACGAGGAGGAGCCGGTTTTCTGCCATTATTTGTATGCAGTCATGCAAAAGCACGGCAAGACTGCCCCTGACATCATTCTGGAGAGCGGTATCGAGCGTTCTTACTTTTATCATGTCCTCAGCGGTCAGAAAACGCCCGGGCGCAATATGGTGCTGCGCATCAGCCTGTGCCTGTCTGCCACTCTCACGGAAACCAACCAGCTGCTGCGCCTTTCCAGGCAGGGTGTTCTCTATCCAAAGGTGAAACGGGACGCAGCGATTATATTTGCGATTGAGAAAAAATGTACCATGCAGCAGGCGAATGACCTGCTGATCAAAGAGGGCGAGCTGCCCCTGTATAAAGCAAATCGGGGGAGGGAATAAGGAGTTATGAATCCATGGTCTGACGAGACGCCTTTCTCACTTCCTGATGAGTTGGCGGCTCTTTATGACGTAAAATCGTGTGTGAAATATACCGCTGTTTCCGGCACCTATCTGCTTCAAAAGAAAGAATCCAGAGGTCTGTTTCTTTTAAAGACGGCCTCTGACCCTGTGATTGCCGCACAGCTTCAGAATGAGCGGAAGCTTCTGGATCTCATCCACGCCTCGGAGGATCCCTGGTATCCGGCACAGTTTCCGACCGCGGTATTTCTGAAATCTGATGCTTCTGAGGACGAGACTTTTTATATCCGTACTTATATTGAGGGAAAAACGCTGGAGGAGATCTGCGAGACCAACTATGAAAAGCCGGGGATTCCGCTTATCACATCCCTGGATTACCTGATTTCCCTCACGGATCTGCTTCGGTTTCTGCATACAATGACACCGCCCCTGATTCACCGCGACATCAAGCCGCAGAATATTATTGTGGATCCGGAAGGCGGGTGCCATTTTATTGATTTGGGCATTTCTCGCTTCTATCAGCCGAATAAACGCAGTGATACGCTCGTGATGGGTACTCAGCTGACCGCTCCGCCGGAGCAGTTCGGCTACCGGCAGAGTGACACCAGAAGTGACCTGTATTCTCTGGGAATCGTGCTGTTTTACTGTCTGACCGGAGAATATGCGCCGGACGAGGTATTTTTAAAGGAACTCGAAGAGCCGGTCGCCCGCATCATCCGCCGTGCGACCATGTTTGACCCTGACAGGCGCTACCAGAACGCGGACGAGCTGCTGATGGATCTGCTCGCCGTGCGTTTTCCGCAGCTTCAGACGGGATTTCCCAGGCCGCAGGATTCTTCGCAGATTCAGACGGGATTTTCCGATCCGCAGGATTCTTCAAAGCAGGGCCGTACAGATATGCTTTCAGAGCAGACTTTTGCCGACACACAGGAGCAAAAATCGCAGAGATCTCCCTGGATAGCACGCTTTGGCGCCGCAGTCGTTCTCTGCGCAGGGATTTTCCTGCTCACCATCGTCATCCGGCAGAGCTGGAATTCCCGGTCCGGACTTTTGTCAGATGGAGAAGCGCAGACAACGGATAATAATGCCTCCACAACCGAAGACACTCTGACAGGCAATGAGCTGGCAGGCGATACGGTTTTTACGGATGATGACAGCTCTGTGGGAAACGCCAGTTCCGAAGACAATATCGGCTCTGTAAGCAATGCCAGTTCCGCTGACAACACCAGTTCTGTAAGCAGCAATGCCAGTTCCGCTGACGACACTAGCTCTCAGAATAATGCCTACCTTTTCACGGAGCCTCTGATCGAGGAAGCTGTGCGCACACAGCTGGGATTTGATGAAGATGATCTGATCACGGAAAGTGATCTGGAAAGGGTGACGGAGCTGCATATTATGGGTATGCAGGTGTATTCCGATGAGAGTGAAATCTGGTTTCAGGGAGATTATCCGTATGTCTATGACGATACGATGAGGGAGAGCGGCCTCTATGAACAGACAGGCACCATCTCCTCTCTGGAGGATCTTCTTCACATGCCAAATCTGCATACCGTGTGTCTGCACAAACAGCAGATTTCGGATATTTCTGTCCTGGCAGACGAGAGCCTTTCCATCTCGGAGCTGGGGCTTGGCTATAATCCTCTGACGGATCTGTCACCGCTGGAGGGAAATACAACAATTGCCTCGCTGAACCTCGCAGGGCTGGAAATCACGGATACCGCGGTGATCGCGACCTTAGAAAACTTAAAAGCGCTCAATATCAGTTCGACCGGCATCCGTTCACTTGGCGGTCTGGAAAACTGCGCCCTCGAAGAACTGAATATCTTTGACGTGATTCTGACAGACTACACCGAGCTCTGCTCCCTGGAGCATCTGCTTTCGCTGGAGATCGACCACCTTGCAAACGCTGTCATTGAGGCCCTCGGCAATACTTCACTGACTACGCTTTTCGTCCACAGCTCAAACGGAATGCCCCTGGAAAGTCTCTCTGTCGTCTCGACGCTGGAGGATTTGAGCGTCGTGGTTGGAAATATGGATGAGTTTTCGCTGGATGGTGTCAATCTGCCCGTGCTGTACAGCCTAGATATTAAAAATGCTACCATCACAGATTTTTACGGGCTCGCATCGCTGGATTCTCTGACTATCCTGAAAATCTATTCCTGCAGCTGCCAAAGCTATGATGGACTTGATGGAATCCCGAACCTGCAGATCCTTCAATGCACTGAAGAACAGGCCGCGGAAATACGCGCACAGTATCCGGACGCGGATTTTGCCTGCATATACGGATAACAGGCGCCATCCTGCAACAGCTATTTCATTTCCTGCAGCCGCGCTTTTACAGAAGGATACCGCTCCAGGTCTGTATGAGGAAGCGCCGATGCCGCTGTCATCTTTTCCAGAAAATCCTCCACCGCGCCAAATTGTACGTAGGTCATCAGGTCAAGAATTTCAGGCAGTTCTTCTACGATCTGCCGATCAAGAAGCAGCTCTCTGGCTCCTTCCAGCGAGGTGTTTCCCTCCGCGTGGATTCGCTCCGGAGCTACATCCGGGTACATCCCGATGTTGACCGCAGATTCCTTGTTCACATGCGAGCCAAACGCTCCTGCCATGTAGAAGTCGCTCACATCGTCCAGGCTCATCCCGGTCTCGGACATAAGATAGTCCATCATCGTATAGGCGGCTGCCTTTGTGCGGATGAATTCGGTGATATCGCTCTGGTAAAAATACAGGCCCGGAGCGTATTGAAAGGCGTATTCTCCTGGTTCCATATGCACAACCGCGTCTGAGACTTCCGGCACCAGACGTCCGCGCAAATCAATCACCCCATGCAGAAACAGCTCTGAAATCAGGTCGATAATGCCGGATCCGCAGATGCCCTCCGGCGCTCCGCCGCCAAGGACGTCCAGCTCGATTGTGTAGGAATTTTTCTCTGTGATACCGCCGCTCTCCCTGACAAACCGCACATGCTGCACCGCACCTTTAGCCGCGCGCATCCCGGTCTTTACTACGCCGCCCTCCAGAGCGGGACCTGCCGCTCCGGCTCCGCAGAGCAGAAAGTCGCGGTTTCCGACCACCAGCTCTCCGTTTGTTCCCACATCAAAAAACACAGAGATTGAGTCACGTCTGTACATATCGGTCGCCACCATCCCGCTGATAATGTCACCGCCCAGATAATTTGCCTTGCCCGGATAGCAATACACATACCCCGGAATGGGGATGTCCAGATCCGCGCCTTTGATAAAGCCCGGCTGGTCCGCCCAGACGGCATAAGGCGAAGAAAAGACACAAAAGGCGTCAAGCCCCAGCAGGAAATGCATCATCGTGGTATTGCCGGCTATGACCATGGAAATACATGATCCAGCCAAAGCAGCATGTTCTGCCGGTTTTGTCTTCCTGCCAGAGTCTATAGCTACGCCCAAACCCGTATCAGCGCGAAAATTTCTGCCGAACGAATTCGTATCAGCGGAGAATTTTGCCTGAAGGCAATCCGCGCCAGTCCCGGCAAGATCCGCACATCCCTGAAGCCCCGTACTAAGAGAAACCCCTGTCTTCGCTTCTATCCTGACCATCAGCTCCACAATCGTATTCACCGTCGCCAGGCGAATCTCCTCCAAATGCTCCGGATTGTCTTTACTGTAAAAAATACGGGTCAGGATGTCCTCCCCAAACGCTATTTGCTGATTATAAGCACTCTCCTGCAAAACAATCTCCCCCGTATTGCAGTCAACCAGCTGCATCACCACCGTCGTACTGCCCAGATCTACCGCAAGGCCATAGTGATGCATCGAGGTATCACCTGCTTCCAGAGCAGTCACTTCCCAGCGGCAGCCGTCCCAGGCAAGGGAGGCGGTGAGCTTCCAGGCGGACTTTTCACACAGCGGATGCAGCTTTCGCATGACGGAAAGCGGCATTGTGACAATGGGACGGCCTGACAGCTCTGTCGGCTGCGATGTTTCTGACCACTGCAGTGTCTCTGATCGCTGTGATATCTCTGATTGCTGCGATATCTCTGATCGCTGCGATACTCCTGACTGCTGCGATGTGTCCGGCCGCAGCAGCTTTTCCGATACCTCCGGCTGCAGAGCCGCCTCCAGCGCAGACAAAATGCGCCGCTCGGCGGAAACATTGTCCTGCTCCGTCGGCGGCGTCAGTTCCATATAGATCTTACGAGTAATCCCGTTCGTCATACTCCTTTTCCTTCCTCTCCGGTTATTCATAATGTGACTTTGCCGAAAGAAAAGTGCGCTTGCGGGCTTTTCCCGGCAAGTCAGTTCCAGAATTTTCGGATTCTGGAGCATTATGAGGCTCTGGACATCCAGTGGATGTCCGTTTAGAGCCGACCGAAGTGAAACGGAGAGCGTTTTACTTCTCATAATGTGTCCACATCCGCAATACTCTGACGATCCCCTGAATTTGACAGCATCCTCGTCCGTCAGTTGATCTGTATTTTTCCTGCCGCTCTTCTCTCCAGCGCCAGCCCGATAAGCAGCAAAACAGGGAAAATAATCCCCGCGAGGATGCCCAGATTCAGCTGTCCCCCGAAGTGCTCCGCCATCATCCCCACATAGGTCGGTCCGCTGCTGCAGCCGACGTCGCCTGCCAGGGCAAAGAGCGCAAACATCGCCGTGCCGCCCTTCGGGATGCCCTTCGTGCCGAGGCTGAAGGTGCCCGGCCAGAGGATGCCAACGGACAGACCGCAGAGTGCGCAGCCTAAAAAGCCCAGGATGGGCAGGGCGGAGAGCCCGATGATCAGATAGCTGCACAGGCAGAGGATCGCGCTCATGAGCATAAATTTTTCCAGGTCGATCTTTTCTCCAAATTTACCATAAAACAGGCGGGCGCTGCCCATTGTCATTGCAAAGAGCAGGGGGCCTGCCAGATCACCGATGGTTTTCGGCACACCCAGTCCGCTCTCCGCGTACGCGCTCGCCCACTGGCTCACCGCCTGCTCGCAGGAGCCCGCGCAGGCCATCAGCAGCATGAAAATCCAGAAAATGCCCTTCGATGCCAGCTGCCGGATGCTGCAGCCCTGTTCGCCCTCCTCCAAAAGGGAGCCGATCGGTACCTTCGCGAAGAAAAAGCCATTGGCAATCGGCACCAGTGCCCAGATGACCGCCATGATTTTCCAGTTGGAAATCCCAAACAGCGCAAAGAACAGACTTGACAGAAGCACGACGCCCACATGACCCCAGCAGTAAAAGGAGTGCAAAAGGCTCATCGCCTTTGCCTTCTCATCACCGGGGCAGGCCTCCATAATCGGGCTGACCAGCACCTCTAAGAGACCGCCGCCCAATGCGTAGACCACCACCGCAACGCACAGTCCTATGTAGGCGTCCGGCAGCAGATCCGGCAGGATCGTCATCAGGAGCAATCCGGCAGCCGAGAAAATATGCGCGCCAATGATGCAGGGACGATAGCCGATTTTATCCGCAAATTTTGCAGACAGCAGATCGACCAGCAGCTGCACACCGAAATTAAGCCCGGTCAGCAGCGCGATACGGTCCAGAGTGACCCCGTACTGTGACTGAAAGGTCAGAAAAAGTAAAGGGGCAAAGTTATTGATAATGGCCTGCACGATGTAGCCGATGAAGCAGGCATAGACGGTATGACGATATTTCATGTGTCCATCCCTCCTGCAATATTTTTATCTTGTTTGGGCTTCGGCAGATATGCGTATTCATCTGGATACTTTATTTTTGCCCAATCTACTTTTTTCGCGTAGTATACCATTTCAGAGTAGGCTGAATCATTTCTTTTTTTCCTATATGTAACAATAATGCGTCTTTGTGCCTCCGACGTCTTTCTTATGTCCAGATTAAGAAGTGTATTTGGAACATAACCAATATTGCCAGACCAGACAAAACCGATACATGCTTTTACATTCCCTGCAAGTTTTTCTGTATAAAGCCTGGGATTTATTCCATTATAGTCTGCAACCATATTTGCAGAAAGGTCTTTTTCCATAATCTGCATCAGAACCTCTAATTTTAACATTGTAGTACCGTCTTCAGAAAAAGTAAAATCATTTGGACTTAATGTTCCATCTATACAATGATCAAAAAAACGAGAAGCACTAATATTATGATTTACTTTGAGACCTGTCAGGTGTAAAAAATGTCGTTCTTCAAAAGATACTTCCAGAGCCGTTACTTTCATGTGCTTATCAGATAACAAAAACAACAATTTACAACCAGAAAGATTCTCTCTATACTTGTGCGCACAATTAATGACTATGGAGAGGGCCTGCTCTTTCGTAAACTGTTTCATTGTGTTCCTGCCTTTCATTGTTGAAACACTCAGAGTATTCCGTTTCTCTTTTTACTCCTTACCCGGCCTAAAGTTCTCGATTTGCTCTGCAAATCGGAACAGACTGTGCAATCGGATAGGGGGAGTTCTCTCCCCTATCCGCCTGCGCGAGCCGGGTGCGGCTTTAGCCGCAAAACTCCTTGC
>JAJQFO010000272.1 GCA_021201095.1 Lachnospiraceae bacterium
AACATCGTATGCCGAGAGGCCATCTGATATATCGGATGCCGTGAAGATGGCGGAAGTATCGAATGACGGAATGAAGGCTGTGCCGCCGGACGATGACCTGCCGAGATTTTCAAAGGACGGAGCGCTGCGCCATCTCGAGCAGAACCTGTTCCGCAAAAAACAGCATCCTTATCATGGCGAGTCGGACGAGCTGTCCCTTTCCGTGCTGAGCTCTCCCGTTCAGGAGGTTCACTTTGCTGCCCGCACCATTGCGGGGCTGGTTCGCGACGGGCAAACCCGCTACCGGGACATTGCAGTGATCGCGGGAGATTTAAATGCATACGGGAATTATGTGAAAAGGATATTTCCCATGTACGGGATCCCTGTTTTTGTCGATGAGACGCGGCAGCTGCTGCTGAACCCATGTCTGGAGTTTGTGCGCGGAGCCCTCTCGATGGCAGAGCAGGATTTTTCTTATGAGTCGGTGTTTCGTTTTTTGCGCACCGGTATGGCGGGGCTGTCCCCGGATGAGACCGACCGTCTGGAAAATTATGTGATTGCCGCCGGTATTCATGGATACTCCGGCTGGAAGAAGGAGTGGACCTGGTGCCCGCCGAGTCTGCAAAGAGTCGTTTGCCCGGAGAACTCAGGAGAAACCGAAACTGGCCTTTCCTTATATAATGCGCTGCGCATCCGTTTTCTGGATGTGGTTGGTCCGTTTGCAGAGAGCATGCGCAAAAAGAATCGTCCTCTGTTGGAGTATGCGTCGGCATTGCACCGCCTTTTGGTTGACTGTGAGGTACAGCAGAAGCTGAAAAACAGAGAAAACGAGCTGAAAAGTGACGGCTCTGAGCTTTCCTCGGAATACCGGCAGATTTACCCGATTCTGATCAGGCTGCTGGATGAAATGGTGGACCTGCTCGGCGAGGAAGAGATGGATTGCCGGGAATTTTCAGAGATTCTGGATGCCGGCCTTTCTGAGGCAAGGGTGGGAATCATCCCGCCGGGGATTGACCAGGTGCAGGTGGGAGACATTCGCCGGTCACGTCTCTCCCATATAAAAGTGCTCTTTTTCCTGGGACTTAACGACGGCTGGGTGCCCGCGCGCGGGGACGGTGGCGGCATTATTTCCGATACAGAACGGGAAATTCTGCAAAATGCGGGTGCTTCTCTGGCACCGTCTGCGAGGGAAAACAGCTATATCCAGAGATTTTATCTTTACCAGAATCTGACAAAACCGCAGGAGCGCCTTTACCTGTCCTGGTGCTTAAGCAGCGGCGACGGCACCTCGATGCGTCCTTCCTATCTGGTCGCTACGATACAGAGACTTTTTCCCGCACTGAAAGAAAACCGGGAGGAGGACGCAGGCACCCGCCTTTCTCAGGTGACCTCCAGAGAAAATGGGATGTTTTACCTTCTGCATGGACTGCAGGAAAAAGGCAGCGGCGAGGAAAGCGCCAAATGGCTCTCTCTTTATCATATGTATCTGGACGACGCGGATTACAGCGCCCGCGTCCGGGATCTGACAGCAGCCGCATTTCTGACTGGGAGGGTCAGGAAGCTGGAAGACTCTGGCATATCCGGGAAATCAGAGAAAACTGATGCGGTGAGCGAGGTTAACAGTCCGATACAGACCCCGGATTCAGCTGATTCGCTGCAGGAGCAGACTGCGGCGGATACGTCTGACCGACTGCAGGAGCAGACTGCGGTGGACGCCTCTGACCGGTTACAGAAGCAGATTGCGGCAGAGACACCGTGGACAATGCCAGTGGGGCAGGAGCATCTGGCCCGGGAAACGGCCCGGCTGCTGTATGGTATGAATGGTCAGGCAGGATGTATGTCGGCCTCCGTGACTCGCCTGGAGCAATTTGCGGGATGCGCTTTTTCTCATTTTGCGTCCTACGGACTGCGGCTGCGGGAGCGCACGGAGTATGGGGTAAAGGCTGCGGATCTGGGCACGCTGTTTCATGGGGCCATCGAGCTGTTTTCCCGGCAGATGCTTGCAGAGGGCTGTGATTGGGCTGACTGCCCTTATGAGGAGCAGGCGCGCCGGATGGACCGCTGTGTGAATCAGACTGCGGATCAGTATGCGGGCGGCATTTTGCATGGGAGCGCGCGTCAGGAATATACGATACGGAGGCTTAAGCGGATTCTCCGGCGCACGGTATGGGTCATGCGGGAGCAGACCAGAGCCGGACAGTTTCGCCCGGTTGGATTTGAGATTTCCTTTGCCGATACGCAGAATCTGGATGCAGTGCAGGTGCGCCTGCGGGAGAATGACCGGATCCGCCTGCAGGGGCGGATTGACCGTATTGATACGGTGGAGACGGAGGATACCGTCTATGTAAAGGTGGTGGATTACAAATCCGGTATGGCAGAGTTTGACCCGGTATCGCTTTATTATGGACTGCAGATGCAGCTTTTCGTCTATCTGAACGCAGCGATGGAGATGGAGAGAAAGCTTCACCCGGGCAAAAAGGTGGTTCCGGCCGGAGTGTTTTACCACAGGATGCAGGACCCGGTGCTGGATAAGGATACGATTAACTCAGGAACGCCGGATGCAGACCAGGCACGGGAAACGCTGCTGAAAAAAATGCGTCCGAACGGTCTGGTAAACGCCAGCAGCCAGGTCCTTCGGATGTTTGATGCGCGTCTGGCTTCAGCCGGAGATTCGCTGGTGATTCCGGTGGGCATTAAAAAAGACGGTACGCCAAAAGCAACCTCCAGCATTGTCACGACCGGGCAGTTTGAGGCATTGTCGGAATATGTGTCGCACCTTCTTGCAAGGATGGGGGAGGCAATTCTTGACGGGACAATTGCCCCCAGCCCGTTTGAGGATCGCTCCGGGAGTGCGTGTGATTACTGTATTTACGCAGATGTCTGCGGCCTGGATAAAAAAATCCCGGGGAACTGTCCAAAGCGTACGTCTGCCCTGACCTCCCAGGAAGTCATTGAGCGCCTGGAGGGTGCGGAGCATTCTCTTAATGACAGGCATAGCCAGCCGCATGCGGATCATTCATCCGGGACGAATCAGGGAGGTGACGAGACATGTCTGTAAAGTGGACCGAAGAACAGCAGCAGGTCATTGACGCGAGAAACCAGGATATTCTGGTATCGGCGGCGGCCGGCTCCGGCAAAACGGCCGTGTTGGTCGAGCGCATTCTGAAAATGATTACGGATGAAGAAAAGCCGGTGGATATTGACCGGCTTCTGGTCGTTACCTTTACCAACGCGGCCGCCTCGGAAATGCGGGGGCGGATCCGCGACGCGCTGGAGGAGCGGGCCGAGAAGGATCCGGACAATGTTCATCTACAAAAGCAGCTTGTGCTGGTGCACAACGCAAAGATTACGACGATCCACAGCTTTTGTCTGCATGTGCTCCGCAATCATTTTCAGACGATTGGGATCGACCCTTCCTTTCGTATTGCGGATGAGGGCGAGGTGCTCCTGCTGGAGCAGGACGCAGTGAAGGAAGTAGTAAACGAGGCCTATGAAACCCTCGCTTCGGGCAATGCTGCTGAAAATTTTAGCGGCGAAGAATTCGCCGAATTTCTCGAGCAGTTTGTGACAGGAAAGGATGACGCTCTGATAGAAGACTGGATTTTGCAGCTCTATCACACGGCGCTGGGCCAGCCCTTCCCGGAGGACTGGCTGCGCCAGTGCCGGGAGGCCTACGCGGATGCTGCCTGGCCGAAGGCTGAAACCTCTGCGTCCGCATCTGCTCCCCGGAAGAAGGACAGCGAACGTTCCTCAGGGGATACCTCGGAATCCCGTCCATCCTGGCTGAATTATATCGAAAAAGACACATCTCTCCGGCTGGAGGACGTCCACGAAACGTTAAGGACAGCGCTGCGTCTTGCCCGCGATCCGGATGGCCCCTACCCTTATGAAAAAGCGCTTCTCTCTGATCTGGCTCTGGTGGAACGCCTGGAAAAGGGGAAAACCTATGAAGGTTTTCTGAAAGCCTTTCAGGAGATGGGCAGCTTTGAAGCTTTGGGCAGGAAAAAGGATGATCATATTTCGGAAGAGAAAAAACAGCTGGTCAAGTCCCTGCGCGACGAGTGCAAGGATCAGATCAGCGCGCTCCGGGAGCAGTATTATTATGATGACCTGGATGTCCTGCGCGAAGAATATTTCCGAAGCGGCATCGTCGTGCGTGTGCTGACCAGACTGACAGAAGCCTTTATGAAGCGCCTTTCTGAAAAGAAGGCGCAGAAGAATATTCTGGATTTTGGAGATATGGAGCACATGGCTCTGAATGCGCTGGTGACGCGGGAGAAGAAAGCTTCCGGCTCGTGCAGTGCGTCCTTAGAAGGAGGCATTCCGTATGGCTCTGGAAAAGTATATCCGACGGCGGTGGCACAGGAATACGCGGAGACCTTTGAAGAAGTCATGATTGATGAGTACCAGGACAGCAACCTGGTGCAGGAGATGATTCTCACCAGTGTTTCCGGAAGAGGCCGGGGTGCGCATAACCGTTTTATGGTCGGAGATGTCAAGCAGAGCATTTACCGGTTCCGTCTTGCCAGACCGGAGCTTTTTATGGAAAAATACCACCATTATCAGGTTTTGCGCGGCGCGGGATCTCAGTCTGCGCCTGTGACAGAGCGGCGCATTGACCTGCACCGCAATTTCCGCAGCCGGACGCAGGTGCTGGAATCAGTGAACTTTGTTTTTCGACAGATCATGCAGGAATCCTTAGGCGGCGTAGCCTATGACGCGGATGCGGCTCTTTATCCGGGAGCGGCATTTGCCGAGCCTGCTGAGTCTTATACTTCGGAAGCGGCAAATGCCGAGCCTGCTGAGTCTTATACTTCGGGAGCGGCAAATGCAGAGCTTGCCGGGTCTCATGCTTCGGAAAAGGCAAATGCAGAGCCCGCCGGGAATTCTGCCTCTGGAGGTGCATTTTCCCACTCAGATACAGCGCATAACTGGTACACTTCAGAACTGCTGCTGCTGGATGTCCAGGACGCTTCTACAGAGGAGCTTCGAAAGGAAGAAGCCAGGATGGTCGGCCGCCGGATACAGGAGCTTGTGGGCACGATGCCAATCCTGGATAAGGAGAGCAGCGGCTTTCGCCCGGCCCGGTACGGGGATATCGTGATTTTACTGCGCACCATCAGCGGCTGGGGCGAGACCTTTGGCGAGGTACTCTCTGACATGGGAATCCCCTGCTTTACCGGCTCGCAGAAGGGATATTTTTCCGCGGCCGAGGTGCGTGTCATATTGTCTTATCTGAAGATTCTGGACAATCCGCAGCAGGACATTCCGCTGGCGGCCGTGCTGCGAAGCCCGATCGGACGGTTTTCGGACGAGGAGCTCTCCCGGATCCGTTTGCTGGGGGGCGGGGAGGCAACGCTTTCCTTTTATGACTGCTGCCTGCGCCTGGCAGGAATTTCTGCCGCTTCTGAGGAAGAAAAGCTGCTGCAGAAAAAAATGGAGGGCTTTCTGTCCGTCTACCAGAGTCTGCGGGAAAAATGCGACCATACGCCGATCCACCTGCTTTTGTGGGAAATTCTGGATGTGACCGGCTATGGCGAGTATGCGGCCGCGCTTCCCGCCGGAAGACAGAGAAAGGCCAACCTGGATATGCTTGTGGAAAAAGCGATCGCGTATGAAGCGACCAGCTATCATGGTCTCTACCATTTTGTGCGTTATATAGAAAACCTGCAGAAATATGAGGTGGACTACGGTGAGGCAAGTCTGGGAGCTGAGGCCGGTGATACCGTGCGGATCATGAGTATTCATAAGAGTAAGGGTCTGGAATTCCCGATTGTATTTGTGAGCGGTATGGGCAAGCAGTTTAACGAGAGTGACACGCGCGGGAAGGTTGTGATGCACCCGGAATGGGGGATTGCCTGTGACTGTGTGTGGCAGGGAGATGCTGTATCTCGCGGAAATGAGACATATCAGCAAGATGCTGCATTTCGCGGAAATGAGACACATCAGCAAGATTTGGCCCTTCGCGGAAATGAGACATATCAGGGAGATGCTGCACTGCACGAAAATGAGACACAACAGGAAAATACAACACCTCGGAGAGAAAGCATGTCTCATATAGAGAATGAAGCCCCTGCAGATATCCCATCGGAGGTATCGGATGCGATGCCGCGCATGCGGCGAGCCACCCTTTTAAAGAAAACGATTCAGCAGAAGATTTCTTCCGAAAATCTGGGTGAGGAGCTGCGCGTGCTTTATGTGGCGATGACGCGCGCGAAGGAAAAGCTGATCCTGACCGGCGGCGTAAAAAATCTGGAGAAAAAGCAGATGGCATGGCAAAATGCCGCGCCATCTTACAGCTCACTGGCCGGAGCCTCGAATTATCTGGACTGGGTGGCCCCAGCGCTGATGCGGCAGTCGGATGAATACGAAGCGGTTCACTTTGTGGTTTCTATTCAGACCCCACAGGAAAATGTGCAAAAGGAGGCTGCCGCTCAGGAAGAAGGATGGCGTACTCTCCAGGAGCTTCTGTGCGCGAAAGCACCGGAAGACGTAGCGGAGGAGACCAGGAGCTACCTCGAAGATGTCTTTTCTTCGAGCTATCCTTACGCGGGAGAGCATGCGATTTCCGGGAAATATTCTGTGTCTGAATTGAAGAAAATGTCCCAGAGGACCCAGGAGAACGACGCAAGGGAATTGTATGAGGAAGAAACGGTGGTTCCGCTGATTCCCAGATTTGCACAGCAAAGCCTGCCCAAAAGCGATGATGCTGATCTGCATTCATCTGTTTCAAATATTTCAGACAGGAAGTCTGCGCTTTCAGGAGCGGCTCGGGGAACTGCTTTCCATACGTTCATGGAAAATTTAGACTTTTCTAAGAAAGAAGATTTGCGTTTTCAGTTGGAAGAATTGATTAGTTGTGGTAAAATGACCGAGGAAGAAGCGGCTTCTGTCAATTTAGGTGAGATATCCGTCTTTCTTCGTTCTTCGGTGGGAAGGAGAATGGAGCGTGCCAGTGCTGCGGGTGAGCTGTTTCGGGAGCAGCCGTTTGTCCTTGGCGTTCCTGCCGGGGAGATTCTGAAAAACGGATCGTCCGAGATGGTTCTGGTACAGGGGATTATTGATGCCTGGTTTCTGGAAGACGGACAGATTGTCCTGGTGGATTACAAGACAGACCGCGTGTCGTCAAAAAGGAAGCTGATCGAGAGATACCGGACGCAGATCGACTATTATGCAAAAGCGCTGGAACGGCTTACAGGGAAAAAGCTCCGCGACCGTGTGATTTATTCCTTCTGCCTGGGAGAGGAAATCTTTCTTTCTGCCCGGTAGTCATATTGAGATTTCATGCGCATTCTGCCTGTCTGTTTTGCTGATACATGACGCAAAATCCAGAGTGATTTCGGCGGATTCGTAACAGGCAGGACTGATTGTGTCCATCATTTTGAAACGGAAAGCTTTGCCGCGGGTGGATGCGGCTGATGTTATGGTTTGGAGAATATATGAAAAAATTAGTCAAAAATGAAGCGGTGCGGTACGTCTTTTTTGGAGGCTGCACGACGGCGGTGAACCTGATCGTTTATTATTGTCTGTGCATGACGGGCATGAATATCACGGTGGCCAATACCATTTCCGTATTAGCGGCGATTGTGTTTGCCTATGTGGTGAATAAGCTTTTCGTGTTTGAACATAAGACCCATTCTCCCGGGGAATTTTTCCGGGAGATCGGCAGCTTTGTCGGTATGCGGCTGGGTACGATGGTGATTGAGGTGCTAGGTGTGCTTCTTCTTACCTGTATCTGGGGCATGTCGAATATGGCGGCGAAGCTGGTGATCCAGGTGGTCATTGTCGTGCTGAATTATTTCATCAGCAAGCTGGTAGTTTTCAAGGATGCCGATCCGAAAAATGCCGGCGAAAGCGGAGAATTTCAGAAGACGGTATGTGCCGGTGCTTCCGGTGATTCCGGGGAAGGCACTCTCCGTGCGGATGCCGAAATAGAGCCAGATGATGCGGATGACGCAAACGGTTTAGGTGAAGCTGCTTCCGCAAACGGCGGGCATGACACAGCTGCCGCATACGGTACAGGCAGCAAAAACCCGTTCCGGAGACTGGCGCGTTTCTGGAAGGCGAGACGGGCGTCCTCGTCCGCAAAGGTGCGCACAGCGAAACAGATCTCCCGCAATTACTTCCTGGCCGGCTTTTTTGCGAGCGGTCTGGTCGCGGGAGTGGCGTTTGCCCTGATGGGTGTATGGCCGTTCGGCGATAAAACGCTGCTGATTATCGATTCGCTTCATCAGTATCTTCCATTTTATACGGACTTCCATGAAAAGCTGGTCGACAGCGAGTCCTTCCTTTACTCCTTCTCCGGCGGACTTGGCTATAATTTCTGGTCGACCTATGCCTATTATCTGGCGAGTCCGCTGAACTTTCTGATGGCGTTCATCCCAACCGCGAACGTCTGCGATTTTATGGATTTGATGATCCTGGTGAAAATCGCACTCTGCGGAGGATGCTTTACCTGGTATATTCATAAACATGACGAAGAACGGTTCTCATATCAGGCTTCGAAGTCAGAGCAGGCGGGGGGCACCGCCGAGACGGCCCGGGGCGGGGCAGAGCGTTCCGGTCGGCTGCCTGGGACGCATTTGAATACGCTGCCGGTTGTTTTTGGCATGATGTACGCGCTGAGCAATTTTGTAATCGGCTATTATTTCAATCTGATGTGGCTGGACAGCATCGCGATGCTGCCTCTCGTCATGTACGGCATCGAGCAGATTGTCAAAGGTGGAAAAGGGAAATTCTACTGCCTGGCGCTGTTTTACGGATTGTGGTGCAATTATTACATCGGATTCATGCTCTGCCTGTTTTCCTGCCTGTATTTCCTGGTGCGATGGATTGCACAGACCGGAGAATATGACAGTCGTCCTCGTGTAGCATCTGCGGCCGGCTTTTTCCGGCGCAAAAGAAAAAACGCTGCGCCAGGGGACTCTCATGAAAAGACAGCGGATATAAAAAATACCGACAGTTCGTCCGGGAATGAGAAAACCGCCAATGGCGGAGAGGAACCATCTAAATCTGCGGATTCTCAGACGGGAAAGACGAAGACAGCTGCAGCTTCGCGCAGCTTCCCGCGTGATCTGGGAAAGAGCTGTCTGACCTTCGCATGGTATTCCCTGCTTGCCGGGGGAATGGCCGCGCTGGTGCTCATTCCGGCATTCATGGGGCTGACCAGTTCGGAATCTATGGAGAGCAACACCTTCCCGACCGTTGTAAAGTTCTACGAGAGTCTGGCAGAGCTTCTGGAAAATCACATGGCGTTCATGGAGCCAGTGACCATCTCCAGTACACAGGTGGGACTGAATGTCTACTGCGGTGTAGCCACCGTACTGCTGGCGATTCTTTACCTGTTTGACCATGAAATCCGCCTGCGGGAGCGGCTCGCGCATTATGGATTGTGTGCCCTGCTGCTGTTCAGCTTTGCGTGCAATATTCCGAATTATATCTGGCATGGGTTCCATCAGCAGAACGGCCTGCCGAACCGCTTTGCCTTTCTCTATATTGCAGTGCTGCTGGTGATGGCCTATGAGGCCCTGCGGGATCTGAAAAAATACTGGCTGCCCGAGCTGATTTTTGCCGTGGCCGCCCCGGCTGCGTTTCTGATTGTGCGCTATCTGAATCCGGAGCGCGAGCTGGAAGGATATCTGTTTCTGATTTCGCTGGGACTGCTGCTTTTCTATTTCGGATTCCTGCTGATCGGAAGATATGTGGATCGGCTGAAGCCTGTATATTTCCGCACAGCGCTGACACTCGTGCTGGTGGTGGAGATCGCCGCAAACGCGATTTACGGGGTTTCCGAAAATGGAGTGGTGACAAGGAGTATCTATCTGGCCGACCAGACCGCCTATCAGAATCTGATCTCTGACCTGGATGAGGAGGAGGACAGCTTTTACCGCAGCGAGGTGGACCGCCAGCGCATGCGGAATGTGACGATGTTTGTGGGCGGCAACGCTCTTGTGATGTTTAATTCCACCATGCAGAGCTCAGTCATTGATTTCTGCGATGCGCTCGGCATTGAGGCCAGAACCAACAAGAATGGCTATCTGGGCGTGACGAAGCTGATGAATGATGTCTTCGGTATCAAATATGTGGCGTCTCCGACGGACTCTGAGAATTTCTACCAGTTTGAACGGGTGGATAAGGACGGAGAGCTGACTCTGTATGAGAATGACAATGCGCTTTCTCTTGGATTTATGGTGGACGACGCGATTCTGGAGTGGGATACCAGCACCGGAGAGCCGCTGGACATCCAGAACAGCTTTGTGGAGCTCGCTACCGGGCACGATGCGATCTTTGTCCTCGACCGCTATATTGACATGGAGGACGGCGAAAATTATGCGATCAAGATTCCGGACAACAAGCAGGTCTACATGTGCATCGACACGCGTGTGGCTGAGATCGTCCTCAACACGCCGGAGTATACGAAGACTTTTTCGACTTATACCGATCACCTGTACGTGATCAACAGTACCTCCGAGAGCAATCTCGCTGATTTTACAGTGACGCTCAAGGATACTCAGACGACTGTGCAGGCGGAGATTTATACCTGTTCCAACGAGGCCTATCAGGAGGTCGTAGACGAGCTTGCTAAAAGCCAGCTGGAAAATGTCGCCGTCGACGGAAATACGGTGACCGGCGATGTGGATGTGCAGGAAGCCGGGACGCTGCTTCTGACCATTCCCTATGATGAGAGCTGGACCATCCTTGTGGATGGAGAAAAGACGGAATTTTCGTGCGTGGGAGGAGCCCTGATCGGTGTACACCTGGAGGAAGGAGAACACTCCATCGAGATGCGCTACACCCCGTCCGGACTTTGGGTCGGGAGCGGCCTGACTCTGCTGTCAGCATTGCTGTTTCTGCTCACTATGTTCTGGGAGAGGAAAAGAAAAACACAGTTATTATATAATAGGAATCGTTTATAGTAAGAAAAGGAACCTGGAGGAAAAAAGAAATGGAAGTCACATTTTCAGACAAGGCGGAACGCATCAAGGCGGGAATTTTCGCAGTACTCAATGAAAAAAAGGAGGAGCTGCTGCGGCAGGGAAAGACGGTATACAACCTCTCCGTCGGCACACCGGATTTTCAGCCGGCGCAGCACATCATGGACGCGGTCAGTACTGCCGCGCAGGATCCCAATAATTACAAGTACGCTCTGGTAGAGCTGCCGGAGCTGCTCGACGCGATCCGCGGGTTTTATCAGCGGCGTTTTGGCGTGAAGCTGGAGGCCGACGAGGCAATGGAGCTGTACGGCTCTCAGGAGGGTATGACCCACATCGCGTGGACTCTCTGCAACCCGGGAGAGCTGGTGCTGGTGCCCAATCCTGGCTATCCGATTTTTGGCATCGGGCCGCAGCTCTGCGACGCGGAAATCTGGGAGTATCCCCTTTATGAGGAAAATGGGTTTCTGCCGAAATTTTCGGACATTCCGGAGGAGATCGCCCAAAAGGCGAAGCTGATGGTGGTCAGCTATCCGGCCAATCCGATCTGCCGCGTGGCTCCCGATTCTTTTTACCGTGAGCTGATTGATTTTGCGAAGAACTATCATATTATAATACTGCACGACAGCGCTTATTCGGATATTGTCTTTGGCGGGAGGACCTGCGGATCGTTTCTGTCCTTTGAAGGAGCCAAAGAGGTGGGCGTGGAGTTTTATTCTCTTTCCAAGACATTTAACTACACCGGCGCCCGGGTTTCCTTCGCGGTCGGCAATGCGGACGTGATCCGCAAGTTTAAGACGATGCGGACGCAGTTTGATTACGGCACCTTCCTGCCGGCGCAGTACGGCGCGATCGCGGCTCTGAACGGCCCATTTGACCAGGTGCAGCGCCAGTGCCGCCAGTATGAGGAGCGCAATAAGACCCTGTGCGGCGGTCTGCGCTCGATCGGATGGAACGTGCCGGACAGTGAGGGAACCATGTTCGTCTGGGCACCTCTGCCGGACGGCTATACAAACTCAGAAGAATTTTGCGTGGAGCTGATGGAAAAGTCCGGCGTTATCTGTACACCCGGCAGCAGCTTCGGTTCCCTTGGAGAAGGCTATGTGCGCATGGCGCTGACTCTGCCGCCCGAAAAGCTGCGGGAAGCAGTGGAGAGCATCCGGGTAAGCGGAATTCTTGATAAATAATGAGTTATCAAGATCATTACAGGAAAGCCGTGCATCAGGGCAATTTCAGGATTAGGCGGAGGAATTCATGTCTGACAGGATAGATCAGCTGCGGGAAGCAGCAAAAGAGGACTGCGTCACGCGGCAGGAACCAATGAGTAAGCACACGACCTTTCGGATCGGCGGGCCGGCGGACTATTTCGCCGCGCCGGAGACAGAAGAGGGGATCTGCAATATTGTGCGGTACTGCCGCACGCACGATTACCCGTTTTACGTGATCGGAAACGGAAGCAACCTGCTGGTGGCGGACGCGGGATACCGGGGACTGATTTTGCAGCTGTATAAAAATTTTAGCAAAATTGAGATTCAGCCGGGAGCAGGTCAGGTTACTTCTGAAGAAACTGGAGCGCAGGCTGCGGATGCAGCAGCTGAAAAAGCTGTACCAGAAAAAAACGTACCAGAAAAAGCTGTACCAGGAAAAAATGCATCAGAAAAAACCGTGCCAGAATATTCTGGGGCGGCTGCGGACTCCGGCATCTGTATCATCCGTGCTGAAGCGGGGGCGATGCTTTCTGCGATCGCCAGGCGTGCACAGGAGGCGGGCCTTACCGGTTTTGAATTCGCCTCAGGTATACCGGGGACCCTGGGCGGGGCTGTGGTGATGAACGCCGGCGCTTACGGCGGGGAGATGAAGCAGGTGCTTCTTTCAGCGAGAGTCCTGACCCGGGAAGGGGAGATCCGGGAGATTCCGGCAGAAGAATTGGAGCTTGGCTATCGGACGAGTGTGATTCCTGCCAATGGCTGGATTGTACTTGGCGCAGCCATTGCCCTGCGCCCGGGCGCCCCGGCGGCAATCCGCGCCCGCATGGAAGAACTGAGGGAACAGCGCGTGGCGAAACAGCCGCTGGATCTGCCCAGCGCGGGCAGCACGTTTAAACGCCCAGAAGGTTATTTCGCCGGGAAGCTGATTATGGACGCCGACTTAAGAGGATATACGGTCGGCGGCGCTCAGGTTTCGGAGAAACACTGCGGATTTGTTGTCAACCGGGGCGGAGCGACAGCTGCGGATGTGCGGCAGCTGATTGCGGATGTGGCGGCGAAGGTGAAGGCAGACTTTGGTGTGATTCTGGAGCCGGAGATTAAGATGCTGGGAGAATTCTAATGTCATTTTCTTCAGAAGTGAGGCAGGAGCTTTCTTCACAAATTCCTTCCGCACGCCATTGCAGACTGGCAGAACTGGCTGCGCTGATCGGGATGAGCGGAGAGATTTTGTCGAAAGAAGGATGCCCCGGAATAAAAATTCGGACCGAAAACCTTTTAGTAGCAAGAAAAAGCTTTACATTATTGCAAAAAACATTTAATATAAGGGTTGATGTCTCAGTACATGTACATAGAAACGAGAAAAAAAGCGACCGAATCTATACCGTTCTGGTCAAGGATACAGAGACTGCGCAAAAGATACTCCGCGCGCTGAAGATGACGGGTTCTGCTGATTCTTTGGCGGATGCGCACGCGGATACCGCAGATGATCTGCTTGTGCAGCAGCCCTGTTGCCGCAGAGCCTATATTCGGGGAGCATTTCTCGGCGCGGGATCGATCAGCAATCCGGAGAAGTCCTATCATTTTGAGATTGTCTGTTCGACACTGGACCGCGCCAAACAGCTACAGCTATTGATACATTCCTTTGGCCCTGATGCCAAAATTGTACAGCGTAAAAGCCATTACATTGTATATATTAAGGAAGGGGCTCAGATTGTTGATATGCTGAATGTCATGGGAGCTCATGTTTCCCTGATGAATCTGGAGAACATCCGCATCGTCCGGGAAATGAGAAACTCAGTGAACCGCAAGGTCAATTGTGAGGCTGCCAACATCAATAAGACAGTGAATGCTGCTGTGAGACAGACGGAAGATATCCGCACCTTAAGAGATCTGGTCGGATTTGAACAGCTTCCGCCTGCGCTCGCGGACATCGCGCAGCTGAGACTGGAGCATCCGGATGCATCCCTGAAGGAGCTCGGTGAGATGCTGAAGCCGCCCATCGGGAAATCCGGAGTAAATCACAGACTGAGAAAACTGAGTTTTCTTGCTGAGCAGGTAAGACAGGAAAAAGGCAGGAGGAATTATTATGATAAAAAAGGAAATCACGATTCAGCTTCCGAGCGGGCTGGAAGCGCGGCCGGTAGCGATGCTGGTGCAGGTGGCCAGTCAGTATGAAAGTGAGATTCACTTTGAAAGCGACAGCAGGACGGTAAACGCCAAGAGCATCATGGGGATGATGACACTTGGCCTCGACACGGGAGATAAGGTTGTGGTTACTGCTGATGGTGCAGATGAGCAGGAAGCAGTTCAAAATATAGAAGAATATCTGAGCAAAGCGGACTGAAGAAGACAGACTAAGGAAAGCAGCGGATGCAGGCGGCAGACGGATGAATGCGGAAACGCATGAATACGCCGGCCGTTTGCGCCTGGTGGGGATTGATTATGGATATCAGCACGGCAGGCAGCCTGGATAAAAATTTTATCCTGGACTTATACCAGGAAGCATTTCCGGAGCAGGAGCGTAAGCCATTTTCTCTGATAGAGCGAAAAGCGGCCATGGGAGAGATGGAGATGCTTCTGATCCGGGAAGAAAAAAAGCGGATAGGGTTTGCGATCGTCGCTTATGGAGAGCGGCTTGTCCTTCTGGATTATTTCGCGATCAGTCCCAGATGGCGCGGTCAGGGTTATGGCTCAGCCGCTCTGGAGCTGATCCAGGGACTCTACAGTGATCGTCCGCTTTTCCTGGAGATCGAAAAGCCGCTTACAGCAGATACCGAAAGCTCAGACGGTCAGGCGGGCGGCATGGATCCGGAGGAAAAAGAGGGTGCTTCGGACATCCGGCAGCGCCGGAAAGCGTTCTATCTGCGCAATGGAATGCTGGAGACCGGGGTACAGGTGGAATTATTCGGAGTAAAGATGGAATTGCTCTCCACGGTACCGGGACTTACATTCGAAGATTGTGAGCCGTTATACCGGTCGCTTCTGGGACCGATCTACCGAAACCTGATTAAGCAAATCTGACAAAACGCGTTTGTGCGCCATATAAAAGGGAAGAAAAGAGGAGAAGGGCTGAGACCATTCTCTTCTTTTTTATGCACAGGGCCGGGCAGGGAGTTTTGCGGCCAAAGCCGCACCCGGCCTGTAGCCGTAAGGAATCCTCCGACTGCGCTGGCAATCCTTATGGCATACCGTGCGGGCGAGTAGGAGCCGACAAGCCGTCTCCTGCTTGATCACAGAATTCGCCCTCCTAAGAAATCGTTTTAGTTGACAAAGGGGCAGAAAACCCGCTTTTTCACGGCTGCAGGCTTCTCAATTTCGTTAAAGGAGGATGGAATGAAGAAAAATACACAAAAATCCGGATTTAAATTTTAGCACATTCACTAAAATGATAAAATGCAAAAATTAACGGTTGACAAAATGGTCGAAATGCTGTTTAATGAAAACAAGAAATCGATTAAGTAACGACAGATTTTACAAGCGAAGGAGAAAAGCATGGTTTCCATGAAGGAGATTGCGGCGGCCTGCGGAGTATCTGTAGCGACTGTCAGCAAGGCACTGAGCGATCACCATGACATCGGTGAAAAGACAAAGCAGCATGTCAGAGAGACGGCCGACCGGATGGGATATCTTCCCAATTTGTCCGCCCGCTATCTGAAGACAAACCGCAGCTATAACATAGGCGTTCTTTTTGAGGACGCAGCGCAGAGCGGCCTTACCCACGATTTCTTTTCCGGCGTTCTGGAGAGCCTGAAGAATACCGCCCAGTCCAGAGGATATGATATCACGTTTCTGAATACCTCCTCGCCGGACATGTCCTATGTGGAGCGGGCTCAGTACCGGGGGTTTGACGGCGTGGCCATCGCCTGCGTGGATTTTACTAATCCGAAGGTGCAGGAGCTGCTGAGCAGCACCGTAAAGGTAGTCACGGTCGACTACATTGCAGACAACCGGACAGCAGTGGTTTCGGATAACATTGAGGGCATGAACCTGCTGATGAATTACGTTCTTGAACAGGGACATAAGCGGATCGCCTACATTCATGGGGATGAGGGGCGCGTGACCAGACAGAGACTTGCTTCTTATTACCGCTGTATGGAAGAGCATGGCATCAGAGTTTCCGGTGAGTACATAAAGCCTGGCCTGTATCGCGACAGACAGTTGGCTTATGACAGGACAGTCGAGCTGCTCTCTATGGATGAGCCGCCGACCTGTATACTTTATCCGGATGATGTGGCAGCATTTGGCGGGGTCAATGCTATCCGGGCTTTGGGACTGAGGTTCCCCGAGGATATCTCGGTAGCAGGATACGACGGCATTCGCGTAATGCAGTACAGTGAGCCGAGACTCACGACGGTTCGCCAGGATATGGAGGCACTCGGAAGACTGGCGGCGGAGAGCCTGATTGATGAGATCGAGCGGCCGATGGCGACAGCGCCGATGATTCATACCGTTGAGGGGCAGCTGCTTACCGGACAAACCGTCAAAAAGCTTTGAAAAGACCTGACTTCGGAATAATCGGCGCAGATAGTTTCAGATGGCAAATGCATGATCAGAATGAGAATGTTCCGCGGATTTCCGCGTTACATAGAAACTAAAAAAAGATTTCCATTACTGTGACAGGTAATCGAAATAAAGCACTGTGGCTGTATCAGAAGTACAGCCGCACACCCACAATTATAAGGAGGAAACAAAATGAGCAAGAAATGGTTAAGCCTGCTGATGGCTGGCGCTGTAGTTGCGTCGATGGCTGTTCCGGTAGCTGCTGAGGAAGAGACTGAGCCGGACAACACAATCACTGGTGATTCTTCTGCTGACGATGCGTTCGTAGTATGGGGCTGGAATGATGATATCAAGACAATTCTTGACACCGTATTCGCTGAGGCGTATCCGGAAGAGTATTCCAGAATCGTATTCGTAAACACCGGTGGTTCTGATTATTATCAGACCAAGCTGGACGCAGTTCTTGAGGAAGGCTCCAGCAACGAGCTGTATCCGGATCTGATGGGCCTTGAAGTTGACTATGTACAGAAGTACACCAACAGCGACTGGCTGCTGAGCATCTCTGATATTGGTATCTCTGAGGACTCTCTGGCGAATATGTATCAGTACAATATCGACCTTGGTACCGACTATGACGGCAATGTAAAGGCTCTGTTCTGGCAGGCAACACCGGGCTGCTACGCAGTACGTGCAGACCTGGCTGAGAAGTATCTTGGCACGACCGATCCGGATGAAGTAGCTGCTTACTTCACAGATCTTGACACTATCATTGCTACCGCTGAGATGGTAAACGAAGCATCAGGCGGCACCTGCAAGCTGTTCTCCGGCTATGATGAGATCAAGAGATCCCTCATGAACTCCCGTGAGGTTGGCTTCTATGATGAGAACGATGTCATCACACTTGACGAGAACGTTACCACTTACTTTGAGACAGCGAAGACCCTGTATGATGAGGATCTGACCTACAACACCTCTCAGTGGAGCGCTGACTGGTATGCTAACATGGACGGCGACGGAGAAACCTCCAACGCAGCTCTTGCATACTTTGGATGCCCGTGGTTCGTATATTGGTCACTGTCTGATACATGGCAGGACAACACCATCCTCGTTGCAGCACAGGATCAGTGCTTCTGGGGCGGCACAGGCCTTGCAGCTACGACCGAGTGCTCTGACACCGAGCTTGCAGCTCTGATCATGAGCTATCTGACCACTGATACAGACGGTATGGTAGCAATCAACGCTCAGAACTCTGACTTCGTAAACAACACTGCAGCGATCGAAGCTATCGTTGAGAGCGGCGCTTCTGCAGACGGCAATGGCTATATGTACAGCGGAAATGACCAGAACTTCATCGAGTTCTTCCTTGACAAGGCAGATTCCATCGATGCGTCTACCGTAACCGCTGAGGATCAGACCATCCTGTCCCTGCTCGATACCGAGTGCCAGGCATATGTAACCGGCGAGAAGGATCTGGATACGGCTCTGTCAGACCTGACAGCATCCATCCATGATACCTATTCTTACCTTAGCGTAGAGTAATTCGGATCAGAAATGTCTGAAATCTGAAAACTGAATTAGTGAAATAATCCGATGTGCTGCTTCTTCTGACAAAGAAGGAGCGGCACATTCTTTTGCACAGGGGTACAGATGAAATTCCCCCTTCCGAACAATCACACCTTTCTGAAGCTTTCGCCATCGCGGAGCATTCTCAAATGGTGGGAGCGATTTGCCGCTTAAGCCAGGCGAGGGATATTTCCGCGGGCGCGGATACGTGAGAAAATTTACGGGGCGACGCACGCAGACGGGTGTGGCGAGAACTCCGCTATTCGATTACCGTACAGGAGGTCTTATGAAAAAGAACAAGAAAAAGAGAGTTACCTATGGGAAATATGGCTATTTGTTTATAGCACCGTTTTTTATTACTTACCTGATCTTCCAGCTCTGGCCGTTGATCAACACATTTTATTACAGTACCTTATCGTATTACAAGCGTAATGGGCGTGAGGTGATCAGCTTTGCCGGTATCCAGAACTTCCTGAATATCTTCGGCATCGCCTCCGGTGAGACTGCTTACGTTTTTGACTATCTGAAAAATACCCTGATTATGTGGGGCTTCAACTTTGTTCCGCAGATACTGGTTTCCCTTCTGATGGCTGTCTGGCTGACGGATACCAAAGTAAAGGTAAAGGGAACCGGAGCCATCAAGGTCATCATATATCTGCCGAGTGTTATCACGGCAGCATCCGTATCGGTCCTGTTTAAAAACCTGTTTTCACAGTATGGACCGATCACGCTGGCACTTAAGGATCTGGGCATCCTTTCTGAGAATTTCGACTTTATGTCCAGCGTTGCGGGCAGCCGCGGACTGATTTCCCTGATCCTGTGGTGGATGTGGTATGGCAATACCTCGATCCTGTTGATTTCCGGTGTGCTGGGCATCGACCCTGTCCTCTATGAGGCAGCCGACATTGACGGCGCGGGCGGCTGGAAAAAGTTTACAGACATTACATTGCCGCTCTTAAAGCCGATCCTGCTCTATACACTTGTAACCTCCGCAATCGGCGGTCTGCAGATGTACGACATCCCGGCACTGTTCAACGTGACGGAGACTGGCTACAACGGTCTGCCGAACAACACGACAACAACCATGGCCATGTACATCATGCGTCTGTACAACAGCGATGTAGGAAAAGCCGCAGCAGTTTCAGTATTCATGTTTGCGGTTACTGTAGCTGTCAGTCTGCTTCTGTTCTTCCTTATGGGAGATAAGGAGGAGAAAAAACTCAAAAAGGCTGAGAAGGCGAGAAGAAAGGCAGGTGGCAGATAATGCTGACAGATGAGAGCTATATGCGTTCCCTGAGACGCCAGAGGATTTTCCGCACGGTGGTATGCATCATTTTCTGCATCATCTCCCTGCTGCCGTTTTTGATCCTTTGCATGAACGCGACCAGGACATCGGATGCGATTAAGTCCGGCCTGTCCCTGATTCCGTCCACCCATTTCCTGGAGAACTGGAGAAACCTGCTCGCGAAGCAGAATGGTATGCAGATCACGTTGCAGAGAGCAACCCTGAACTCCCTGTGCATCACGGTACCCGGGACCGCTCTTTCCGTATACTTCTCATCGATGACAGCATACGGTATTGAGGTATATGATTTTAAACTGAAAAAGTTTGCGTGGAGCTTCATCATGGCAGTTATGATGGTGCCGAGCCAGATCTCCATCATCGGTTTCTACCGCTTTATGATGAGACTTGGTCTGGTAGATACTTACATCCCGCTGATCATTCCGACAATCGCGGCGCCGACGGTAGTCTTCTTCATGAAGCAGTACATGGACAGCGTGCTTTCCATCGAAATGATCGAGGCGGCCCGTATCGACGGCTCCGGCGAGCTGCGCACCTTCAACAGCGTAGTGCTGCCGATCCTGAAGCCGGCCGTAGCGACGCAGGCCATCTTCCAGTTCATCGCACAGTGGAACAACCTGTTTACCCCGACGGTCATCCTGACCACGGATTCCAAGAAAACGCTTCCTATGTTCGTACAGCTCTTAAGCTCCAACCAGTTCCGTACGGACTACGGCGTGGTGTATGTCGGCCTGTTTGTAGCCATCATCCCGCTGGTAATCGTTTACCTGATCCTGTCCAAGTACATCGTAGGCGGTGTCGCTCTGGGCGGCGTGAAGGGCTGATTGACAGCAGGTGTAGATTGGCCGTAAGTGCGAAGTACGGTTGCTGTACTTACTGATTTACGATACATACTACTTCATAATAATTTCCTCTATAAAGAAGGCCCGGCGGGAATGTTCCGCCGGGTCTTCTGCGCGGAGAAATTCGCTTTAAAATAATTTAAAGCGAATTTCTAAAGCTTTAAAGCGAATAACTTAAGAATTTAAAGCGAATAACCAGTTTCTTTAGCTGAAATTATAAAATTCTTTCCTTTTGCTGTATTAATTTTTTTTCTGAAGAAAAAATACAAGACAATTCCCCGATTATGTGTTAAATAATATAGTAGACAAATTTTGAGGGAAGCTTGGGAGGGACGTATGATTAGACTTGACTTGAATGAAAACTGGAAGATGAGGGAAGTGAGCCCTGAACCGGCAATGGAATTTATTCCGGCCGTTGTGCCGGGGTCGGTGTACACGGACCTGCTGCGGGAAGGCAGGATGGAAGACCCGTTCTGGAAGGACAATGAGGACGAGGCGCTTCGCCTGATGGATCAGGATTATGAGTATGTGACGCGCTTTGACTGTCCGGACGAGCTGCTTGCGTGCGAGCGAGTACTGCTTCACTTTGACGGCGTGGATACAATTGCGGATGTTTACCTGAATCATGTGCTTCTTGGCTCGCCGTGCAATATGCATCGTGTGTGGGAGTATGAGCTGAAAGGTGCAGGTGTGGAAGTGCCACCTCGCTATGCTTCGGAGGATATCCCGCCTGTAAGGCGAGGATGCCACCCGGCGAGGGCAGGTCGTACCTGCGATGAAAAAAACGCTGCGCGTTTCGCAGGTGCTGCTGCCGGGGGTGATATTCTGAAGGCGGAGGGGAATGAGCTTCGCGTAGTGTTTCATTCTCCGACAAAATACATTGCGGAGAAATATGCCGAGCGTCCGACCAGAGGGACGGAGGACGCGATGGACGGCTTTGTACATATCCGCAAGGCGCATTGTATGTTTGGCTGGGACTGGGGCGCGCATCTGCCGGATGCGGGGCTGTTTCGGCCGGTATCGCTGCTCGGCATCGGCGCGGCGAGGATTGACAGCGTGTACGTGACGCAGGAGCATATCCGCAAAGAAGAATGTACCGGTGATGCAGTGGAAGCGCCACCTCGCTGCGCTTCGGCGGATATCCCGCCGGTAAGGCGAGGATGCCACCCGGCGAGGGCAAGTCGCATCTGCGATGCAGAAAACGCTTCGCGTTTCGCAGATGCTGTGGAAAAAGTACGGCTGCACCTCGATATTGCGACGGAATTTAGCAGCGCCTGCGGTTCGAAAAATGCAGCAGAGAACGCCGCGTGTTTCACAGGTGCGGCCACGGAAGCATCCTGTGCACTGGAATACCGGGTAACGGTGACCGATCCGGACGGCAGGGTTATGAGTGAGACGGGTTCAGACCCGGTGATGGATATTGAGATTGACCGGCCGCAGCTCTGGTGGCCGAACGGGTACGGCGAACAGAAGCTTTACACGGTGTCTGTGGAGCTGGTGGAGAAATACAGCCAGGATGCGTCAGCGGCTGCGGAGGCTGAGGAAAAAACGCAGACCCAGGCGGTTCCTTGTGAAAAGGAACTTGTTCTGGATACCTGGACGCGCCGCATCGGCCTGCGCACGATGACGATGCATCGGGAGAAGGATCAGTGGGGCGAGTCGTTTGCCTGCCAGGTCAACGGCGTAGATATTTTCTCCATGGGAGCGGATTATATTCCGGAGGACCATCTGCTCGGGCGCGTGACGCCGCAGACGACCCGGACGCTGTTGGAAAAGTGTAAGTGGGCGAATTTCAACGCCATCCGTGTCTGGGGCGGCGGCTATTATCCGGACGACTGGTTTTACGATGCCTGCGATGAGCTGGGGCTGGTCGTATGGCAGGACTTTATGTTTGCCTGCGCGGTATATGATCTGACGCCGGAATTTGAAGCAAATATCCGTGCGGAATTTGCGGACAATATCAAGCGTCTGCGCCATCATGCGAGTCTGGGACTCTGGTGCGGCAACAATGAGATGGAATCCTTTGTCGCTGAGCGCAATTCCTGGGTGACCAAGCCGCAGGAGGTGCGGGACTATCTGTTTATGTACGAGCGCGTGATTCCGGAGGAACTGGCAAAGTACGATCCGCAGACCTTCTACTGGCCGTCCAGTCCGTCGTCGGGAGGCTGCTTTGATGATCCGCAGGACCCGAACCGGGGCGATGTGCACTACTGGCAGGTATGGCACGGTGACAAGCCGTTTACTGAATATCGGAAGTACTATTTCCGTTATCTGTCCGAGTTTGGCTTCCAGTCCTTCCCGGCGATGAAGACGATCGAGCAGATCAGCGATGATCCGGCGGATTACAATATTTTCTCTTATATTATGGAAAAACACCAGCGCAACGGCAGCGCGAATGGCAAGATCATGAACTACATGCAGCAGACCTACCGCTATCCATCCAATTTCCAGACGGTGCTGTACGCGTCGCAGCTTCTGCAGGCAGACGGCATCCGCTACGGGGTCGAGCACTTCCGCAGGAACCGCGGGCGCTGCATGGGAGCCGTGTACTGGCAGCTCAACGACTGCTGGCCGGTGGCGTCCTGGTCGTCCATTGACTATTGCGGCCGCCTGAAGGCACTGCATTATTACGCGAAACGCTTTTTCGCCCCGCTGATGCTCTCCTGCGAGGAGCAGGGCCTGGTGACCTCCGGAAAAGAGCTGGTGCGGGAGCACTTTGACTTTGAAAAATCCATCCGTCTGAATGTGGCGAACGAGACGATGCAGGAGGAGACAGTGACCGTGCGCTGGGCGCTCCGCGATCCGTCCGCGAAGATTTTAAAGAGCGCTGAGCAGGTCCTTACCGTACCGGCGCTGACCAGTGTGTGGATGGATAAAGTCGAATTTCCAGATGCAGATATTTATCGTGAATATGTCAGCTATGAAATGGAGAAGGACGGCAGGATTGTGTCGGAAGGCACGGTGAACTTCTCCTACCCGAAATACTTCCGCTACGAGGATCCGCTTCTTACCTGCCGTGTGATCGGTGACGAGATCGAGGTAACGGCCTCCGCCTATGCGAAGAGCGTTGAGATTCGGAATGAAAATGAGGATCTGATTCTTTCCGACAACTATTTCGACATGAACGCCGGCACGAAGCGCGTCCGGATTGAGAGCGGCGATGTCTCGAAGCTGCGGCTGCGGAGCGTGTATGATATCCGGTAGGGGAGTTGGGCCTTGATGAGTTCAATAATCATGTAGAATAGGGGAAAAAGTATATCAGGAGCACCCGGCCACAGCAGGTCGGGTGCATTTTTTCGTTCCAGAGCGGGGATTTCTGATTCCCAACATCAAACTGCAAGAAAAGCAATATAGTGGAAAATGACCGCAAAATTGTTATATAAATTGCAGAAATCCTAAACTCGTTTCGCAATATTGTGTGATGCTGTTTGTGTGAATATACGTTAAAATATCAATCAACCAGAAAACAAACATATGTATTTAAGGAGGCATTATGGAAACGAAGCGATTAGACCCGGAAAGAAAGCGATTGAATTTTGCACAAAAAATTGGTTATGGTGTCGGAGATATGGGCGAGAATTTTTGTTGGACATTAAGTTACGCGAAGATACTCAACTGAAGAAGGAATGATAGATATGATTCAGATTGTGAAATTGCGGACAGAGCATAAGATAAATCCAATGGGAATTGATGCGCCAAATCCAAGGTTTTCATGGCAAATTCAATCGGATGAAAAGGAAGTTGTGCAATATGCTTATCGCCTGATCGTAAAGGATGAGGATAAACATACTGTGTACGACAGCGGATACGTAGAGAGTGGGCAAAGCCAGAATGTGAAATATCAGGGCGATACTCTTCATAGTATGCAAAAGCTAAGCTGGTTTGTGAATGTCTGGACAAGAAGTCAGAATGGCAGACAGGAAGCACATTCAGAAGATGCATTTTTTGAAATGGGGCTATTGACACCAACGGACTGGAAGGCGGAATGGATTGAGCCTGAGGAAGAATTGGATCCTGAGAAGTGTGAACCAGCATCCTATCTTAGAAAGAGATTTTTTATAAAAAATAAACTTAAGAGCGCAAGACTATATCATAGTGCACATGGATTATATGAATTCTGGCTGAATGGTAATCTGGGATGTGATGAAGTATTTAAACCTGGATTTACCAGCTACTACAATAGAATTCAGTACCAGGTGCATGATGTAAGAAATCTCCTTAAGAAGGGAATGAATATATGGGCTGTAGCATTAGGCGATGGCTGGTGGCGTGGAACGAATGGAGGAATGTTTCGGCACAACTTTGGTTATAAACTTGCTTATATAGGAATGCTTGTTCTTGATTACGAAGATGGAACAAGAGAAATAATCGGCTCGGACAATACATGGAAGAAATCAACTGGTGGTATCGTCTCCAATGATATGAGAGCCGGAGAGGTATATGATGCAAGACTAGAACCAGATGATTGGAAGCTGCCCGATTATGATGACAGTCATTGGTCATTCGTGCATTTGACCAGAGATGATCATGAGTCGAAGTCAACTCTGATTCCCAGCAGAAGTGTCCCAGTCAGAGAGATGGAAAGATTTCACCCAACGGTATTCAGAGATAAAAATAATGACTGGATTCTTGATTTTGGACAAAATATCGCCGGATATGTAAGTATGTGTCTGCATGATTGTAAGGAAGGACAAAAGATAGAATTAGAACATGGTGAAGATTTAAAAGATGGATGCTTTAATCTTGAAAATATTAATGGAATGTTTTTGATTACGGATGGAAAACCGATGGATTTTCAGAAGGTAACTTACTATGCTGCTGGTAGGAAAGAAGAAACCTATTGTCCGATGTTCGCGGTATTTGGATTTCGGTATGTGAGACTTCGGGGATATGAAAATCCAAAGCCGGATGAATTCACAGCAATTGCGGTCTACTCGGACTGTGGGGAGACTGGACAGTTTACATGCTCTAATCCGCTGCTTAACAAGTTAGTTGAAAATAGTAGATGGAGTCAGAAAGGAAACTTTCTCGATGTACCTACGGATTGTCCAACCAGAGAGCGAAGCCCATGGACGGGGGACAGTCAGGTTTATGCCAAGACAGCAAGCCTTTTTATGGATGTATATCCGTTTTTTGAGAAATGGATGCTGGATTTGAATGCTGAACAAATGCCAGATGGCAAGATAGCAAATACGTTCCCATCAACGAATACGCTTCAGAATGAAGCGGAACTCAAACGACTCAAGGAGAAAGAAGAGTTTACCAATGCCTTCGGCCCATTAGCCTTTGGCAATATGGTGACTGGAAACATAACAGATGGAAGTGCCGGATGGGGAGATACTGCAACAATTACACCTTGTACGATGTATCTTTGCTATGGAGATGTTCAGATTATAGAGAATCAGTATGAAAGTGCGAGAAAATGGGTGGACTATATGTTTGCCTGCGCAAAGAATCCGAGTGCAGATCCAGAACGCAGAGAGAACGCCCGTGAATATCACACCTATACGGATGGAGAGCTTGATGCAGACTATATGTGGGATACTTGTTTTCAATGGGGAGAGTGGCTGGAACCAGACGTAGATTATTCGCTGGATTTTTCTCCAGAAGGATTGGCAAAGGTTGACCCGGAGGTTCCAACGGCTTACATGGCATATTCAGCGGAGCTAGTAAGTAAAATGGCAGCAGTACTTGGAAAGAAGAACGATGAGCAGATCTATCATGATAAGGCAGAAAAAGTGAAAAAAGTCTTTCAGAAGTATCTGATTAAGGAAAATGGAGTGATCAAAGAAGGGCGTCAGGCACCGCATGCGAGAGCGCTTCAGTTTAATCTGGTAGACAAGAATCGAAGAGAAAAAGTGGCAGAAGTTTTGAATCAGTGTGTGATTGCAAATGACTATCATCTAAATACCGGCTTTCTGTCTACACCATTTCTTCTGAATCAGCTTGCGGAGAATGGATATATTGATACGGCATATCGTGTATTGGAACAGACGAGCAGTCCGAGCTGGCTATATCCAATCACGCTTGGAAGTACAACTATTCTTGAAACCTGGAAAGGAATGGAGGAACATGCTTCATCCTATAATCATTACAG
Source organism: Lachnospiraceae bacterium (assembly GCA_021201095.1). Classification (GTDB taxonomy): domain Bacteria; phylum Bacillota; class Clostridia; order Lachnospirales; family Lachnospiraceae; genus Choladousia. Next base: position 26,424 of record JAJQFO010000272.1, read on the forward strand.
TTATGGTGCTGTATGCGATTTCCTTTTTTCATATACAGCAGGAATACAGCCAGACTGGAACGCGCCAGGTTACAAACATTTTTTCATTAAACCGCAGCCGGGCGGAACATTGGCAGAGGCGAAAGCGACCTATCAATGTCCATATGGAGATATTCAAAGCGCATGGAAAAAGGAAAATGATGGCACTATTTCTTATCAGATTACCGTTCCGGCGAATACTACAGCCACTGTACAGCTCCCGGGAATGGATAAAATGGAAGTAGGAAGTGGCTGCTATGTCTTTGAAGGTTAATTCTTAGCGAAATTGTTTTCGATAAGAAAGAGGTGTTGTACCAACTCGTTTTTCAAAGTGTTTCAGGAAGTTGTTCATACTTTTAAAACCGGAAAAGTGAGCAACTTCCTGAACAGAAAGCGTGGTATCCGTCAGAAGCGATTTCGCATGGGTAATGCGAAGCTCGATCATATAATCAATCGGAGTATATCCGGTTGATTTTTTAAATTCGCGGATTAAGTAATATTTGCTGATGCCGGAAAATGCCGCAAGTTCATCAATGGTAAAGTTTTTCGTAAAATTATTCTCCATGTAACATCTCAGCAAATGCAAGGTCTCGATTAAAGGATCTGTGATTTCCTTTTTTGATTTTGCCTTTATAAGGTAGAGAAGCATTCGCTCAATCTGATTGGAAACATTCCATGCATTTTCGTTTTGCTCGTGTTGATGGATGTAAAAAAGCTGGTCAATCATTTTTATAAACTCCTCCGGAACAGGGAGGGAGAAACCTGCGTTGCCGTCGGCGGCAAACCTTTTATATAATTCAGGGAGCAAGGAACCTGCAAGGTGGATGTCGGTATGAATCCATGGTGCTTGTGTTGTGCAGTAATAATGAGATTGCCTGCAATCAATAAAAAACACATCATCTTTTTTCAAATCATAAGTTTTGTTATCATATTTCAACTGTCCCTGCCCGTCATTCACATAGAGAAGCAAGAAAGAATTCAAATTTGAGCGCAATGTATAATAATTGCCGGAACACTCCATTCTTCCTGCATTTTGAATGTAAAGCAGATGATCTTTTGTAAAGGAATCGATTGCCCGTGGTGGAAGAAAATAGAGATCTCCATCAAAAAAGTAGGAGGCATCCATAATATCCATCATGTTTTCTATAGTTTCTGCGTTAATATCATCATCCGAGGATACTCTCCGTATAAACTGTGCTTTACTATTTCGAAGAGAAATTAATTCCTCTCGTGATATTTTGAGAAGATTCGTACTCATAGCTGTTTTCCTCACTTTTGTCCCATTGTAGCTGGTGCAATTGCCGGTATTCACTTGGTGTCATATTGTATTCCTTCTTAAATATCCGCATAAAATGCTCCGGAGATTTATATCCTATGATTTCACATAGCTCGTTAACTGTGAGATTCGTATAAGAGAGAGCCTGTGTTGCTTTCTGCAATTTTATCGCTCGAACTATTTGTATAAAAGTCTGCCCAGTGTATTTTTTTATCAGAGTACTTAAATGTGTCGGTGAAAAACCAAAATGCTCTGATATGGAAGACAGAGAGACAGTCTGATAATTTTTATTGATGTATTCTAATATAGAGGATACAGAGAAACTTGTATTATTCGCTGTGATTACAGCCACATTATCTTCTTCATGGTTTCGTAATAAAAAAATCCATAAATTCATTAATAAGTTTTGAAGTCTTAAATCTTTATACTTTTCATGATTGAAGTATTCGATATACATATCTTCGACAATATCACGTATTTGTGCATCCTTTTCAGTATGAAACAGAAGATAGTTTCCTTTGGTCTGCTGAAAGAGCACATGGCTGAAAAAGTTAGATAATACGGTGTCTGCTGAAAGTAACTCCCAAAAAGTAGATTGAAACACAGAGTGCCTGATTATAATATTGATTAAAATACTGTCATCAAAGATTTCCACACTATGTAGGGTATTCGGAGGAATAATACATATATCTCCGGTTTGTAACGTATGCCGCTTGCCTTGAATTAATGTCGGTACTGCACCACTATAGACATATGCCGCTTCAAAAAAATCATGCTCATGTAGATAACCAGGCGTAAAGCGATTATGTTTCGATAAAAGGATATTTACGGAAGATGGAGCAAGACTGTTGGCAGTAACCTTAACAGGTGTACCTGGTAAAGTTACCAGCTCCGGGACAAGCAGATGCCTCGTTTCAATTAAATTTCGTGGTATACTTTTTAAATATAAAGTCAGCTCATTGGGTGAAGTCTGCCGTAAATGATGAATCGTCCTGTAGATTATTTCGTCTTCTTCATAGTTGGATATATATTGCTCAAAGTCAGTTTTATTGATTCTCATGGGAATTTGCTCCTGATATGAATAGTATTTTTTATATGATGGCATGATTTTTGTGTTTTGTCAATAATGCATGAAAAAATATCAGTTATATACATAAATTATTCCATTGGAAAAGGAAAGTAAACAAGATAGAATAAAGAAAAACAATGACAAATACAAATAAAAAGTTGTATTTGAGACAGGGGGAACAAAAGTGAAAGTAGAGAAAGTATATTTGTACGAAAACAGAAAAGACGTTTCGCTGACATGTTATATCTGGGACGATTCCAGGGAAATGCTGAATGGCAAGGCGCGGCCTGCGGTACTAATATGTCCTGGAGGCGCATATCTTGGATGCTCAGATCGGGAGGGGGAACCAATTGCGCTCAGGTTTGCATCCATGGGGTATCATGCTTTTGTGCTCAGATATAGTGTGTATGATGAAGGGGGAGCATTTGTGCTGGAAGACCCCGCAATGTTGGGCTCTCTCCTGCCTAAGAAAATATGTCAGTATCCCAACCCGATGATAGAGGTTGGAATGGCTATGAAATTCATTCATGAAATGAGTGACTCATGGCTTGTTGACACAAAAAGGATTGCAGTATGTGGTTTTTCTGCAGGAGCCCACAACGCGGCAATGTTTAGCACACAGTGGCAGACTAAAATAATCAGCGATGCCCTTGGGGTGGATGCAGAATATGTGAGACCTGCTGCTTGCATACTTGGATATACATTAAGCGACTATACTTTTTTGAGTGAATATCTGAAGGGGGAACTGAGCCCGGAATTGCAATTGCTGTACGCAGGATACAACATTTCCTACACAGGAACAGCAGTTCCGACAGGCGATATCTTAGACAAGATTAGTCCGGCAAAAAATGTTTCAAGTTTTACACCGCCCACCTTTTTATGGGCTACATCGGAAGACAATCTTGTGCCTGTTCAAAATTCTATAAGAATGGCGCACGCTCTGGCCGATCAAAAGGTCCCTTTTGAAATACATATATTTGAAAAGGGACCGCATGGAATGGCATTGGCAACTCAGGCAAGTGCCGGACATGCCGGTGATATGAATAGCGATGCTGCGAAATGGGTGGATTTATGTGATAAATGGCTGGAGAAAAGGTTTGCATTTATCGAGAACGCAAAAGACGAATGAAGACAAGAGGAAAGAAAAAATACCAGAGAGAATCAGAAAAAGAGCATTAGATAATGAAAATTTATTTTTGAAAAGATAGGAGAGTTAGAAGATGAACAAAAGTTTTAAAAATATGGAACCGGATGCAAAAATTTCCTGGGGAGAAAAGTTAGGATACTCAATAGGCGGACAAGGACAAAATTTTTTCGTGATGATGATTTCTGCATTTTTGCTCGTATATTATACAAATGTTGCAGGAATGGATTCGGGGATTGTGGCGACAATCATAGGAGTCTCAAAACTGCTTGATGGAGTATCGGACATTATTGCGGGCCGTATATTAGATGCGACGAAATCAAAATATGGAAGATTCCGAACATGGATGATGCGAATGATCATTCCGACAGCAATTGCCATGTATCTGTTGTTTAATGTACCGGCAGGCTGGAATCAAACGGCACAGATTATTTATGTTTTTATTACATATAATTTTGCTAACACAGTATGCCTGACAATGATGAATGTTGCAAACTCTGCATTGTCGGGTGCGATGACTCTGGATCAGTCGGATCGTGGAACAAATGGTGCGTTATATATATTGTTTGGTATTGTCGGAGGAATCATTTTAAATTCGACGGTTCTTCAAATATCTGCAAAGATAAGCGGTGGAGATACATATTCTCAAACCGGATGGCGAGTTATGATTTTAATCTATATAGTCGTTTTTGCCGTTTTGACGTTTATCCAGTTTGTTACAACAAGAGAGCGTGTTACACTTGCAGCAAGGAACGGGTATGATAGTGCTGAAATGGAAGCACAACAGAAGACTGCCCAAAAGAAGGAAGATGATATCGGTGTGATTGAGGAACTTAAAATTCTCATTCATGATAAGTATTGGGTTATTTTTGTTGCTGCAATGTTTTGTATGGCTTTGGCGGGTGCCTGTACCAATATGCTTACGATTTATTTCGCACAATATATATTAGATGATGTTCTTTTGTACACGCCATTGAACAATTGCTTAAGTTTATGTGCACTCGCAGGTATCGTTCTTGTAATGCCGCTGCAGTCAAAAATGAAAAAGAGAACCATATGTATTACAGGTGCAGCGATGCTCCTTGTTGGATGTATCCTGCCGGCAATCAGTACGGATATGACATTTATGTATGTGGCATCCGCATTAAAAGGTGTGGGGACAGGAGTTGCTTCAGGCGTATTACCAGGTATGCTGCAGGACAGCATTTCTTATGCACAGTGGCAAAGCGGTAAAGATGTACTGGGTATTGGCAATGCAGCGTATTCCTTTACAAACAAAATTGGCTCCAGCTTTGGCACAATTGCATTGGGATGGTTACTCAGCCAAGGTGGATTTGATGGTAGTCTGGCAGTTCAGCCAGCCAGTGCAATTTCTGTCATTCGTGGGATGTATATCTGGGCACCGATTGTAGTTTTAGTCCTCTATATCGTGTTCATGATGTTCTATGATCTTGACGATAAATATGCACAGATATCAGAAGATATAAAAAGCAATGCGAAAAAGGGAACAGATGGAAATACGGAAGATAAAGAATAAATTGAAATAGGAAAGTAGTATGAGATGAAAATGATTGATGAACAAATGAAGTATTATGTAGATAATAAAGAATTATCCGGAGTGTCCTGGGTAGTAAGAAAAGACGGTCAATTGCTGACTCATGGGGTTGAGGGATATTCCAACTTAGAAGAACATAGCATGCTGGATGATAATTCAATCTTTCGTCTCATGTCTATGACAAAACCGGTTATTTCTGTTGCCGTTTTACAATTAATGGAAGAGGGAAAACTATCGCTGGAAGATCCCGTTTGCAAGTATGTTCCGCAATTTAAAGGCTTGAAGGTATGCGCAGATGCAAAATACGCTGATACTCCCAAAAATCCTGCTGAACTGTTTTGGAAAATGGTTACTTACAGGTTTCGTAATATAAAGCTTGAAGACGAAGTCCGCCCATTCACTATCAGAGATCTCTTGTCCCACTCATCTGGGTTGGGACAAGGGTTTGTAGGACTGATCGAATTTTTGACTGCCAGAGGAATTGACGAAACCCTGGATCAGAGAATTGATCGTTTTTCAAAATATACGCTTGGATTTCAGCCTGGAACTGGAACCGGATATTCGCCTGTTGCTGGATTTGATACTTTGGGTTATATTATTTCAAAGATTGCAGATATGAGTATTGAGGATTACATACATACAAATATTTGTGCTCCGCTGAATATGACAGATACAACATTTTTCCTGAAAGAGGAGCAGAAAAACAGATTGGTAGCACTGTATAAGAAAAAAGGAAACGTTCTCAAAAACGTGACTAATTCAAAAGAGGATATGTATGGATTTACGCATCAGAAACCAATGAGCTTTGAGGAAGGCTGTTGTGGACTATATTCCACATTATCTGATTATGATCGTTTTGCCCAGATGCTATGTGCGGGCGGAACATATAATGGAAACAGAATCTTGAAGCAGGAAACAGTAGAAATGATGTCCCGGGAAGGGTCCGTATGTCATTTAGAGCCAGAACCGGGGAATGTATGGGGATTAGGTGTAAAGATACGTCAGAATCCGGAGACTGCAAACTCTAGCTTATCAAAAGGAAGCTATGGATGGAGCGGGGCTTATGGAACACATTTTTTTGTGGATCCACTGCAAAAAATATCAGCGGTGTTAATGACGAATAGAACTGATTTAGGTGGTTCCGATTCTTATGTCAGTAAAAAATTTGAGGATTTAATTTACCAGACTATATAGGTTCGATTTCTATTTGGAGGAAAAACAGTATGAGATATCTGATTAACAACATCTGGGTGGAATATCAGGATGAAATGCCTGTGATTGAGGTGGAAAATCCCAGAATATCGTGGACGCTGGACTCTGAAGAACGAGGAGTGGAGCAGCGGGCTTATCAGATTAAAGTGTATTGCAAGTGGAGCCACACAAAACCATCGGACAGAGAAAAAATGGTGTGGGACAGCGGACGGGTAAGGTCAGGACAAATGACGAATGTCTGCTATCGGGGCGTTCCGTTGTTGGCTGAATCGTTCTACGAAGTGTATCTGCAGGTATGGGATCAGGAAGAACAGGAGCAGGCCATTACTGGATATTTTGAAACCGGACTGATGTGCGGCAAGAAGCAGTATATGGACTGGGAAGGTGCGAAATGGATTGGTGCGAATCAACCGTTACAGGTGTATGCGGATTACCTTTCTGTCTTCCAGGCGGAGGCAGCCATCCAATTTGAAGAAGCAGGAACAGAGGCAGGAATTATACTGGGTGCGGATGATCCAAGACTGATGGATGCTGGACAGAATATTTATGGAATTGAGCGGAAAACCGGGGAAAGCTTTGTCCGGTTTACATTGGATGTGAGTGATTTTACAAATGGCGCTGAAATTCCGCACGCTTTTGTAAAGGCATATCGTGTGGGATATACGGACGAAGACGTTGAGCAAAATATAAATCCGCTGTATGAAGTAGAAGTGCCGACGGGTATCATTCATCAGAAAAATTATCTGGATAAGCACACGCTGATTCTGAAGGCTGTCTATGGAGTGTTTGAAATCTATCTGGATGGAGAGGACGAGGAGCATCATGTTACCAAACTCGATAAGCCGGATCCTATGCCATGGGACAGCGCCGCGTGGAACTTAAATCCGTGGGGCTGCGGTGGAGATTATATTGCTTTTCCAAACTTATGTAAGATTGCAGCTTATGAAAAAGAGAAGGATACTGCAAAGATACATATCAATATAAAAAATTATCGAAAGCCCAATAATGCCCTGTATTCCGGAGAACCGGTAAAAAATCAGCTGATTGATATCACAGCCGGAACGAATCCTGTATTGCGAAAAGATTTTTCTATACAGAAGAAGCAGGTACAGTTTGCACGGATCTATGCAACTGCGAGAGGAATCTACGAGTTATATCTGAATGGAAAAAGAGTGGGAAAAGATTATTTCGCACCGGGGCTTTCGCAGTATGATAAAACACAGTATTATCAGGTGTACGACATAACAGATATGATCGAAGAACAGAATACCCTTGGAGCGGTTTTGTCAGAGGGCTGGTGGAGCGGAGCTATCTCGTTCTCAGGAAGCAATTGGAATTTCTTTGGTGACCAGTTATCCTTTTTAGGGAAAGTGGTAATTGGCTATGAGGATGGAACGCAGGAGGTTCTTGTCACAGACCCAAAGAGCTGGATGACAACAGATGCCGGTCAGGTAAACTATGCAAGCTTTTTCCAGGGACAGATTACCGATTTGACAAAAGTGGGATACGAGGAACTGATTTCAGATAAAGGCAGAGATGCGGCTCAGTGGATGCCGGCAGTTGAAATACAGACCTCCGAGAATGATGCATTTGTTGGAGAGTATATTGCAGGATTGGACGGCGGTACACTTGCGATTGATTATGAGAAGGTGACATATTGTGCACAGCCTGATAAAGGCGTGCGGGAATCGTCTCTTCTTGGGGCTGTTTCTGTAACAGAACCACGCAAGGGGTATTATGTTTATGATATGGGGCAGAACCTTGCAGGTTTTCCAAGAATTCAGATTCAGGGAAAAGCCGGGCAGAAGATACAAATCCGATATGCGGAAATGCTATATCCGATGAAAGCAGAATATGGCTTGAATCAGGGTATGTTGATGCTTGAGAATATTCGTGGAGCCATGGCAAAGGATATTTTTACCCTTAGAGACGGCAGGCAGGAGCTTTGCCCGACGTTTACCAGTCATGGATATCGTTACCTTGAGATTACAGGCATTGATGAAGCTCTGCCGTTAGAGGATGTGTGCGGAGTGGCAATTAGTTCTGTTCCGAAGCAGGGAGCGGATTTTAGCTGTTCTTCAGACGAGATCACAAGGCTTTATAAAAATATCAGCTGGTCACTTCAGGATAACTTTATATCAATACCGACTGATTGTCCGCAGCGCAATGAACGTATGGGCTGGTCCGGGGACTTATCAGTCTTTGCAAGGACCGCGACCTATATGTCCGCTTGTCAGCCATTTTTGAGGAGACATCTGCAGGCGCTTCGCGATACGCAGAGAACAGATGGAAGAATTGCGGATATTGCACCTCTAGCAGGAGGATTTGGCGGAGTGCTTTGGGGAAGTGTTGCAATTACGGTTCCGTGGGAAATGTATCTGCAATATGGAGATTTCGCAATTTTAGAGGAACAGTATGATTCCATGTGTCAATATATGTCTTTCCTGGAAACGAAGATTGATAAGGATGGGTACTTGAAGGAAGGACCTCTGGGAGACTGGCTGGGTGTAGAGAATTATAAGACGGAACCGGAATTTCTCTGGATGACCTATTATCTTTATGATTTGAAAATTGTTAGAAATGTAGCAGAACTATTAGATCATATGGATGACGCGGCTAAGTGGAATGCCTGCTATCAGGAGCATGAGAAATGGTATCTGGATACCTATTTTGACAGGCAGACAGGTAAAACATTATATTCGAGCGAGCAGGCGGCATTCAGTGTAAACAACATTATGAATCCGTTTGGCAAGCGGACAGATCAGATTGAGCAGACAGCCCAGGGGCGGTATCTGATGGACAGTCAGGCATCCTATGCTGTGCCGCTGGGATTAAAAGTTTTAAACGGAAATCTGAAGAGATTGTGTGAGAAAAACCTGAAAGAAACATGTATTCGCAAGAATCAGACAGAGAATGGAACCATCGTAGAACCGTATGCGCTGATGACTGGATTTATTGGAACTTCGTGGATTAGTCAGGCATTGAGTGAAGCCGGATATGATCAGACTGCATGGAAAATGCTTAAAAACGAAAACTATCCATCCTGGTTATATCCAGTTAAACAGGGAGCGACAACGATATGGGAGCGTTTGGATTCGTATACGCATAAGAATGGTTTTGGCGGAAATAACAGTATGAATTCATTTAATCACTATTCATTTGGTGCAGTTGGCACATGGATGCTGGCATATGCAGGCGGTGTGCGAAGAGGTTTAGAACCAGGGACCTATCGGATTGCACCGATACCGGATACAGAACACGAGGTTACCTGGGTAAATAGCCGTGTAGAGACAGTTCAGGGAACCTATAGGTGTAAGTGGAATTGGGATGAACAGGAAGAAGCTTATTATTACGAGATTTTGATCCCGGCAGGGCATCACTCTGAGATAGAACTTATGGTAGGACCTGGATATCAGATTGAAGGAATCAATGATTATACGAATTCCGAACAATATCTTACAGGTATTGTTTATACAGATCAGCGTGTGCGGATGAATGCAGCATCGGGAAGCTATCATTTTGTGGTTAGGAGTGTGGAGCAATGAGTAAAGTTTTTTGCGCACCAACAGATGAAAAAATGACAGTCCGCGAAAAAGAGCATATGCGAATGGCCAGAGAGATTGCAGCCGATGGAATGGTGCTTTTAGAAAATACAGGGGTGCTTCCATTAGGTAAGGATACGAAAAAAATTGCACTTTTTGGTGCAGGAGCCAGACGTACGGAAAAAGGAGGAAGCGGTTCCGGAGATGTTAATTCGCGCATTGTCGTGAGCGTGGAAGATGGTCTTGAGAATGCGGGGTATGAGATTGTTAATAAAAAATGGCTGGATGCTTATGAAGCGCAGTTTGATCAGGCAATGAAGGACTATGTGGTGCGGCTTCAGGAAGAAACTGTTCGTCAGAACACAAGCATATTTATGTTGCTGATGACGATGCCTTTTATTGCACCGCCAATGAATTGTGTAACAGAAGAAAATCTCCCTCAGAATACGGATACGGCGATCTATGTCATTACAAGGAAGGCAGGAGAAGGAGCTGACCGTCATCCTGTCATGAATGACTTTTTATTAAGCGAGGATGAGTTAGCAGATCTGACGCTTTTGGGACGTGAGTATAAGAATTTTATTGTAGTTCTTAATGTGGGCGGAGTCATTGATACAAAGCCGCTCAGAACGATTTCCGGCATTGGAGCGGTACTTCTGATGAGCCAGGCGGGGTGTGCCGGCGGAGATGCGCTGGCAGACATCATCAGCGGTAAGGTTACACCTTCCGGTAAATTGACAGCTACCTGGGCTAATAATTACGAGGATTATCCTACCAGTAAGCATTTTAGCCATATGGATGGGAATCTGGATGATTCTTTTTACAAAGAAGGAATCTATGTTGGCTATCGCTATTTTGACACGTTTGGGGTTGATCCTGCGTACTGTTTTGGCTATGGGAAATCCTATACAGATTTTGAGATAGCAAGTACGGATGTGAGTGTCAGAGGTGATGAGGCAATCCTGGATGTGAATGTGAAAAATATTGGAAACAGATATGCGGGGAAAGAGGTTGTACAGGTATATATCAGTGCACCAAATGGCCTGCTGGATAAACCATATCAGGAATTGAAAGCCTATAAGAAGACAAAGCTGCTGCAGCCGCAGAAAGAGGAAAATCTCAGGCTCACATTTAAGCTTGCAGAGATGGCTTCTTACAGTGAAAAAGAAAGCGCATGGATTCTTGAAAGCGGCATGTATGAGGTACGCGTGGGAAATAGCTCCAGACAGACAAAGATTGCGGCAAGGTTGCATGTGAAAGAGACGATGACGGTACTTCAATTAAAAAAATTATTTGGAGACAAGGAATTTTCTGATGAATTAAATGGTACGGACGCTTCGGAATATTATCATTACGAGGGGGAAGATGCTGAAAGAAAAGCTGCTCCTGTGATTGAAATTTCATCTGAGAATATTTTATGCAAAAAAGCAGAGTATTCTGTTAATGCTCCGGAATATGAGTGTAAGAGCGCAATTGATAAAATTTCTTTAGAGGATGTTCGTTTGAATCGGGCAACATCAGAAGACCTGATCGCACAGTTGAACGAAGAAGAACTTGCGGCATTGTGCGTTGGGAATTTGAAGAAAACAGAAATTGTCAGCAGTATGATTGGAAATAGCTCTGGCGGAAGAGTTCCAGGAGCTGCCGGAGAGACAACCGATTGCATGGAGGAATCAAGAGGAATAGCACCAGTGGCGTTGGCAGATGGACCAGCAGGCCTTCGCCTGACAAAGGTATTTCATACAAGAAATGGAGAGTTTGTCAATGAATTTCAGACTCCGACTCCGGATATGGAGCGTTTGCTTGGTTATCTCCCCGAAGATGCGGTTCCGGCAACCGATCTTAGCGATACCGTTTCACATTATCAATATTGTACGGCAATCCCGATTGATACCCTTCTTGCACAGACATGGGATTATAATCGGATCAGGCAAGCAGGAGAAATCGTTGGAAAAGAAATGGAAATATTTGGTGTGTCATTATGGCTGGCGCCTGGCATGAATATTCAGAGAGATCCCATGTGTGGAAGAAATTTTGAATATTATTCAGAGGATCCACTTGTAACCGGAATGTGTGCGTCCGCGTGTACGGAAGGAGTACAGAGCATTCCCGGAAAAGGAACTACTATAAAACATTTTGCCTGCAATAATCAGGAGGATAACCGGCTTGGAAACAACAGCCATGTGAGTGAAAGAGCCTTACGAGAGATTTATCTAAAGGGCTTTGAAATTTGTGTGAAGAGGTCACAGCCGAAAGCAGTTATGACTTCCTACAATCTCTTGAATGG
>JAJQFO010000153.1 GCA_021201095.1 Lachnospiraceae bacterium
TATTAGCAATCTCTGCCGAGTTATGAAGCAGATGATATTGCAGCGTAACCATATGTTCCCGTATCTTTTCAAGAGTCTCTGCAACAGCCGGTATGACTTCCTTTACCGCGTTGGTCAGCTTCTTTATCTGTGCTTTCAGCTCTCTCAATAACTCATTGTCAGCCTTAATCTGACGATTCAGCTCGCGACGATCCGAGACAATGCCTTTATATTCCAGTTTTCCGGCAGTTACTCCTTCATGAATAGTAGGCTGTTCATCAATCCCTCTTTCCGCATGGCTGCGATGGTCAATGCGTTCTGAGCATTTCCATTTTTCCAGACAACGGTTTACAGCATCCGCCCACGCTACACGCCATGTGAGAAGCTGTTCCTCGCTGTTCCATTTTGCGGCAATGGGGTTCTGCCGTCCATATTTCGTGCTTTTGGGATGCTTGTCGACACGGATCAGACCTCGCCGGTCGGCTTCGGACGGCGGCAGATAAATTTTCTTTTTCCCCTTTTCGGGTATATAAGGATACTGTTTCTCCCAACCGTCCGCTTGTGCTGTTTTAAACTCCGCGGCAGTAAACCCCCGCTCCTCGCCGCCGCGGACACACAGGTATTCTTTCTGCGTTTTGTACTGCCACTTTCCCTGCTCGTCGAGAGGGCGCACAGTCAGCATGATATGGGCGTGCGGATTATGACCGTCAGTATCATGAATGCAGACATCCGCACACATTCCGTCAGCGACAAACTGCTCCTGCACAAATTCTGTCAGAAGTGCCTGCCACTGTACCTTATTCAGCTCAACCGGTAATGCCGCCACGAATTCCCGGGCAAGACGACTGTCTTTTGTTTTTTCGTTTTCTTCCACGGCATTCCAGAGCACTTCTCTGTCCTGCCATTCGGATGGAGCGTTTTCCGGCAGGAATACCTGTTGCCAGGCAAGGCCCTGTTTGTGGGTATAATCATGCAAAATACCATCATAGTCGTTGTAAATTTTGCTGCAGCTCATATAGGCAGCGGCAGCGCAGGCGGAGCGCCCGTTCCCACGGCTGATGACCTTCGCCTCTAAGTGATAGATTGCCATGCAATCGCCGTCCTTTCTTTTTAACTTTTTGGATAAAGAAGAAGGGTGTGACAAAGAATAGCGGCACACCCATATCTGCGAAAACTGACTTATTAAAATAACTGGCTTCTTGAAAAGGCAGGCTTTCACGGGCAGCCAACTTACGGGGTGGACTCCATGCCGGCCTGCACCAAATGTGCCGGATGCAGGAGCTGTCCGCTTATGTCAGACAGTTCGGTTGGCTTCTCAGGTGTTCCGCTTGCGGAATCACCTGCCCCCTCTGGAGAAATGTCCAGTGGACATTTCGTGAAGAGCGCACGTTCCTGACCACAGGGAAGGATACCACCGCCGCCCCCAAAAGGGCGGTGGTGAGTAAGTGCGCCCTTACGGGAATAAAAACTGTAAGTCTACAATCCCCGGAGACGTATTGTCAGCTCTTGTTTTAAAGAATTTAAATCCATATTAACTACGGATGGAGCAACATTTTCAAGAATTGCGCCCTCCTGAATCAGCCGCCTTGTTCTTGTTTTTCTCTCTCGAACCCGGTTTCTCGCTTCTACTTCCTCCTGCCTGTGCTTAGCCTGCAGCAAAGCTTTCTCTTCAGCTGTCATTTCTTTATTCTCTGCCATATCTGGCTCCTTTCCCTGAATTGGCCGTTTCCGGCCTCAGATTTAACATTTTTGTCCGTATCTGGACTTAATTTGTTTTGCAAGTACCGAAATTGGTATCACTTTTGACCTCCATCCCTATCATAAATAATTAAAAATCGTCTGCATCTCAAAGTGGTACTAATGTTGTTCACAGATGATTCACATCCGGCACCAAATAAATGTGCAAATCATATGGTTTTCTATGAAAACAGATTTTTCGCCTGTTTCATACTTTCCGATGCGATTTGCTCACGGATATTCTGATTGTTAATCCGGACTGGGACACACCGTTCCAGAATCCTGTCGTAAATACGCTTTCGGGCAATATCACCAGTGTTTTTCATCTCCGACAGCATCAGGTTTGTGGTCACAATGAGCGGTTTCCGGCTCCTGTATCGACTGTCGATGACATTAAAAACCTGTTCTTTGGAAAACTCAGAATCCCGTTCCGCACCAAGGTCGTCAATAATCAAAAGACTGTATCGGTTCAGACTGTCAATAAACTGGTTACGGTCGTCAAAATGCATTCCTGTAAGAGTATTGAGTATCCGCGCAAAATTGGTCATCAGTACCGGCACCCCCTTTTCCAGCAAAGCATTTGCGATACAACCGGCAAAAAAGGATTTCCCGGTCCCTACATCACCCCACAAAAGAAGCCCTGTGGATCTTGCCAGCATCTCATCCCATTTTTCAACATAGGTATGAGCGTGCCGGATCTCCGGATTGTAGCCTTTATCATTGGCAAACGTACACGCATAGAGTTCTTTGTCCTGCAGACCGCTGGCCTTCATCCGGGATACATTGTCCAGAAATTCACGGTGCACACGCGCTGCTTCTTCCGCATCATAGGCTTCCTTCTGACACCGGCACATGATGAACGGCGTAAATTCCCTGTTTCCGATATGCTTGCGGCATTGCCTCGGAGTGTGACATTTTGAACAGTAAACAAGCCCGTCTGCCTCGCATACATATTCATCATTTTCCAGCTTTCTTCCCGGAAAACCAGATTCCATTTTGTCTGTATTCGTATCCATGTTTATAAACTTTCTCCCTCCTCGTAATCATAATTGCGTTTCTGGGAAGCAGGCCTGTCCCGCAGCGCCCAGCTTCGGATCGTGGCTGCGTGATTCTGATACGTCCTCCCACTGGAGGCCATATAACTGGACAGTTTTTCAATATACTGACTCCAGCCACTTACCTCGCGCTGCAGATCACACAGCTCACTCTCCGTCAGAAAAACATTGTGATATTTTCCATAGGCTGCGGCACCATCCTTACTCCCTCTTTTTTCTGAATGGTTATTACTCGTCTCTTTCTTATTACCGGACACTTTTCTGTCTGTCACAGGGACAATATTCTGTCCCTCTACCGGACAATTTTCTGTCTCTCTGGCAGACACTTTTTTGTCTGTCTGAAACTGCTGAGCGGAAGGTATTTTCACATAAATGCGATTCGGATGACCGGCTCCCTGCCGCCTGCGTACAATCAGTCCACTGTTTTCAAGCGCAGTCAGACTGTTTTTGATGGTCATCTCGCCTTTGTGAAGTGCCACCGCCATGTCAGCAATCGTAAAGTAGATGAACACATGACCCTGTGCATCAGCCCAGCCATCATTCTTCATAGAAAGCCTCGTCCGATCCAGGAGCAATACATAGAGCAGCTTCGTTGTTTCGGACAAGCCACTGTCCAGCAAAAATTTGGGAAATACCATATATGGCGGCAGATTTGTGCCGTTTGTCAGATATTCGGTCATGGTTCACCTCCTGTTCTCATTGTTTCGGTATCACTCACCGAGAAAATCCCAGTCTATATCCGTTTCCGGGTCTTCACTATGCGGGAAAGTAATCTCCTTTGTCTGTGACTCTTCTTTCTGCCTGGTTCCTACCATACACCCGGCAAGAAACAGCGGCAGTGTTTTCTCCATTGATGCCTGTACGGCCTCTACGATCCGTGAGACAAATTGATCTTCTTTTTCCCGCGTTTCCAGATAGGGATCGTCCTGACGGCGATAATATCGTTCAAAATAATCCACGAGTGACAGCGCGATTACCTGGCTGTATGACTTAAACACTTGTCTGTCCATCGTCTGCAAATATTCCCATGCTCTGCACTGCGTGTCTTTATCCAGATTAAAGCGGAGATTTGTACTCCAGATATTCCGGCTCATGACTGCTCCTTCCTGCGCAGGCTGGTGTAGGCCAGATATTCATATCCTTTGGCAGTTGCGCAAATATCGTCCACAATCGTTACCCGATTTTTTTCGTAATTGCCAAAATTTTTCACCAGACAGCCTCCGCCTCCAACCACATACAACCGCATTAAATCGGGGTTGTACTCATAACGGCGGAGTGTAGCAAAAATATCCTTCACATAAGACCTGGCAACCGCAATGATACATTCCAGATACGGCTTGCCGATATCGGCATTTCCGAAACGAAGTACCTGTTCCACAGTCGCGTCTTCAATCTTTACTCCGAAGCTGTCCAAAATGGCATTTCTGGCAGCAATCATGCACTGATTGACTCCAAACTTTTCAGTCCAGCAGCGGTTCTCGACTGCTTTTTTGTTGTTGACATAAAGAATATTCATCGTACCGTTTCCAATGTCTGCCAGAAGATTTGTTCCTTTAAAATCGCCCAGACGATTGACAATGGCAGGATACCCTTGCGGGTACAGACTGCATCCGGTAAAATGAATGGAATACTCCTTCCCATTGAAGCGATACTGCACATCCGGAGTGCAAAGCAGGTAGCTCCTGAAGTTCTCTCTTTGCTTCCGTATCCAGGTCAGCGGCAATCCGGCGGCAAGATGAACATTCCCGCTTCTGATGCCGCAAAGATTCATCTCTCTCGCAACAGCCATCAGAGTCAGCAGAAAATAATCTTCATCCACTGCCTTATCTGCAATAAATTCCTTGTGCCCTTCCCCGATACGATAGTAGCACCCGCCATATTCCAGAATATTTCCTGAGAAGATCGGTTCTGTGTCATAGGCGGTAATTCCTGTTGGCGTGACAGTATTTGCCGTTTTAATGTTGCCATAACCATGGTCTACGCCAATGATTTTCGTGTTGTTCAGTTCTCTCATATTCTTTCATCCTTGATCCTGTGCTTGTCTGTTGTCGTTCAGACAACATTTGTAGTTGCAAAACAAAAAGCCTCCCTTCTATTCTTTTTCCGCCAGATTCGTACCGGATTTTATAGTCTGGTACTGGTTGCTTGCAGAAATAGTCTATCGTAAGGCGTGGAAAAGGTCATTGAGTGGGAATTGAGCGGAATTTGACTGGATTTCACATTTAAATATCGCAAAAAAAGATGACCCCCTATCAGAGTCATCTTTTCTGGTACTCAGTTAATTGATTATTACCGTAATTAGTGTTTAGATAAGAATTCCTGCGCAATATGAATGCTGGCTTGCGGATAAAGGTTCATAATCTCCTGATATTTTGCTTCTATCAGTTCCGGGGAATCTGCCCATATGATTTCGTATATGGCAGTGGCCTTTTTAAAATGTTCTCCGGCCTCTAATATCTTTCCCTGCAGCAGAAGAATGCTGCCTATCGTCTCCTGCACCACCGCGTAATCACTGCACACGTCTGAATTATTTTCTTTGATCGTTCGTGCCAGTTTGCGTAAAGCATATAAACCACGATCAGGTTCTCCGGTATCGCATAGAAGGACAGCGTAATTTGCAATCTGAGCAATACAGTCATTCATGGCTGCCGGTTGGTATTTCTCCATAATCTGAATTCCTATCTCCATGTGATGTCGGGCAAGATCGTATTTCTCCATTTTTCGATACCTTGCACCCAGATTCGAATGGATATTGGATACCAGCAGCGCGTTCTCTGTACTGATCATTGGAAGAAGCGCAAGTGCATCCTTATCCAGTTTGGCTGCCTTCTCCTGATCTTTTTCACGGGAAGCCCGATAATCGAGGAGCAATGCTCTGTCTTCAGCCGTTCCTGCAGCCGGTTGTTCCAAAAGCCTCTGCATTTCTTGCAGGATCATATTCATTCCCTGCTCATAATGGTAGTTATCCATATAGGTAAATGCATCTTCCAGGAAACGCAGATAGCTCTGCAAATCATCCTTTTCCGCAAGTGAGATGATATTTTCAATAGTCTGGAACATGACTTTATAGTATGTAATATCCAGGCCGCGATGTAAACAGATGTCTTGCAATTTACTTAACAGAAGCATGCATTTGACAATGGACGGTTTCAAATCTGTTTGGGCTATTTCCTGGATCATCGGATGCAGTGCAACACATCGTCCAGGCAACGGAGTAATAAATCCCATCTCAATCAAGTCATTTATCAAGTTTAAATCTGGAAGGGAAAGCCAGTCAGCCAGCCGCCTGGAAGCAATGCCCGTTAGTGGAATCAACACCATATTTCTCATCAGCATCTGCTGTTTTTCTGAAAGAAGATATAAAGAAAACAAGATATGAATATGCCCATAATAAGTTTCCTTCATTGGCTTTCCATCTTTTTTTATAGATATTCGATCCGTACTGTCAAGAGCAACCTTTTCCTCCTGCAATTTTTGCAGCAAAGTGTGTGGCTCCAGTATGCCATGCTCCAACAGGCGTGCAGCAAGCTCCACCGCCAGCGTATGCCAGTGAACAGTATCAATGATCTCAGACAGTTCCGACTCGTGATTTCCTGCTTCGGAATAATAGCGCCCCATCAATTTCAGCAATGCGGTTTTATCCGAAATTTCTGAAAGTTCCATCGTAGCATAGTGATCCATCCGGCTTCGTGTAGTAAAAAGTATCCGGCAGCGATACTTCATCACAACTGACAGAAAGCTGTCCTTGGTCACTGTAACATTAAAATTATCAATAATCAGCAGGGTATTCGATTTCAACGTGCGAAGAAAACGATTGTGCCTGCGGAAACGTTCTTCCTCGCTCTCATCTGGCCTATCGTCAATAAAGTCCAGATCAATCATATCCTGACGCAGATCACCGCTGTAAACAATATATATTATATTTGTGTATTCTTTTTTGTACTGCTTCGCATAGGCTTTCGCGATTTCACTTTTGCCAATGCCGGCGATTCCATAAAGGAACACCTTTCCCTGTTCCGAAAGCATTTCATGAAGGCGTTCCAGTTCCTGTTCCCGTCCGCAAAAATACCGGCAGGGTTTCGGTACCTCATTTCCCATAATAAAGCCAGCCAGCACAGGAGAAAGATCCCCGCAGGCCAACAGTTTTTTCGTCTGCGCATCTCGCTTCACAAAGTCACGATCCATGCTAAAGTAATGAACCGGCGCAATAAAATCTGCATCCTCCTTTTCATTCTCGCAGGGACACGGCTCTATCAATTCCATCTTCTTCCGTTCGGAGATAGACTCATCTCCGATCACCAATTCATATATCTTCTGCACAGCCATCGCACTATCGAACATGACCGGCAGAATATTTTGATATATATCCCGCGCCAGGTTCCGCTGATGTTGTTCGTCTGTATAGTACTTTGTGATTCGCGGACTCACCTTAGCCTGTCCATTCATCCACCGGCAGACAAGGCCATTATCAAAGTCAAAATCCCTTCCTTCATCGCTGCTGACAAAATCATCAAAAAGGGAATAGAGAAAATCCAACTGTCCCATATCATTATTTTCACTGATATATTTTTTGATGATTGCCATGACAGAAGCAAAGTCGCAACGTTCCAAAAAGATCACCACCTATTTTTGTCAATTCACAGTCAATCGGCGCTCAATGCATATTTGTCTGTCGCATGGTACCATGCTGATACAAGGAATTAAGTTGTTCAGATTTTATCGGGCATCGGCGCTTTGCCAGCGTCAACTGCCCTCCATCTGTGCCTGTGTGCATTATAGCACCGGTCATTCAGATTTGAAACATAAACCGCACTATATTTCAAGGTAATAGCGGACAACTTCTTTTACATAAACTGAAATACCAGGGGGTGCCTGTTATGGCAAGAAAAAGTGCTGAAATCCATGTGATTGTTCATTATCCCAAAACAGAAGCCGGAAAAAAAGAACTGGCAGAGCGTGCCGCCGGCATCCACGCGGAAACCGTCAGCCAGTATATAAAGAATCTGGATTGTCCTGCTGCTCAAAAGGAGCTTCTGCTCGACTCGGTTATTAAAACTGTCTCGAATAGATAAACAGGCGAGCAAGCCGATTAAAGAGAGCTTGTTCGTCAGTGCCAGCGAAACGCGAAGCGTTTTTGTCATCGCTGGCACGTCCTGCCCTCGCCGGGTGGCATCCTCGCCCTTTGGGCGGGATATCCGCCGAGCTATTGCGAGGGCGCTGATCGTCCAGTGGACGATCGTTTAGCGCCGACCGTAGCGAAGCGAAGAGCATTTCTATCGTCTGCTTTTACCTGTTTTGGATCGTCTGCTTTTCTATTTTACAAGTATGCTTTTTATTCGGATCGTTCTCTGAATAATTGATCCCAACCAGAAGAATATCATGCCGCAGGTTTTCCAACTGTTTCGGATATTTACGATCTTTAATCTGTGCAATCGCACCGTTATCTGATTCATTCCATT
>JAJQFO010000334.1 GCA_021201095.1 Lachnospiraceae bacterium
GATGCAACATACTGCGATCTGATTCTTTGAAACAATGTTTTTTGTCCTTGTATCATGATTTTTCCGGTGGTATACTATTTCAGATTATGTCCGTTCCTGTGTCCTGCACAGCTTATCCTGTCGGCCCACACGGCACATTCTGTGGTTTTGAGCGGCATATCGCATATCCATTCCGCGCAATACATTCCTTTAGGTACTGAATGCGCAGCATATTCTATCCAGGGAGGAAACACTTATGCAGATTTCCGGCCACACCCGCCTCGGCTGCCTGCTCGGCTCACCCGTGGCGCACAGCATCTCTCCAGCCATGTACAACGAGTCCTTCCAGCTGCTTGGCCTCGATTATGTCTATCTCTGCTTTGATACCAAGGGCAAGGATTTAAAGTCCTTCGTCGAAACGCTCCGCGGCATGAACGTTTTCGGCTTTAACCTGACTATGCCGGACAAGGAGCGCGTCATGGAATATCTGGATGATATTGATGAAGCGGCGCGCATGATCGGCGCGGTCAATACCGTGAAAAATGAAGACGGCCGGCTGATCGGCTACAATACGGACGGCATCGGCTATATTCGCTCCATGCAGGTAACCGGCCACAATTTCACAGATGAAACAATGACTCTGCTCGGAGCAGGCGGTGCCGCGTCTTCGATCGCGGTACAGGCCGCATTAAGCGGGGTCCGCCTCCTGCACATTCTGAACCGGAAAAACGGCCGTTCCTATGCAAACGCCGTCCGGCTGGCGGATCAGATCAATCGGGGGACCACCTGCACTGCTGACGTAATTGACCTCAATGACGCAGCGTCCGTCCACGCAGCGATACAGGAAAGCGATCTTCTGACCAATGCCACCTCTGTCGGCATGGCTCCGGATACAAACCGGCTGCCCCTTGCAGAGCTTACCTGCCTGCACCCGGGGATGACCGTTTCGGATATCATTTACAACCCCCGCAAAACCAGACTGCTTACCGAGGCCGAGAAGGCCGGATGTATCGTATCAAATGGTCTTTACATGTTATTGTATCAGGGGGAAGCCGCCTTCCACATCTGGACCGGCCTTGACATGCCCACCGAAGCAATCCGGGAAAAATTATTTTAAAAAAGGCCCGCTTGCCGCGGGCCTTGCTTATCTGGTTCACAGCTGTTTTTTATCCTCACAGCTGCTCTGATTCTTCAGCTTCTCCTTAAAAAGTCCGGAATCTGAATGTCTTTTTCCTGCACCTTGCCGGTCGGTACACGCGTACCGGAAGTGCTGCTGCCTGTACGGATCGGAGTCACGTTCGGCATCTTCGGAAGGGTCGATGGACCAGACGGAGCCGCTGTGGTGCGCTCGCGCTGCGGTGTATAGCCTCTTCTCGCCGTCTGTTTCTCCGGCTTCGCGTTATTCACATCCTCAAGGCCGGTAGCAATCACTGTGATGCTGCACTCATCTGCGTAGGTGTCGTCGTACATCGCGCCAAAAATGATATTGGTATCGTCTCCGGTCAGATCCTGTACATAGCTTGCCGCATCATTGGCGTCAATCAGGGAGATGTCTCCGGAAATATTGATAATCACATGAGTCGCACCCTGGATGGTCGTCTCAAGCAGCGGGCTGGAAACTGCCTGCTTTACTGCCTCGAGAGCCTTGTCGTCTCCCTTGGCCTGCCCGATACCGATATGTGCGATACCCTTGTCCTTCATAACCGTCTGCACGTCTGCAAAGTCGAGGTTAATCAGTGCCGGCAGGTTGATCAGATCTGTAATGCCCTGCACTGCCTGCTGCAGCACCTCATCCGCCTTCTTCAGTGCCTCAGGCATCGTTGTGCGGCGGTCAACAATCTCCAACAACTTGTCATTTGGAATAACAATCAGCGTATCTACATTCTCTTTCAGCTTTTCTATCCCCATAAGGGCGTTGTTCATACGGGTCTTCGCCTCAAAACGGAAGGGCTTCGTCACGACGCCGACCGTCAGAATGCCCATTTCCTTCGCGATCCCCGCAATCACCGGAGCAGCGCCGGTCCCGGTGCCGCCGCCCATGCCGCAGGTAACAAATACCATATCCGCGCCCTGGATCGCCTGACGGATCTCCTCCGTGCTCTCCTCAGCGGCCTGCTGCCCGATCTCCGGACGCGCACCGGCGCCAAGTCCCTTTGTCACCTTCTCGCCAATCTGGATCGTGGTAGGTGCCTTGCACAGAAGCAATGCCTGCTTATCTGTATTAATACCGATGAACTCTACACCGGCGATCGTATCCTCAACCATGCGGTTTACTGCATTATTTCCGGCCCCGCCGACTCCGATCACGATAATCTTAGCGGCTGATTCCGTTTCATTTGACATAATCTCTAGCACCGTATTTCCTCCTTTTTGCAGTCCGGCTTATGTATGATAAGCAGCAGTATGAAAAGCAGCATCGTGTCATGTATTACGGCGTCCCGCCGTCAGCCGGAAAATCCTCTGCGCCCGGCCAGAATTCCGCAGCTCCTGATTCCAAAGCAAAGCCTCGGTAACCGCCGTGTTTCGGGCGCAAAATACTAAATACTATAATATAATCTCTCGCCGGATTTATCAAGTCTTTTCTGTATTTTTTTCTTACATTTTTTTACAGCTCCGGCTGTCAGACCTTCTGTATGCCGACAGTACATGGAAAAACCAGCCGGACAGCCTATGTTCTAAGGAGTGCCGGCATGCCGCGGATTCCTTTGAAGTCCGGCTGCCTGGCTCGCTGCCTCGCGGAAATAAGGCTCAAAGGCATGCTCTTTCTCAATTCATCAGGTCGCCGGTCGCCGGATCGATGATGTTCCAGTACGCGTCCACCACGTAGCCGTCCTCGTTGACACTGCACCCGGGTACCTCATTTCCATAAGCATCCACTACC
Source organism: Lachnospiraceae bacterium (assembly GCA_021201095.1). GTDB lineage: Bacteria > Bacillota > Clostridia > Lachnospirales > Lachnospiraceae > Choladousia. The sequence goes on from JAJQFO010000334.1 coordinate 2,861, forward strand.
AGTCCATCCCTGACATGAACATGGTAGACCAGCTCTCCGCTGGAATTAAATACCATCAGATCTACATCGGACTCTCCATTGTCAAAGTCGGATGAATCATCCGCCGTGCCATCCGAATCGGAAGAGGAATCGCCTGAGCCATCCGCCTGATCTGAGGATGTGCCATCCGAACTGTCGTCCTGGTCTGAATTAGTGCCATCCGAGCTGCCATCCTGCCCTGATGAAGCCGCATCCGAGCCGTCCTCCTGCCCGGAAGAAACTGCACCGCCTGCAGTGCTGCCGTCTGTCGTCAGTCCTCCGAGGGTCGAAGTATCCGTGGTCCCTGTGCCAGTCCCGGTGGAGCCGGAGCTCTCCGCGGAAGATGAATCTGCACCATCCTCCTGCGTCTCTTCCGTTTCAGTCTCGGCCTCCGTGATAACTTCGTCGGAAGGTGAAAACGTGATGTCCTCATTTTTCCCTGTCACATTTTCCAGATGGAGCGTGCCGGCCGTCGTGCTGGTGAAGGTGTCAAGAATCGCCTTCAGATTGGCCACCTTTTCCTCCAGATATTCATCCTGCCCCAGATCTGCTTCAATATATCCGATATAAACCGTGATTTCTGAATTATCCGAGAAGCGGATCTCATCCGCTGTCAGCTCCTGATACTCCAAAAGCTCCAGCAGGCTGAGAATCGTCCGCAGCGTGGAGCTGCTTTCCGTCGGTACCTTTTGATACAGGGTAAATTCTCCCACACTGGCTCCCGTAATTATCGGAATTCCTTCATATACCTCATCCGTAATATCCAGAACGATTCCGTCTGAGTCAAAATAAGCGCAGCTTCCCATATCAAAATATCCTACTAACTCCTTTTCCGTGACCTTCACAGTCACAGAAAATGGAGATTTGATCTCGATCTTCAGCGATTCCAGATAAGGCATCGTATCCGGAACTGTACCATCCTTATGGGTCCACCAGAGGATCAGCGTATTGCTGGAAAAGAAATCCGTAATCAGATCATCCTTGATCGTTTCCGCCGAATAACGGCTGTTTCCGGAAACGGTCAGCTTTCTCACCCGGAGAATAAGCAGTCCGGCCAGCAATACCAGGAGCACTGCTGCAAGAAGGAGCAAATTTTTAAACCGACGTTTTCTTTGATTTCTCATAAGTCTGTTATACCTTCTGTCAGATTGATGTCCGCTCCCAGACTCTTCAGGTCGCGGCAGATATTCTCATAGCCACGGGCAATATAATCATAGCCTCCAAGCATCGTTTCGCCCTTCGCGCCCAATGCGGCGCATACCAGTGCCGCGCCTCCCCGCAGATCCGGGGCAGATACCGTCTCGCCATGCAGGCACGAGGTACCGTCAATCACCGCACAATTCCCCCGTATCTCAATATGTGCGCCCATTTTGCGAAGCTGTCCCGCAGTCGTGAGCCGGTTATCAAAAATCGTCTCGCACAGCCGGCTTTGCCCGCCGGCCGTACACAGTGCCGCCATCAGCGGCGGCTGCAGATCCGTAGGGAAACCCGGATAAGGCTCAGTAGCCAGATATCCTATCCCCTTAAGCGGAGGATTCGCCCATATATTCCCGTCCGGAGCCACCTTCATTCCCATTTTTTCCAGGATCCCGATCGGAGCCTCCAGCTCCTGATAAGGCAAATTGCAGATACGGATTTTTCCTTTGCAGCACGCTGCCGCGCAAAGATAAGTCCCCGCCACAATCCGGTCCGGCTGCAGAGAAAACTGTACCGGAGAGAGCGGACGCTTCCCCCATATATGAAGTGCGCCGTCCGGCGAACGAAGGATTTTTGCGCCGCGCAGTACAAGGAACCGGCAAAGCTCTTCCACTTCAGGCTCCCTGGCCGCATTTTCAATGACTGTCTCTCCGTCTGCACAAACCGCCGCCAGAATTCCATTTTCCGTCGCGCCTACGCTCGGCATCCGCAGCCTGATGGATGCTCCCCGCAGAGACTTCACGTCAGCATGGATGATTTCTTCCTCTTGAAAAATACGCGCGCCCAGCACCTCCATCACTTCCAGATGAAGATCAATCGGCCGGCTGCCAATCGCGCATCCGCCGGGCCGGGAAAACACTGCCTCTCCCATTCTACCAAGAAGTGCCCCTAAAAACAAGACGGAAGAACGAATTCTTTCCGCCTGCAGACCACGGACAGAAGCATTGCGAATCCCGGACGCATCCACACTGACAGCAGATGCCTTTCTTCCGGTCCTGACCCCCAGCTGGTTTAAAATAGAAAGGGTGTCCTCGACATCCCGGATCTGCGGGCAGTTTTCAATCACACAGGGGCCTTCCCCTATCAGGCATGCGGCCAGAATCGGCAGAGCGGCGTTTTTGGAGCCCTGCACCGTAATCTCTCCCGTAAGCGGCCCATTTCCCACAATTTTCAGATAGCTCAATCAAGTCTTCCTCCATAGCCAGAATAGAATCGCCTATATCATCATACTATGCAGGAAGCACTGCTAAGGTGCCAAAAAATATCGTGTAACTGTGTGACTATTCAGGGCAGGTTTTCGCAGCAGATACAAAGGCCTGCCCGGAATCCTCACAGAACATCTTCTATCTGCGTTTACCCGGCCAGACACAGAACCGGCTTACGGAAAGTCCCAGCCCCATCTCCGCAAACAAAAACAGGATGGAGGTGCCCCCATAGCTCACAAATGGGAGCGTGATCCCGGTATTCGGAATGGTATTGGTGACTACTGCGATATTTAGGATGACCTGTATCGCCAGATGCCCCATAATCCCTGCCGCGATCAGAGAGCCAAACAGATCCGGGGCATGTGTGGCGATCACCATAAATCGCCAGAGCAGCAGCAAAAACAGCAGAATCAGGCAAACAGCCCCCACAAGCCCCATCTCCTCGCAGATGATGGAAAAAATCATGTCATTCTGCGCCTCCGGTACAAATCCCAGCTTTTGCAGGCTGCTGCCAAAGCCCAGCCCGAACAGACCCCCGGAGCCGATCGCATAAAGTCCCTGCAGCGTCTGGTAGCCCTTCTCATAAAGCTCCGGATTTCTCCAGATTGCCAGACGCTCCAGCCGATAGGATTCCAGACTCAAAAAAATCCCCAGAAAGACGCAGCCGGCAGCAATCAGCCCCAGAAATGGCAGATATCTGGGATTGGAGATAAAAATCATAATCATCGCGATTCCAAGTATGATCACAGCCGTGCTCAGGTTGTTCGTGCCTACCAGAGCGACGATCGGCAGAACCATGCCGAAAACCGAAGCAATCATCAGGCCCTGATGTTTCTTTTTCATGGAATCGACCATACCGGCCAGCAGCAGAATCACAGCCGGTTTTGCAAATTCGGCCGGCTGAAAGGACAGAGGCCCTACAGACAGCCAGCGCCGGGATCCATTGTACGTATCCCCGAACAATAGCACCGCTCCGGACAGCATGACGGAGAGCAGATAAATGGCACCGGAAATTCTTTTCAGTGCATGGTAATCCACGCGGGATACGCCATACATTGCCGCAAGACCCAGCGTCATTGCAAAAAACTGCTTTTTTAAATACCAGGCGGCATCGCCAAAGCGGACCTGCCCATTGTACGAGCTTGCACTGTACAGCACAGCCAGTCCGAAGCCTCCCAGCAGTAAGACTGCAAGCAGCAGGACGCCGTCCGAAGCTCCCTCCCGGCTGCGACGCAAAGATTGATTTTCTATAACAGGACGTCTGGTCAGATTCTCACCACTCCATTAATCCAGCTGATTTACCAGTTCTTTAAAGCGCCTGCCGCGCACCTCATAATTGGGGAACATGCCCCAGCTCGCACATGCCGGAGAAAGCAGTACCGCATCCCCGCTCTCGGCATGCGCCGCGCAGAACGCCACGGCTTCTTCCAGAGAATCTGCCAGCACGCAGTTCACAAATCCGCATTTTCTTGCCGCTTCAGCAATTTTTTCCCTTGTCTGTCCGATCAGTACCAGGTATCTCACCTTTCCGTCAAATGCCTGAATCCATTCCTCATAAGACGAATTTTTATCATAACCTCCGCCAATCAGCAGGGTCGGACGATCCATGGCCTGAATTCCCTTGATGGCTGCGTCCGGATTCGTGCCCTTCGAATCGTTGTAGTAAACCACGCCATGCTTTTCGGTCACATACTCGATCCGATGCTCCACCGCCTGAAATGCACAGACGCTCTTTCGCACCACTTCCACCGGCACACCATAGGCGAAGGCCATCGCCGCAGCCGCCATCACATTCTCATAATTGTGGAGACCCAGGATATTCAGTTCCTTCACAGAGCATAATACCGTCTCCGTTTCGCCGTCACAGCAGCAGATATTCTCCCCGTCCAGGTACATCCCTTTATCCAGTTTATGCAGACTGCTGAAATAAATGACCTTTGTCTGCAGCGTCTTTCCAAATTCTCTCAGGATTTCATCCTCATAATTCAGGACACAGCAATCCTGCGCACCCTGATTCTTTGTGATCAGCTCTTTCACGCGTATGTACTCCTCCATCGTATGATGGCGGTTCAGATGATCCGGCGTAATATTGAGGATCGCGCTCACCTTCGGTGCGAAATGCTCAATCGTCTCCAGCTGAAAGCTGGAAATTTCCGCGACTGTAATGGAGGACTCCGTCATCAGAGGAGCAGCCTCTGTATAGGGATTGCCAATATTGCCAACCACGAATACGCGGTCTTCTGGCAAATCCCCGATTGCCAAAGAAGCTCCTGCCTGTACAGCAGCGCTGCTGCTTTCGACATCCGGGTCAGCTTCCGCTGCAGCACAGGTCTGGTCACTGTCCGCCAAAGCTTTTGCCGACAGGCTGTAAGCCTTCCGATACTTGGCATAATTTCCCATAATCTCGCCGAGCAGGCTCGTTGTCGTTGTCTTGCCATTCGTCCCGGTAATAGCAAGCACATCGCCCTGGCCGCATTCCCAGGCAAGCTCCACCTCGCCCCAGATGCGAATTTCTCTGGCACGCAGCTCACTCACCAGGGGCAGATCCGTCGGCACGCCTGGGCTCAAGACAACAAGATCCATCTTATCCATCTCGTCCGCCGGAAGCTCTCCCAGAATCACACGCAGCGGCCTGCAGACGGCTGCCTGCGGTTCTGCAGGAGCTATAACCTTCGCTTTCAGCTCATCCGGATTCAGTTTCTCATTTCCATCGTACAAAATCACCTCGGCAGCCCCGCTGGACAGAAGCAGCCGGGCTGCGCCGATTCCGCTGATTCCCGCGCCAAAGACGAGGGCACGGCAGTTTGTAAAATTCATATCGTTCTTTTGCCTCCTATGTTACCAGGATTTTCTTACACAACGCCTGTCTGTTTCATCAAACGGACAGGGAACGTCTTTCCGCCCTATCCGTCTACGCAAGTCTGGCGCTTCAGATTACATCACCACAGGGGATCGCGTTTTTTTCTCTCACCCCAGCGCATACAGCGCCAGCAGGCACAGGAATCCGGTCACAACCGCAAATACCGTCACAATTCTGGTCTCCGACCACCCGCAGAGCTCAAAATGATGGTGAATCGGCGCCATTTTGAAGAATCGCTTTCCGCCGGTTTTCTTGAAATAGGTCACCTGAATGATAACCGAAAGCACCTCAATCAGGTAGATCAGGCCGATGATCAGAATGAAGATCGGCAGCTTAAGCAGATACGCGCATCCCGCGACAAATCCGCCCAGCGCGAGCGATCCGGTGTCCCCCATAAAAACCTGTGCCGGATATACATTAAACAGAAGGAACCCGATCAGCGCCCCAGCCACTGCTGCGGTGATTGGCTCAATGCCGCCTCCGAGAATCATCGATGCCGCCGTAAAAAAGATGGCCACCATCAGGGTCACGCTGCTCGCCAGCCCGTCCAGTCCATCGGTAAAGTTGACTCCGTTGACCGTCCCGATGATCACAAAATAAGCCAGGGGGATCGCCAGATACTTAAAAAAGCCTCCAAACGAATCAGCCGTCAGCGTATAACCGCCGGTAAAGGGAATGATCATCTCCAGGCAGGACTTGTCCATTACCCAGATATAGATAATAAAAATCGTGGTCACAATAATCTGCCCCAGCATCTTCTGCTTCGGATACAGCCCGTCCGACCGGCGCATCACGACCTTCAGATAGTCGTCCAGAAATCCGATCAGTCCAAATCCCAATACCAGAAACAGCACAGGGATGATTCTCGGATATCGTCTGACATAAAACAGAGAGATCAGCGTAATGCTGATCAGCATAATCACACCGCCCATGGTCGGCGTACCGGCCTTCTGCAAATGCGACTGCACGCCTTCCTCACGCTCCGTCTGTCCTACTTTAAGCTTCCGCAGAAACGGAATCACAAAGGGGCCTAAAATCACGCTGACCGCAAACGCCGCAAATAATGGGATAAAAATATCAGGATTCATGTTCATACTGTCTCTCCTCCTCTTATGAGTATCTCACAAGTATCGTGTTTCGTAAAACCCGGTGATTTTCCGAAACTCGTAATTTGCAGAGCGCACTCTGCACAATCTATATTTTTACCATAAACCTTTTATGTTAGCAATCTAAATCTTACATTCACAGTGCTTCACGGGCACCGATCATCCCCTCCTGGTCTCTGCCTCAGTTGAGAACCGCCGGCAGCCCTCTAACGGATCTCCGGCCGCTAATCATTGCTCTCTGAGGCACTCGCCTCCAGTCCCAGATAGGGAAGGATGTTTTCAAATATATCCTTCACCACTGGCGCGGCGATCGTACCGCCGTAGTAGGTTCCCTGCGGATTGTTGATCACACACAGACAGATCACCTGCGGGTCGTCTGCAGGAGCAAAGCCAATGAAGGAAGAAATGTACCGGCCCTGTCCGCGCGGAAGAGTCTCGGAAGTGGCCGTTTTTCCTCCGATACGGTAGCCTTCTATATAAGCATTTTTGCCCGAGCCGCCGTCCACAACCTGTTCCAGAAGATAACGCATGGTTTCCGAGGTTTCCTCCGAGAGAATTCTCGTATCCTCCCCGTACTGGTAAACCTCCACCAGTGTACCATCTGCATCGCTGACACTCACCCCGAAATGAGGGGTAACCCGGATGCCGCCATTAATAATGGAGCTCACGGTCGTGATCAGCTGAATCGGCGTGATCTGAAAGGACTGCCCAAACGAAATGGTTGCAAGCTCCACCTGTCCTACATTTTCCTCTTTGTGCATGATCGTAGCAGCCTCTCCGGGCAGGTCGATCCCCGTCTTTTCATTCAGACCAAACTGATTGAAATATTTAAAGTAATTTGCAACGCCCAGCCGCAGCCCCACCTCGATAAAAACCGGATTGCAGGAATTCTGTGCCGCCTCCAGGAAGGTCTCCGCGCCGTGCCCCGCCGTCTTGTGGCAGCGGATGCGGCGGTCGTCCACAATCTTATAGCCCGGGCAGTAAAAGGTATCGTCCAGGCTCACAACGCCCTCCTCCAGGCCCGCGGCAGCCGTGATGATTTTAAAGGTCGAGCCTGGCTCGTAGGTATCATTGATGCAGCCATTGCGCCACATCTGGTTGAGCAGATCCTGCAGTTCCTCGCCGGATACCGCCTGCGCAGCTGTCATTGCTGTATCATCGTCTTCCTGAATGCCATTATTTTCATTTTGCTCAGCGTCAGAAACATCATCCACCATCGCTGAATCATCACCTGCATTCGCTTCCTCCGACGCACTGCTATCAGAGTCAGCCTCATCGTAATTAATTTCCAGGAACAGCTCCGTCAGCGTGTACGGATCGTTCAGGTCAAACTCCGGCACATTCGTCATCGCCAGAATCTCGCCATTACGCGGATCCATGACCAGAATAGAAACGCTCTCCGCCTGTTTTTCCTCCAGTACCTGGTAAGCCTTCTGCTCCACATACTGCTGAATATTATAATCCAGACTCGTCGTCAGGTCATTCCCGGCAACCGGTTCCACCCGCGTCTCCGCCTCGTCCTCAATTTCAATCCCCCGTGCGTCCGTCAGTGTAAGAATTGTCCCAGACGTACCGGCCAGGACATCCTCATACTCCACCTCCAGCCCGATGATTCCCTGATTGTCCGAGCCTGTAAAACCCAGCACCTTCGAAGCCATACTCCCAAAGGGATACGTGCGCCGGTAATCCTCGTCGACCTTTACGCCATCCAAGCCATAAGCACGGAGCCTGTCGCCGATTTCCTTATCCACATTGGTTTTGACGCGCTCCATCGAGCTGTTCTTTTCCACCCTTGCGCGCACCGTCGCTTCATCGAGACCGAGCTCCTCACAAAGTACCTCGATTACCTTCTCGGCATCTGTGATCTGGCTGTGTATGACTGAAACCGTACAGACGGTCCGGTTATCCGCAAGGACAATCCCATTGCGGTCCAGGATTCTTCCGCGCGCGGCCTTGATCGGCCGCTCCCGCTCGTGGAGATCCTCCGCGAGCTCCATATAATAGTCCGACCGGAAGATCATCAGGTAAGAGAGCCTGCCCGCCAGAGACAGCAGGGCCGCCGCGCACCCAATATAAATCAGAAGAATTTTTCTGCGGTGAAAGGTTCGTGTTTTTTGCATGGTTCCCGCTCCGTCCGGCATTGTCCAGGGTTATCATTTCTTAAAAATATATTCCGGGAGCAAACGATTCATGCGTTCACGGTTTCGTTTTCATACGTACCTCGCAGCAAGTGCGAGGTACTGTCCTGAATAATTACTCTTATTCTTCTTCGTCTTCCTCCGGAATATCCGTCGGATCTACAGTAGTAGAACCGGAAGAGTCGGAAGACCCTTCCTCAAGCGGAGTAGCCATATCCGGATTGCTGGCAATCTCCTCCTCTTCCTCCTCGCTGTCGTCTGTGGCTATGCTGGACACCTCGTTCATGTAGCCGTCGTAGACGGTCCCGTCCTCAGCTACATAAGCACCCGCGATCGCATTTCCATATTCATCCACGACCTCGCCGTCCACCACGCGCGCACTGTTATACAAATTGCCGTAAGAATCAAAGGCCTGGAAGGTCACAACCGAATCCACCTCAGCCACATCCTCCTCCGTCAGTCCCAGCTCAGCGAGCAGGCTGTCGGTGATCTCCTCGGTCGCTGTGATCCCCAGATAGGGGAACAGGTCCAGAGCAATGGTCTGGAAAATTTTCTGCGCGTAGCTGCTGCTTGCCTGATTTTCTACATTCGGCTCATCAACTACCACGTAAATCACGACCTCCGGATCGTTGATCGGCGCCGCGCCGATAAAGGATACCAGATAAAGGCCATCCGCACGCTGTTTCGTATCAGAGTCAATTTTCTCTGCCGTACCGGTCTTGCCGCCGACTCGATACCCCGGTACGCGCGCTTTCTGTCCGGTACCATCCTCCACGACACTCTCCAGATATTCCTTCAGGGTATCAGATGTGGAAGAAGAAATAATCTGCTTCAGAAGCAGTGAGGAATTATCCTTGACAATCGCCCCGTCCTCGTCGAGAATCTTATCCACTACATGCGGCTGATAATAGTATCCGCCATTGATAACCGCGGAAAAAGCCGCGATTTCCTGGATCATTGTACAGGTAAAGCCCTGTCCGAAGGAGCAGGTCGCCAGCTCAACCTCATTCATGGTAGACTGGGTATAGATCACGCCCGTAGACTCATTCGGCAGGTCAATACCTGTCTTTTTTCCAAAATTAAACAGGGACTGGTATTTGAGGAAATTAGAAACATGCATTTTGGCCGCAATCTGCATCAGAGCGTCGTTGCAGGAATTCACCAGAGCATCCTCCAGCGTCTCCAGTCCATGCGCGCCCGGATATACATCACAGTGGATTTCCGTATCGGTAATGTATTCCCCTCCGTCGCAGGTAAAGGTATCGTCTGTCGTGATTGCACCAATTTCCAGAGCAGCCGCGATCGTGATCGGCTTATAGGTCGAGCCAGGCTCAAAGCTGTCCGAAACGCAGAAATTTCCCCACAGATCATAGAGTGTCGTCGTGTACAGGCTGGTCTCTGTGCCATCCGCGTCAGTGGAAGCCACCGTATTTTTCATCTCTGTGATCTCAGATTCTGTGTACCAGTCGTAGATGACACTTTCCGGATCCTCCAGATCATAGCTCTGGTTCGTTGCCATCGCCAGGATTCCGCCCGTATTCGGATCCATCACTACGACGCCGACGTTCAGTGCCCCGTGCTTCGCAGTGCCGTCATCATTGTCGTCCCCATAGGTCTCATCAAACTCAGCAATGGCATCCTCCACCATTTCCTGAATATTCACATCCAGAGTCGTCACCAACGTGTACCCATTCTCCGGCGCAATCGTCTTCGTCTGATACTCGGTATCTTCATTCAGATATCCAAAAATACGCCCGTTCGTCCCCTGCAGCTGCTCATCATAATAGGCCTCCAGACCGACGATCCCGTCCCCCAGGCTGTTGGCGAAGCCGATCGTATTACTCGCGAGCGATCCCAGCGGATAGTGACGGATATATTTTTCCTCAAACCAGACACCGGTTACCAGAGAACGTTTTTCCTTCTCTTCCTTCTCCGAATCACTTAATTCCTTCGAAGAAATATCCTCATACTCATCAATGTAATCCTCGTAGGCGCTCTTTTCATCCTCGGTCAGATACTGTTCTTCATCCTCTGCCTTTACACTCAGGATCTGGTACTGGCTGTCCTTTGTCGCGTCGGCAGTAATCAGATTTCTCAGATAGGTTTCATCCAGTCCGAAATATTCGCTGAGCACCTCCACCGTAGGATCCAGATAATCCTCCTGGTTCTGGTTGACCGCATAGCAGTCCAGCACCAGGTTGTAGACCTTCTCGCTGTAGGCCAGCACGCGGCCGTTCGTGTCCTGGATTTCTCCTCTCCTGGCATAAAGGGTCTCGCTGTCATAATCATTCTGGGAAAGTACCTGTTTCGCGTAGCTGCTTCCTTCTGTAACATTGATCTGTACAATACGCAGCAGCAATACCACCAAACCGCACAAAACGAATGCAAATACAGCCAGCAGCTTGATTTGCATTCGTCTTGAAAATTTGCGTTCTTTTTTTACTCGACTAGCCAATTCCATTCTCCTACTCTTCTGGAATCTCAGAATACTGTCTTACATAATCACTGTCTTCTACCGTATAAGTCACGATCTGTGAGGTGGTAGCGAGCTGCATTCCCAGCTCATTGACTGCTATATCTTTGACATATTCCAGATCCACACTGTTCATCACGCGATTGTACTCTGAGTCATTATCCAGAATTGCGGAGTCCAGCTCTGCCTCCAGCGCGGCCACATCCTCCTGAAGAATGGTGTTTTTTGCGCGCAGCTGCAGGAAATTGACACAGACAAATACCGTGATGACCGCAGCTATCGTAAGAAACAGCACATACGGCAGGTTCATCTGAAGCGCGCGCTCGCGGTTTCTCTGTGTAGCCGCGCTGACCTTCCTTTCAGGTTCCTGCTCAGCCGGAAATTCACGCTCCACGGGAAGCTCTCTGCCTGCCGGAAACTGGGAGACATCCAGCTGCCGTACCGCCGTACCGTCTACATAGGTGTAGACATTCTGGTTGCCGTTTTTCGTCCGCGTCTGCCCGCGCCGTCCATTCGAAGAAGTTCCCCTTGCGTATCCTGATCCTGCCATTGCTGCCTCCCTCTTTCAAAGACTCGAAGTTTTGCGCTTTTTGCTCTGTTATTTATCTCCACTTCTTCCTGTGATGGAAGAATCGGTTTGCGTGTAATCACAGTTCCTTTTGATTTTTTTCCGCATACACAGACCGGAAATTCTTTCGGGCAGGTGCATGGATTTTCCAGATACCGGAATTTGCTTTTCACAATCCGGTCCTCCAGCGAATGAAAGGTGATCACGCAGATACGTCCGCCTTCATTCAGCAGATCCACCATATCCTCCAGAGATTCCTCCAGAACCTCCAGCTCCCGGTTCAGTTCTATACGGATAGCCTGAAATGTTTTTTTGGCCGGGTGTCCTCCTACAGCCCGCACTTTCATCGGTATCGCCGCTTTTATAACATGAATTAACTCCCCAGTTGTTTCCAGTCTTTTTCCCTTGCGGGCGATTACGATATGTCTGGCAATATTTTTTGCGAACTTTTCTTCCCCATAATCGCGGATGACGCGGTAAAGCTCCATCTCGCTGTAATCATTCACAATATCTGCCGCTGTACGGCTCTGACGCCGGTCCATCCTCATGTCGAGGGGGACGTCTTCCCGGTAAGTAAATCCTCTGTCCGCAGTGTCAAGCTGGTAAGAGGAGACCCCCAGATCCAAAACAACTCCATCTACAGATGCCACACCGAGCTTACGGAGCTCGTCCTTCATATAGCAGAAATTACTGCGTATAATCGTCACGCGATCCCGAAACTCATCCAAACGCCGCGTGGCCGCGAGAATCGCGTCCTCATCCTGATCAATGCCGATCAGCCTCCCTCCCCCGGTCAGCCGTCTGCATATTTCCAGAGAGTGTCCGCCGCCTCCAAGCGTGCCGTCCACATATATCCCATCTGGCTTTATCCGCAGTTCCTCAATGCACTCGTTCAGAAGTACTGATTTGTGATTAAATTCCATATAATCCTCCCCAGGAGGGTTCTGCCTGTCTTACGACAGTCTGTAAAATTCAAAACAGACAGCCGCAGTTCCGTTCACTGGCATACCCCGTGTTAAATGGTAAAATCCAAATCGGACATCTGCTCGGCGATTTCATCTACATCATCGTAAGCATTGTATTCTACCCACGTCGCTTTATCCCAGATTTCAATACGATTCACGTTACCTGAGAGCACCACATCCTTATCCAGCTTCGCAAACTCTCTTAAGTTCTGAGGTAAGAGAATTCTCCCCTGCTTGTCCAGTTCGCATGTAGATGCGCTCCCCGTAAAGAAACGTGTGAATTTTCTGGCGTTTTTCTGTGTAAGCGGCAGTTTGCGCAGCTTTCCCTCGAAAATCTCCCACTCAGTTTTGGGAAACCCAAAGAGGCATCCGTCCAATCCCTTCGTCACAATAAATTCATCGTCTAAAAGCTCTCTGAATTTTGCCGGGATGATCAGTCTGCCTTTGGAATCAATCGTATGATTGTATTCTCCCATAAACATCATGATACACCTTCTTGTCCGGGCCGACCACGGAATGACCTCCCACAATCCTCCATGTATCCACCACAAAGCACCACTTTCTACCACCTGAGGCTTATGATACCCCAGATTTTCAGAAAAAACAAGCCTAAATTTAATTTTTCCCCCATTTGTAGTATTTTTTTCGGTCAGTCACAATATCTTGTGGTAAATATGAAAAAAGCAGGAGGTTTTTCTGCCTCCTGCCCATTTTGCAACGGTTCCGTTTCTTCACGGTTACCACTTTTTTCTTTTGTGCTTCCTGACTGCCGCACACGCAGTCCTGCCTCTATAGCGCTGCTTATGCGACCGCAGACTCCAGATATAATCATCATCCGCTGATCGCGCTTGACAGATCCCTGGCATTGCTTATGTGGTCACAAGCTCCAGTTATAAGCATCCGCTGACCGCGCATGGCAGATCCCTGGCATTTCTTACACAGCCGCAAGCTCCAGGTAGCGCTCCACCAGCCGGTCCACAATCAGGCTCTGCCGGTAGACCTCCTCCACCTTTCCCCCATTTTCTATAAGGAAATTCAGCTGTGTCCGCTCTCGCTCAATCTGTTTTTTTAATCGTTCCTTTTGGGTCATCTTCCTTGGTTCTCCGCAATTGTCCTATGATCAGAAGTGTCAGCGAGGCCACCACAAGGATGGCGGAAAGCACCTGCGATACCGGCAGCCCGGTGTCAAACAGGATGAGCTGATCCGTGCGCAGACCTTCAATCCAGAAACGTCCCGCCCCGTACAGCAGAAGATACATCAGGAAAATCGTTCCCTCGCTGCTGCCGGGCGTTTCAATCTCAGGCGCTTTGCTCCCGGATGCTTCCTTTCCGGACGATTCCTTTCCAGATGGCTCTTTTCCAGACGGCTTATTCCCGGATAACCCGGTCACGGTTGATCTGATCTCCTTCTTTCTCCTCAAATAGGTAAGGAACAGAAGGACGGCCAGCACTCCCAGATTCCAGAGCGACTCGTAGAGAAACGTGGGATGCACCTGGATATATTCTACTCCGTCAATGGTTTCCAGATGTGCGCGCATCGTGTCCGTGATTTCCGAAGCCCGGACATCACTCAGGGGAAGCTGCATCGCGAACAGATTGTCTGTATAGTCACCGAACGCCTCCCGGTTAAAAAAATTGCCCCATCTTCCCAGAACCTGCCCCCACACCAGTCCGACTGACATCGTATCCAGAGCCAGACGGTAACGAAGCTTCCGTATATGGCAGAACACCAGCACAGTCAGCACGCCGCCGATCACGCCGCCGTAGATCGCCAGCCCTCCTTTGCGCAGGTTGAATATTTCTGCCAGATGGGATCTGTAATAATCCCACGAAAACACGACATAATAAATTCTCGCACACACCAGAGCAACAAGGATCGCCACAATTCCCAGATCAAAATAGTCTTCTTCCTTCTGTCCGGTCGCCTTCGCCAGGCGCATGACCAGCCACATACCGGTCATCATTGCGACAGAGAGAACCACTCCATAGCAGGCGATTTCCAGTCCGCCCACCTGAAAGCTTTTGATCACATGTGTCAGCGTGATTCCCAGATGCGGAAAACGGATGGTGCCATCCATCGAATATCACCTCATACATTAAATCGGAACAGGATCACATCGCCGTCCTTCACGACATAGTCTTTTCCTTCCAGCCCCACCAGGCCCTTTTCTCTTGCAGCCGCAAGAGAGCCGCAGTCCAGAAGGTCGCGGTAATTGACAACCTCCGCGCGGATAAAGCCCCGCTCAAAGTCTGAATGGATCTTGCCCGCGGCCTGCGGAGCTTTAGTACCCTTTCGGATCGTCCACGCACGTGTCTCCGTCTCACCGGCCGTCAGAAAGCTCATCAGGCCGAGCAGGCTGTAGCTCGCCTTTATCAGTTTCTCCAGTCCGGACTCTTTTAATCCCAGATCTTCCAGAAACATCTGCTTTTCATCATCCTCCAGCTCCGAAATCTCCTCTTCAATCTTCGCACAGATCACGAAGACCCCGCTTCCGGTCATGGCCGCGTAAGAGCGCACCTTCTGTACATAGGCATTGGAAGCACCATCGTCAGCCAGGTCGTCTTCATCCACGTTCGCCGCAAAAATAACCGGCTTTGCCGTGAGCAGATTGTACTCGGCCAGCCATGCCTGCTCGTCCTCATCCTCTGTCTGATACGTGATGGCGAGGTTCCCATCCTCCAGATGCGCCTTCAGGGCCTTCAGAAGCTCTACTTCCTTTGCCGCCGTCTTATTATTGTTCGCCGCGCGTCCGGTTTTCGCAATGCGCCGTTCCAGGATTTCCAGATCCGAAAAAATCAGCTCCAGATTGATCGTCTCGATATCCCGGACCGGATCAACCGTTCCATCTACATGGATCACATTGGTGTCATCAAAGCAGCGCACGACATGGACAATTGCATCCACCTCACGGATGTTTGCAAGGAACTGGTTTCCCAGCCCTTCTCCCTTCGACGCTCCCTTCACAAGTCCGGCAATATCGACAAACTCGATCACCGCCGGCGTCACCTTGGCAGAATGATAAAGATCCGCAAGCAGTCCCAGCCGCTCGTCCGGAACTGCCACCACACCCACATTCGGGTCGATCGTGCAGAAGGGGTAATTCGCCGCCTCTGCCCCTGCCTTTGTAAGAGAGTTAAACAATGTACTTTTGCCGACATTCGGCAATCCGATGATTCCCAGTTTCATATTTGTATACCTCTGTCTGTTTGTTATTCTCAGGAGTCCGTATTTACCGGCCGCCTAGCTACTATTCCATAATCTCTGAACGCTGACCTTCTGCATGCTATGCCTGCATTTTCTATGAGCAGCTCTGCCCGGAAAGCTTTATCCTTTTTTATCACAGCTCCGCCTTCGTCTTTCATGTCTCAGAGCTGCCCGGATTATTTTCTCTCCCATATCATGACTCTGCACAAAAAATCAATCTGCTTCATAAGCTGTATAGCGCGACATCACCTTCAGCATTTTCTGCACATTCTCTGCCCGGTTGCCGCCAAATACGGCGGAACCCGCCACACAGACATTCGCACCGGCCTCAAGGACTTCTTCAAGAGTATGCTCATTGATGCCGCCGTCTACTTCAATGTCAAGATCCAGCCCCAGCTCCAGTGCTTTTCGGCGCAGGCTGCGGATTTTCCCGGTCATTTCCGGAATATAGGCCTGTCCGCCGTAGCCCGGATTGACCGTCATGATCAGCACCATGTCCAGATACGGAAGCACATAATCCAATGCGCACAGGGGAGTAGCCGGGTTGAGAGCGACTCCCACCCGCAGTCCCATTTCCTTAATATCATGGACGATTCTCTGCAGATGCCGGGCGCTTTCCGCGTGAACAGTGATACTGTCCGCCCCGCATCCGGCAAACTCCCGGATATATTTCTCGGGCTCCACGATCATCAGGTGTACATCAAACACGCAGTCCGTCTCCGGACGGATGGATGAAATCACAGGCATCCCAAAGGAAATGCTGGGAACGAAAACCCCGTCCATCACATCTATATGCAGATATTCGGCTCCCGCTTTCGTCACGGTATCTACCTCGTGTCCCAGTGTTTTAAAGTCTGCCGCCAGTATCGAGGGCGCCAAAATATTTTTTCGGTTCATTTCCGTTCTCCCGCTTTGTGATGTTCCGTATATTTTTTTCTTTTATTCTTCAGCTCACTGGCCAGAAGCTCATAGCTCTCGTATCTTGCGCGGTGAATTTCCCCGCTTTCTACCGCTTTTTTTACCGCGCAATCGGGCTCTTTCAAGTGCATGCAGCCCTGAAACCGGCATTCTGCCTCATAGCTGTCAAACTCATAAAAATAGCTTTTTAATTCCTCATACTCGATATCCTGCAGAAAAAGCGAACTGAATCCCGGCGTATCCAGAAGATAGCTCGGTGCCGCAGAAGTCTCCAGCTGCCGGAGTACGAGCAGCTCTGTATGCCGGGTCGTGTGCTTTCCCCGGTCGATTTTCCTGCTGATTTCTCCGACCTCCATGCGCCGTTCGGGCAGAAAATAATTCGTCAGAGAGGATTTTCCAACGCCGGAAGGGCCGGCCAGCACGGTCGTTTTACCTTCCAGCAGGGAGCGCACCCGCAAAAGACCTTCCTCCTTCTCCACGCTTACAAAGCATACCTCACAGCCGCATCCCCGGTAAATCTCCTCCAGCGTGCGGGTCTGCTCCTTAGCTGCCAGATCTGTCTTATTAAAGCAGACAATCACCGGGATGTTCTGCCGGTTCATCAGAATCAGGAACCGATCCAGCAGGTTCAGGTTCGGCTGGGGATGCGTGACCGCAAACACCACCATCGCCTGGTCCACATTGGCTGCCGCCGGCCGGATCAGCGCGTTCATGCGCGGAAGCAGCTGGTCGACATTCCCGGTCTTCCCAGCCGCGTCCAGCACAGAAATTTCCACATCATCGCCGACCAGGGGCTTCACCTTTTCCTTGCGGAAAATTCCCTTTGCCCTGCATTCATAAACTTCACCGTCGGCGGCGTGTACATAATAAAATCCGCCGACTCCTCTGATTATCTTGCCATGCATTCATTCACCATCTGTATCCGGCCCATTCTCCCATTAACAATCATCAATTACCCGTCTTATCTACAATCCGTCACGCAAGGGTCGCCAGGCACAATCCGCCGACTGCGCTGACTAAGAAACTTCGCTGAACGTAATCCCGGAGTACTGGATCGTGCTGGTCACCTCTCCTGTCTCTTCATCCAGCAGATAAACATACGCGGTACCAGTTGTTTCCCCATCTATTCCGGCCACCTGAAGCAGGTAGGGGAAGGACGTTGTCCCTTCAAATACCGTCGTCTCTGTCCCATTCTGATACAGCGTAATCCTCACCGGCTGTCCGGTATATCCGGACGGAGCACTCAAGGACGCATTACACTGCCAGCTGCCGCTCACAGCCGCACTGGAACTGCCTGAGGAAGAATCCTCGCCCGAGGTCGTCGTAGAAGTATCGGAGGAAGATGTACCTGTTGACGTATCCGATGCCGTGGTGCCGGACGATGCCGTATCGGATGCCGTCGTATCAGCAGAAGACGAATCTTCGTCGTCTATAATCGTGATATTGTCATCATCCGATGAATCAGATGTCGACGGCCCCGTGCTGATATAGATAGTGACCGTGCTTCCCTTCGGCACCAGTCCGTCTGTATCATCCGCACTTGTGCGGGTGACCAGTCCTTCACTGATGGTATCACTGGATTCATACGCATAGGCAGCTGTCAGTCCCAGCATCTCCAGCGCCTCCTCAGCCCGCTCCACAGTATAACCGGTCACACTCCAGAGCGTTTTATATTCTACTTCGGCATCTTCCTCCGTCTGGGCGGCTCCCTGACTCACATAAAGAGTAATCACATCTCCGGTGCTGACCGTATCACCCGCTTCCGGGTCAGTCGAAATCACATAACCGCTTGCTACCGTATCACTGTACTGCGTCTGGTCAACGCTATATTGCAGTCCGCGCGTAATCAGCAGTGCCTGCGCCTGAGTAAGCTCCATGTTGCTGAGATCATCCAATGCAAAGCCGGAATCCTCCCCGGTCTCTGTCTCACTTTCGCTCTCGCTTTCTGACTCTGTCTGCGCTTCTGTAGATTCCTCAGTGCCGGCGGCAGTCTCCACAATGATACCGTCCCCGTCCGAATCCGACCGGCTGCTGGAAAATTTCATCAGACCAAGCGCGTTTGCAAGCAGTGCAAGAAACACAAATCCGACAACGACCGCAATGATAATGCCGCCTAAGGTCACAGCCTTTTCCAGCTTCGGGTTCAGATCTCCATCCGCATCCTCGGCTTTGCTCTTTTTCTTTACAGGGGGTTCATGAGTATCTTCCAGATGGTAGCTGTCCTCTTCATCCGATGAGTTGGCGCGGCCGTCTGCCGGGTCATCGTAAGCACCATAGTAATCATCATAATAGCCATGCTCCACCGGTTCATCAGCACCGTAGCCCGTTCCCCAGCGTTCCCCTTCATAGGAAGGATCCTGTCCTCCCCCAGGCACATCCTGGTACTGGCTTTTCTGATAATAGCTCCCCGGCTGCCAGGCACGGTTCTGCACAGAACCAGTCTCCTGCGCGTGCATATTCGCCGCAGCCCCCACATCCATGGATTCATCATAAGAAGGAAGATGCTGCTCGGATTTAATCTGATCCACTTCTTCTTTGGACATCACTATTGTCTTAGACGTGCGATCCCCCACCGCCCATGTCACGAAATCTCCTTCCGGATTCACAAGCGACTCTCTGAGATCACGGATCAGCTCGGTCATATCCGGATACCGGCGGTCCGGACTCTTCTGCGTACATTTTAAAACGATCTGATTGGTACTGTACGGGATTTCCGGGAACTCCTCCCTCGGACCATGCATTTCATCCTGCAGATGCCGCAGCGCGACCGCAACCGCCGTATCCCCGTCAAACGGGACGTGGCCGGTCAGCATCTCGTACATGGTGATTCCCAGTGAATAAATGTCGCTTTTCTCATCACTGTACCCGCCTCTGGTCTGCTCCGGTGAGCTGTAATGAACGGAGCCCATAACACCGGACGTCATCGTATTGGCAGAAGCGGCACGAGCGATTCCGAAATCTGCCACCTTGACCTTCCCATCCGTGGAAATCATAATATTCTGCGGCTTGACATCCCTGTGGATAATGCCGTTATTATGCGCCGCCTCCAGACCGGCAGAAATCTGCAGCGCTATGCTGGTCGCCTCCCTGGCGGAAAGATGCCCTTTATCCGCAATGTATTCCTTGAGGGTAATCCCCTCCACCAGCTCCATTACAATATAATTAATCCCGGCTTCCTCGCCCACATCGTAGATATTGACAATATTGCCATGCGCCAGTCCCGCCGCCGACTGCGCTTCCACACGGAACTTGGAGATAAACACCTTGTCCTCACGGAATTCCTTCTTCAGTACCTTGACTGCCACAAAACGATTGAGCTTGTGGTCCTTCGCCTTGTACACATCTGCCATCCCGCCGGAACCGATTCTGGACATGACTTCATATCTGTTTTGTATAAACATACCTCGTTTTAACATAAATCCTTCTCCATATCCTGTCCATGATCTGTGAAGTAATCATGGGCGAAGAACGCACACACCGCAGGCGTGATTTTAACTGCGCAGCTCTCCATTTATCAGACCTCGGCAAGAACGACTGAAATATTGTCCTTTCCCCCGTTCTTATTTGCCTCATTCACCAGATGACACGCCGCTTCCTTCGGCGAATGATATTTTCTGACGATCTGCAGAATCTCGGAGTCTTCCACCATGTTGGTCAGTCCATCGGAGCAAAGCAGAATCCGATCCCCCTCTTCCAGTTTTACATCAAAGAAATCAATCCGCACCGGCGCCTTTACGCCAATCGCCCGTGTAATTACATTTTTGTCCGGATGCGTACGGGCGTCCTTCCGCTGAATCTCCCCCATGCGGACCATCTCTTCCACCAGAGAGTGGTCTCTGGTAATCTGCGAAATCTGCTGGTCAATCAGATAGAGCCTGCTGTCCCCCACATTGGCAACATACAGGCAGCCGTCCCTGACTACCGCCGCGACCACCGTTGTCCCCATGCCTTCGAGCGCCCTGTCAGTAGCCGCCTTCTCGATCACACGTTCATTAGCGTAATGTATCGCCTCAGAGAGAAGCGCAATCGGGCGCTTTTCCCCGGCCTTTTCCAGATATTCGATGATCGACTCCACCGTATAACGCGAAGCCAGATCACCTGCGTTATGTCCCCCCATACCGTCCGCGACAATCATCAGGTTTGGAAGATTGCCGACCGGCTGTTCCGACGCATAGATAAAATCCTGGTTTGAGGAACGCCTCATGCCAATGTCTGTGATGCTGTAAATCCTCATTGTGCTGATCCTTTCTTGTGACTGAAACCCCTTTACGACTGCTGTTTTTCCATATATCCCTTGCGGAGCTGTCCGCAGGCGCCTCCTATGTCGCGTCCCATTTCTCTCCTAATAGTACACGTTTTCCCATATTTTTCAAGCTTATTTTTAAAAGCAGCGACCCGTTTGGTCTCCGGCGCGACAAATTTACGTTCCCTGACCGGATTGACCGGAATCAGATTAATATGGCAGGGAAAGCCTTCCAGGAGCGCGGCAAGCGCACGCGCATCCTCCATAGAATCATTCACGCCGCTCACCAGACTGTATTCAAAGGTCAGCCTCCGGCCCGTCCTGTCAAAATAATACCGACAGGCGTCCAGCACCTCCTCCAGCTCATACTTTTTCGCGACAGGCATCAGCTTCTGCCGTTTTTCCTGGGAAGGCGCATGCAAAGAGAGAGCAAGTGTTATCTGAAAATGTTCCTCTGCAAGTCTATGTATGCCGTCCGGCAGTCCGCAGGTCGATACCGTAATATTTCTCTGGCTCAGATGCAGACCGTTTTCATCTGAAAGCAGCCTCACAAACCGAACCAGGCCGTCATAATTATCCAGCGGCTCCCCTGTGCCCATGACCACCACATGGGTAACGCGCTCACCAGTCAGGCGCTGGATCGAATACACCTGGTCGAGCATTTCGGAGGGAAGCAGATTTCTCGTCAGTCCGCCGATTGTCGAAGCGCAGAAGGAGCATCCCATACGGCAGCCTACCTGAGAAGAAATACAGACCGAATTGCCAAAATGGTAGCGCATCAGCACACTCTCGACCACATTGCCGTCCCAAAGCCCAAACAGATATTTCTCCGTGCCATCCTGACCGGATATCCGCCGGTCCACCAGCGTATGCGAGGTATAGCTATATTCCCTGTCCAGCCTTTCCCGGAGCTGCTTTGGAAGATTGGTCATCTCATCAAAGCTCCGCGCAAGCTTGCAATGCATCCAGTCGTAAAGCTGCCTGGCGCGGAAGAATTTTTCTCCCATAGCTTCCAGCTCCCCGGCCAGCTCGAGGAAGGTTCTGCTTTTTATATCATTTCCGAAACTGTCCATATCCTTCCTTCCCTCAGCTTCCACTGCAAAACTATATACGTGTCCTATACGTCCATACATATCTCACAGCAGGTGCAGGACACTGTCATAGATAATTACCGGTATACAACGATGTCCCTGCCTCATGCGAAATCTTCTGCTTCCAGTAATCCCGCTTTGCCGGCTCCTGGAAAAATCTAGTCGTCTCTGCGAAGCCGCGCAATGAAAAATCCATCCGAAGCATGCACACCCGGCAGCAGCTGAATGAAGCCCCCCGCCGTCGTGCGGCTTTTCAGCTCCTCACAAATATAAGGATCAATACTCTCCAGATGAAATGGAAAATTTTCCAGAAACCATTTGACATTAAGCTGGTTTTCATCCGCGCCGATGGTGCAGGTACTGTAAACCAATGTCCCGCCCGGGCGCACGTACTCCTGCACATTTGTCAGGATACGCCGCTGAATGCGGATGATGTCCGACTGCTGCTTTTCAGACATTTTGTATTTTATATCCTGTTTTTTGCGGATCACACCCAGTCCGGAGCATGGAACGTCCGCAAGGACTATGTCCGCCTTCTGGCGGGATTCCTCGTCCAGAACCGTCGCGTCCATCCGCATCGCTCGGATGTTGATCATCTCCGAGCGCTCGATCGCGTCCTGCATCAGGCGCACCTTGCGCTCTGAAATATCCCGCGCCTCCACGTATCCGCTGCCCATCAGCTTTTCCGCCATGTGCAGACTTTTCCCGCCCGGTGCTGCACAGACATCCAGACAGGAGTCGCCCCAGTTCGGAGCGGCAATCTCCGACACCAGCATGGAGCTGACATCCTGCACCAGAATCCAGCCCTTTCGAAATGCAGACACTGAGCCAATATAATTATAATTAGAAATTTCCAGAGCGTAATCAAGATACGGATGCCGCCGCACTGTAATTCCCTGTGAGGTAAGATCCTCGATCACTTCTTCTACAGAGGCTTTCGTGAGATTGCACCGCACAATGGTACCTCTGCTCACGTGTGAGTCTCTGCATATAATCTCCGTCGTCTCATAACCGAACTGTGCTACCCATTTATTCAGCATCCAGAGCGGATACGAATACTTCACCGACAGATAATGCAGCGGCTCCTGCTGCGGATCCGGGTAGCGGACCTGAGAAAGCCGTCTGGCCGTGTTGCGCAGGACGCCGTTCACAAAGCCCTTCAGATTATAAAAGCCCTTTCTCTGCGCCAGCGAAACCGCCTCGTTGCAGACGGCGGAATCCGGTACGCTGTCCATGTATTTGAGCTGGTACACAGACATCCGCAGAAGGTTGCGGATCAGGGGCTTCATATTATAGACCGGCACATTGGAAAACTGTTCAATAATGTAATCCAGCTGAATCATATGCTCCAGTGTGCCTTCTACTGTCCTGGAGATAAACGCCCGGTCGCGTTTTTCCAGATACTGATATTTTTCCAGCGTCTGGTGGAGCACCACATGGCTGTAGGCCTCCTCCTCCGTGATCTCCATCAGAACGCCCAGACATATTTCGCGTAAATTCACCGGTTTTGTCATCTGCGCCGTCTCCCCCCTGAAAGAATCACCAGCCGTAAAAGCTGCAGTGCGGAAGCCGCCAGGCTTGCCACATAGGTCATCGCCGCCGCGCCGAGCACCTTCCGACCGGCCGAAAGCTCCTGCTCGCCCAAAAGATGCGTATCCTCCAGCAGTCTCATCGCGCGCGAAGAAGCGTTAAACTCCACTGGGAGCGTGACCAGCTGAAACAGCACTGCCAGCGTAAACAATACAATTCCTGCCGTAATCAGCGGCTGAAAAGAGAAAATCCATCCGAAAAAGAAAATCGGCCATCCAAGTGAGGATCCGATATTCGCGGCCGGCACCAGAGAGCTCCGCAAAGAAAGCGGCGCGTATCCGACGCGATCCTGCACAGCATGCCCGCACTCATGGGCAGCCACACAGACCGCCGCCACAGAATTCGAAGCGTAGGTACTGTTTGAAAGCCGCAGGGTCTTTGTGCGCGGGTCATAGTGATCCGTCAGCTCGCCGGAGACCCGCTCTATCGTGACATCATAAATCCCGGCGCTCTGCAGCACCTTCTGCGCCGCCAGTGCACCGGTCAGATTGCGCATACTGCGTACCTGGTTATACTTGCGAAATGTATTTTTCACATGTGCCGATGCCGCCAGAGAAAGAATGAGCCCGACGATCACCAGCAGATAGGTCCAGTCAAACATGTAATAGCCATATAACATTCCCTTCCCTCCTCCCCAACTCAAGAACTGCCGCTCTGATCATACCACGCATGTCTGATAAAATGATCAGCGAGACAAAAGAGCATGATGCTGCCTTTGGCATTCACTTTATCACAAATTTTTCTGCCCGTAAAGCGACCGCTCCCGCTTTGCATCTTAATCTTTTCCTAAAAAACACACTTTGCACACAATTCCAATGCTCTGTTTCAGAATTGCTCTCCTTCCTGCACGGGATACCCGCGCAGAAATGCATCAATGCTCATGCGCTTTTTCCCTTCCGGCTGCACCTCCAGAATGGACAGCACACCGTCACCGGTCTGAAGATAAAGAGCATTTTTTGTGACGGTACATACCGTGCCGGGAGCATTGCCGGAGGCCGCGCAGGCATCCATAGCCGCAGCTTTCCAGATTTTCAGGTGTTTCCCACGAAAGATTGTCCAGGTACCCGGCCACGGATCCAGTCCGCGGATCCGGCATTCGATTTCACGCGCGCTTCTGATAAAATCAATCTGCCCGTCTTTTTTCGTCAGCATAGACGCATATGCGGTCGGACTTATCACAGGCTGCCTCTCAAACTGCGCCGTCCCCTCATCCAGCTGCTCCAGCGTGCGGATAAGCAGGTGCGCCCCCACCTGACTCAGCTTGTCAAACAGGCTGCCCCCCGTCTCGTCCGGAGCGATCGGCACGATTTCCTTTAAAATCATATCTCCCGTATCCAGTCCTTCATCCATGCGCATCGTCGTCACGCCGGATTCCTTCTCCCCGTTGATCACAGCCCACTGGATCGGAGCAGCGCCGCGGTATTTAGGCAATAAGGAAGCATGGACATTGATACAGCCGTAAGGCGGCAGATCCAGGATCGCCTTCGGAATGATCTGGCCGAAGGCCACTACTACAATCACATCCGGCTGCAGGGAACGCAGCACATCCAGCCACTTTGCTTCCCGTATTTTCACCGGCTGATATACCGGAATGTCCGCAGACACCGCAACAGACTTCACCGGAGGCATCTGCAGCGCTCCGGAGCGTCCCTTCGGCTTATCCGGCTGTGTGAAAACCGCCTGTACCTGGTATTTATCTGAGTCGATCAGAGCCTTCAGCGTCCCCACCGCAAAATCCGGCGTCCCCATAAAGACTACATTTTTTATCATATTCTTATCACTCCATTTTTATTCCAGCAAAGCAGCGCCCAGACAACCGAAGTCACAAGAAGTCTGTCAGCATGCCAACCGCTTATGACATCGCCTGTATGGTATGGACATTTCAGGCTCTGAATCAAAATCTCTGCTGTTTTTACCGAACTTACTCCTCTGCTGTTTCTTCCTCTGGCTCATCTGTCACTTCAAAAAGATCACCCTCGACCTTTTCAACATACATAATCCCCTTCAGATGGTCGCACTCATGGCAGATTGCCCGCGCGAGAAGCTCCGTCCCCTCGACGATCCGCTCATGCATGTTTTCATCAAGTGCCTTTACCTTTACATAATTCGGCCGGGTCACCATGCCCGCCTGGCCGGGCAGACTTAAGCAACCCTCCTGGCCGGTCTGTTCGCCGTCTGTTTCCAGGATTTCCGGGTTGATCAGCACAAGAGCTTCTCCTCCCTCTTCGCCAATATCAATCACTACAATCTGCTTGAGGATCCCCACCTGGGGCGCAGCCAGACCGACGCCGTTCGCGTCATACATCGTATCCAGCATATCCCGGATCAGCAATTTTATGCGCGGCGTCATCATCTGCACCGGGCGGCATGGTTTTGTCAATATTTCATCTCCGTAAATCCTGATATTTCTCAGTGCCATTTTTGTATCCTGCCTTTCAAATAATTATAATGAACGACGAAAGTCGTTTTTGCCTTGCGCAAAATGTAAGAACACGGGAACAGCCTTCTCATGCATCGGTGTGAATCCCAATGATTCGGACAGCTGTAGAAATAGGCTATCCAAAGGCTGAAACAACGAACCCATCGGATTATACAGGCTCACCGCTCAAAATTGATAAGGATATCGCTGAATCCGCTGTTCATCCCAATATATTGCTCCATATAGTTTTTGACCGCCGTCAGAACACCTGCGTCCTTATGACGGATGTAGATCGCCATGCGGTAGATGTCTTTGATTTTGGAGACCGGCTCCCGGGAAGGTCCCATCACTGCCGCCTGGTATTTCGAAGCCACATGGCTGGCGAAGCGCGCCAGATAGGCGGCAGCCTGCTTCAATTGCTCCTCGTCCGCCGCGGCACAGTGAACAGTCATCATAGAGCCTGTCGGCGGATATCCGGAAAGCGTGCGGTAATCAATCTCCTGCTCATAAAACGGCTCATAGGACTGCGAAGCGGAGCAGGTAATCGCATAGTGATCGGGCTGGTAGGTCTGAATCACAACCTCCCCCGGAATCTCCCCCCTGCCTGCACGGCCGGCTGCCTGCACCAGCAGCTGGTAGGTCCGCTCCGCCGCACGGAAATCACTGACATTCAGCGACATATCCGCCGCGAGAGCTCCGACCAGAGCAACTCCCGGAAAATCATGTCCCTTCACAATCATCTGTGTGCCGACCAGAATGTCCGCCTCATGGTGCCCAAAAGCCCGCAAAATTTCGGCATGTCCGTCCTTTCCCCTGGTCGTATCCGCGTCCATACGCAGAATCCGTGCTTTGGGAAACAGCTCAGCCACCACTGCCTCGATCTGCTGCGTGCCTGCTTTAAAGCCGCCGATAAAGGGGGAGCCGCACTTGGGGCACTTATGCAGAGCAGGTCTCTCATAGCCGCAATAATGGCAGACGAGCCGCCCACCCTCGTGCAGGGAAAGGGAAACATCGCAATGAGGGCACTTCATCACGTGACCGCAGGAACGGCAGAGAACAAATCCCGCATACCCTCTCCGGTTCAGAAACAGCATACTCTGTTCTCCCCGCGCCAGGGTATCACGCAGCTTTTCTGTCAGTGCACGGCTCATAATTGAGCTGTTGCCGTCCCGCAGCTCGTTCCGCATATCCACTACCGTTACTTTGGCGAGACTGCCTCCGGTCGGGCGGTTCTGCATCGACAGCAGCGTACTCATCCCCTGCTCGGCCGCATAATAGGATTCCAGCGACGGGGTCGCCGAACCCAGCACCAAAACGGCTTTCTCCAGCTCCGCCCTCTTTCGCGCCGTCTCCCGCGCGTCGTAGCGGGGCGTCGACTCGCTTTTGTAGGAAGGCTCATGCTCCTCGTCAATAATGATCAGCCCCAGATGCTCAAACGGCGTAAAAAGCGCGGACCGGGGGCCGATCATCACGTCGATATCTCCCATCTTTGCCCGCTCAAACTGGTCATACCGCTCCGCCTGCGTCAGGCGCGAATGAAGGATCGAAATCCGATCCCCAAACGCATGATAAAACCGTACGACATTCTGATAAGTCAGCGAAATCTCAGGAATCAGCAGAATCGCCTGTTTTCCCCGGCGCAGTGCCCGGGCAATCAGCTCCATGTAAACGGCGGTCTTTCCGCTGCCCGTCACCCCATGGAGGAGAAATTCTGAAAACCCTTGCCCCATGCTATGACTGACTGCGTCCACGGCAGCCTGCTGCTCCTCGCTGAGAGCAAAGCCGGTGACCGGAGTTTCCACTGCTTCTGCCGCAATTATCTCAGGGCGGCTTTCCGCCTCAGATCGCAGCTTTTGCAGAATCGCCGGCGTCCGGTAGACTTGCTCCGTCTCACAGCGGATGAGTCCCTTCTCCTCCAGAGACTGCAGGACCGGCTTCGTAATCCGAAGTGTCCCGGTCACCACCTCCTGCGGCAGGACCGGTTCCTCCAGAAGCGCCTCCAGAAGCCGCGCTCTCGCTGTCTGATGCTTCTTTCGAAACATCTCGAGCGCCTCCCCGGCAGTCTGAAGATCTGCGGCAAGCACCACCCGTTTTTTCTTTTTTTCCGGAACCGTATTTCGAAACGGAAGAACCGTGCGCAAAGCCTGAATTGTCGTCGAGCCATAATAATCCCGCATCCAGAGTGCCAGCGAAATCAGCTTTGATTCCGTGCCCCGGCTCTCATTTACCCGCCTTGCGATTGTTTTCAGCTTTTCCGGAGGACAGGACAATTCCCGCGACACGCGCAGCACATAGCCTTTTACGAGCCGGTTGCTATTTCCAAAGGGAAGCTCCACCACATCTCCCGGCTCAAGCATGCCGGCCAGCTCCGGGGGGATCCGGTACTGAAAGGTCTGATCCAGCTTGCTGTGTGAAATGTCAATAATGATATCCGCATACAAATCCATCTTTCCTCCCCCGTTTATGCCGCAAATCCCCCGTCAGACTGTCATCCAGCTTCTGCAGAACTGTTCTGTCATTGCTGTCATTGCTATCCTTGCTCTATCCTTGCCCGACCCACAATCTGTCTAAAGCGTCAAAAAAGCGCTCCTTTGGGGCCGCCGCTTTTCGCAAAGCGGTTTTAAGCAGTCAAAAGACGCAGTACCGCTGCCTCTGCCAACATCTTCCTCTTTCTGTTATCCTCAGCCGGCGTCTTCCTCCAGAATTTCCCGGATCAGCACTCTCTCATCCATCGGATACTGGACGCCCCGGATCTCCTGATAATCCTCGTGTCCCTTTCCGGCCAAAACAATAATATCACCCGGCTCGCCATGGTGAATCGCCCAGGCGATGGCTTCCTTGCGGTCTGTGATTTTAATATATTTGCCATCCGTCTTTTCCATGCCGGTCACAATGTCCTCGATTATCGCTTCCGGCTCCTCAAATCTCGGATTGTCCGAGGTGATAATGGTCAGATCTGCAAGCTTTCCAGAGACCTCTCCCATCTCATAGCGGCGCAGCTTCGAGCGGTTGCCGCCGCACCCGAAAACACTGATCAGGCGGTGCGGATGATACTCCCGCAGCGTTTCCAGCAGACTCTGCAGCGCCATCGCGTTGTGCGCATAGTCAATCATCAGCGTAAAATCATCGGATACCTTCACCATCTCCACGCGGCCTTTTACCTTCGCAGTCTTTAACGCCTGGCGGATATCGTCGATACCAACCTGAAAATGACGGCAGATCGCAATCGCTGTCAGAGAATTATATACACTGAATTTGCCCGGGATGTCAATCTCCACATCAAAGCGGGTCTCGCCGTCCACAGAGCTCCTGCTTTCCTGCGCAGCTGCCATTCCTGCTGGCGTTCCTGCCTCTCCTTCGTCTTCAGCGCCGCACAGCGCACCTGCCCGGCAGCCTTTCTCGATTCCGGCCTCAGTAAAGGACTGCGTCTTCCATGATACGGTATAAGAAATCCCCAGATAACCCGGCCGCGAAACCAGCTGCATATTCTCCGCGCGGATGCCGGCATTTTTCGACAGGCCAAAGGTCTCCACCTCACAGGTGTGCCCCTTTAAAATGGCCTCCAGATGCGCGTCGTCCGCGTTCAGAATTCCATACCGGCACTGCCGGAACAGGCGGCTTTTGCACTCCAGATAATCCTCAAAGCTCGCATGCTCCGCCGGTCCGATGTGATCCGGCTCAATATTCGTAAAAATACCGATCTCAAAGGGAATCCCCGCCGTGCGCTCCAGCATCAGCCCCTGAGAAGAAACCTCCATCACCACCACCTGACAGCCCGCGTCCGCCATGCGGCGGAAATATTCCTGAATCGTATAGGACTCCGGGGTCGTATTATGCGCCGGAATTCTCTCCTCCCCGATAATCGCCTCAATCGTGCCGATCAGTCCGACCTTGTAGCCCGCCGACTCCAGAATCGACTTCACCATATAGGTCGTCGTCGTCTTGCCCTTTGTCCCGGTCACGCCGATAATCCGCATTTCATTCGCCGGATACCCAAAATAGGCCGCCGACATCAGTGCCATCGCCAGGCGCGTATCCGCCACCCGGATCACCGTCACATCCTGCGGCACCTCTATCTCATCCTGAACGACAAGCACCGCAGCGCCCTTCGCCGCCACGTCCGCCGCATATTTATGTCCGTCCGCCACGGCACCCTTTATGCAGAAAAACAGAGAACCCTCTTCCACCTTCCGCGAATCATTGACCAGGTTCTTCACCTCGGTGTCCGGCGAGCCCTGCACACACGTATACTCCATCTTCTCTAAAAGCTGCGTTAACTTCATCTTGGGTCCTCCATGATCTTTTTATCATTTTATGAATGGAACGGCATAAATGTCTGATCCATCAGGCTGCTCTGTCTTTTGCAGGATAAAGCAATGAATGTTGTTTTCCAGACAACGTTCCATGCGCCATTATGAATTCTTGTTATCGTATAAATGCATCGTACCATTTCATAATAGACTGGTCATCATTCTGATATAAATTGTCCCCCAGAATATAGTCCAGAATCTCCTCCTGCGCATAGGAAAGCTCATTCCTGCGGTTCACATTCTTTGGGTCCAGTTTCGCATAGCACAACATCTCTATCGCATGAATACAAAATTCTGATGCTCCCAGCTTATCGTTTTTATTTTTTTTTCGGATTGCTCTCGCCACTTCGCTTCCCGCGTTGGCGATCTGTTCTCCGACCGGCATATCCCACCATGTTTTCAAATCAGCCATTTTTTTACCACCTCTTCGATTTTTTTCCTGGCCTTTGGATCTGCTACAGTCCTCCCGACTCTCGGAAACCCTGCTTCTCTGTTCCTCGGTGCGTTTATCAGCGAGTCGTACTCTATTTCTCCATCTTCATAAATATTAATTCCATAGAGGTTCATCTGACTGGAGCCATTATCCAGCAAAAAAGTCTCAAGATCCGCGTGCAGCTCCGCATTAACAGCAAGCAATTCTTTCTCTATATCAACCACAGCTTTTACCATGTCGTCAAAAAAAGTTTCCCTTTCAATATGCATCAGTTCATTTGCTGTGACCTTTTTATCCAGGATCAACATACGAAAAGCCTCCCCACTCAATATTGCTCAGTCCGGGGCATCGTTTTTATCTCCCCGATACAGCCAGACACATTCTACCACGTTTCCCGGATATGGACAAGAAGTAAAATCTCTCTGCGCAGCACACGCAAAACACCCGGCACGCACAAGGCACAGCCGGGCATTTCAAACAAGTATCGTAACCAATTATTTCCTATAATCCTATTGCATCCTTACTGGAAATCAATGATCTCCGTCCAGCGCCGCAGGAAGGCCTCCTCCTCGGGAACGCCCTTAGTCAGCTGCGCGGCCGCCGCGATCGGCAGCCATTTCTGCACGTACTGCTTCGCTGTGTCGCTTTTTTTACAGAAAAGATCCAGATAAAGGTCTGCCTTTTTCTGATTCTTCAGTGCAAATTCCAGATAGGTAATTGCCGCGTCTCCGCTGGCGTTGCCCTGTGTCGCGTGTGCCCAGTCCACAATCGTCATCGTGCCATCCTCGCGGACAATGACATTGCTCGGATTGAAGTCGCCGTGGCAGAGCTTCGTATGGTTCGGCATGGCATTCAGGCGGGTATTCAGCTCATAGCGCGTGGTAGCGTCGATCTTGTCCTTCAGACTGTCAATCTTCCGCGCGAATTTATCCTTCTGCAAAGTCAGCCTCGGTGCCTTTTTCGCGTGCATGGCCAGCTGCGCGTCTACAAACTGCTCCATGTAGGTCTCGATATGGATCGGGTCATTTGCCATCTTCTCTTCCAGAGTTTCTCCTGCCACATACTGAATAGCGAGAGCCCACTCTCCGTCGATCTCCGTCACCTCCAGCACTGGCGGAATGTCCAGTCCGCTCTCCTCTACCCTCGCGGTGCAGAGTGCTTCGTTAAAGACGTTCGCTTTTCCATGTTCCTTTGTAAATACCTTGACAATATGGTCTCCATCCTGATAGACGACCTTGTAGGGGCGTGTTACTAATAATTTTTTATCCTTTAAATTCATGGCGGTCCTCCTCGCGATTGATTTCCTGACTTTCTCTATGAGACATGTAAGGCCCGATAATCCCTGACTGGTTATCTTCCAATTGATATTTCCAATTATGTCATCATTATAGAGCAATCCTTAATGATAAAACAAGCTCCACCTGTTTTTCATAAAATCATTTTCATCCATTATTTGTTTCTATCTTCGGATGCTGATATAACAGCTCTGCTTTGATTACAGGTAAGGGCAACCCATACTTTGTATGAGATATGCCCCACTTCCCTTTCAACACCATCCGGCAAACATCACTGGCTGTCTTTCCCGTAGTACGCCTTCAGATAAATCTCCTTCAGCTCAGACATCAGCGGATACCTCGGGTTGGCCCCCGTGCACTGATCGTTAAATGCCTGCTCGGTCATCTCATCCAGCGTATCCAGGAAATACTGCTCATCCACGCCGTAGTCACGGATGGTGGGTTTGATTTCGATCGTGCGCATCAGCTCCTCAAGCTTGTCAATGAGCTTGTCAAGCACCTCCTGATCCGTTTCGCCGGTCAGGCCGACCGAGCGGCCGATTTCCGCATAGCGGGCGAGTGCGTGCGGATACTGGTACTGCGAGAAGGTACCCATCTTGGTCGGAACCTCTGCGCTGTTGTAGCGGATCACTTCGGTGAGCACCAGTGCGTTGGCAATGCCGTGCGGAATGTGATGGAAGGCGCCCAGCTTGTGAGCCAGGGAGTGGTTCACGCCCAGGAAGGCGTTGGCGAAAGCCATACCTGCCAGGCAGGACGCGTTGGCCATGTGGTCTCTTGCTTCGATATCATTGCCATCCTTGTAGGCTCTCGGAAGATACTCAAATACCAGCTTGATCGCACGCAGAGCCAGGCTGTCCGTAAAATCAGAGGCCATGATCGATACGTACGCCTCAATCGCGTGTGTCATGACATCAATACCGGAGGCGCAGGTGAGTCCCTTCGGAGCGCTGATCATATTGTCCGTGTCCACAATCGCCATGTTCGGCATCAGCTCATAATCCGCCAGCGGCCACTTAATGCCGGTTTCTTTGTCTGTGATGATCGCAAACGGTGTCACCTCAGAGCCGGTACCGGAGGAGGTCGGAATCGCTACAAAATAAGCCTTTTTGCCCATCTTCGGGTAAGTGTAAATCCTCTTGCGGATATCCATAAAGTCCATGGACATGTCTTCAAAATCCGCGTCCGGGTTCTCATAGAGCACCCACATAATCTTGCCCGCATCCATCGCGGAGCCGCCGCCGAGGGCGATGATCACATCCGGCTCGAAGGCCGCCATCGCCTTTGCTCCGGCCCTCGCCGAGGCCAGAGACGGATCCGGCTCTACATCAGAAAAGCAGGTGTGCACGATGCCCATCTCATCCAGCTTTTTCTCGATCGGCCTGGTATTTCCATTTTTATATAGGAAGGAATCGGTCACGATGAACGCGCGCTTCTTGCCCATCACTGTACCCAGCTCATCCAGCGCCACCGGCATGCAGCCCTTCTTAAAATACACTTTTTCCGGAGTCCTCATCCACAGCATATTCTCTCTCCTTTCGGCAACGGTCTTAATGTTGAGCAGATGCTTCACACCCACGTTTTCTGATACAGAATTGCCGCCCCAGGAGCCGCAGCCAAGGGTCAGTGAAGGAGCCAGCTTAAAGTTGTACAGATCACCGATGCCGCCGTGAGAGGAAGGCGTATTGATCAGGATCCGGCAGGTTTTCATCGCCGCCGCATGCTTTGCCATCTTTTCCGTCTCATTGGTATTGATATAAAGGGAAGAGGTGTGTCCGAAGCCGCCATCCGCTACCAGACGCTCGGCCTTTGCGATCGCCTCGTCAAAGGTCGCCGCCCTGTACATGGCCAGCACCGGGGAAAGCTTTTCATGCGCAAACTCCTCACTGATATCAACGGATTCCACCTCGCCGATGAGGATCTTCGTCCAGGCCGGAACCTCCACACCCGCCATCTTCGCGATGGTATAAGCGGACTGTCCCACAATCTTTGCGTTCAGCGCTCCATTGATAATAATGGTCTTGCGCACCTTTTCCAGCTCATCGCCCTGCAGAAAATAGCAGCCGCGGTACTGGAATTCGTCCTTCACCTGCTGGTAAACACCCTCCAGAACTGTCACCGACTGCTCGGAAGCGCAGATCATACCATTGTCAAAGGTCTTGGAGTGGATAATGGAATTCACCGCCATCCGCACGTCCGCCGTATCATCGATAATAACCGGCGTATTTCCCGCGCCCACGCCCAGGGCCGGTTTGCCGGAGGAATAAGCCGCCTTAACCATACCGGGGCCGCCGGTCGCCAGAATGATATCCGCTTCACGCATCACCAGATTGGTCAGCTCCAGGCTCGGGACATCAATCCAGCCGATGATCCCCTCCGGAGCACCTGCCTTCACTGCAGCCTCCAGCACGACCTTCGCCGCCTCAATCGTACTCTTCTTCGCGCGCGGATGCGGGCTGATGATGATCGCATTTCTCGTCTTCAGCGAAATCAGTGTCTTAAAAATCGCCGTAGACGTCGGATTGGTGGTCGGAATCACTGCCGCGATCAGACCGATCGGCTCCGCGATTTTCTTAATTCCATAGGTCGCATCTTCCTCAACCACACCGCAGGTCTTTGTATTTTTGTATGCATTATAAATATATTCAGAAGCGTAGTGATTCTTGATCACCTTATCCTCTACCACACCCATGCCGGTCTCCGCGACCGCCATTTTCGCAAGGGGGATACGCGCTTTATCTGCAGCGGTGGCCGCAGCCTTAAAGATTTTGTCCACCTGCTCCTGCGTATAAGTCGCAAAAATCCTCTGCGCCTCTTTCATCGCAGCCATTTTCGCTTCCAGAGCCTCCGCTGTGTCAATGATTTCCGGGATACTGATTTCCGTATTTGCCATGTTAAATCTCCTCCTCATATTGTTCTGCATTGTTTTTTGATACAGGGTTTTCCTGCTGCATGTCCTGCATTGGTTTTCATGCAGGAGTTGCCTGTTGCATGTTCTGCATCGATTTTCGTGCAGGAGTTGTCTGTGGCATGTTCCGCATCAATTTTCATGCGGAAGTTTCAAATTGCATGTTTTGCGTCAGGTTTCATACAGGGCGCAGATCTATCTGGTCGCTGCAATCTGCTGCCTGTATTTACCATTTTTATAAATTGCAAATTACGGTTGATAAATAATTAACGTTAAATTTTTATCAATCTTTCGGTATTATAACCGCAACTCTTCCATTCGTCAACCCAAAATATTTTATGAAAAAAAACGGGAAAATGCTGATTTCGAGTACACATTCACGAAATTGAATAAAAGG